>NZ_JABBDR010000129.1 GCF_018854495.1 Acidithiobacillus ferruginosus
GCGGGTTCCGGGCTGCGCGAAGTGGTGATCGAATATGCCGGCGAAGTTGCCGAACTCAATACGGCGGCCCTCACCACCGCCATTCTCAAGGGCATTCTGCAGAGTGCCCTGCCGGAAACCATCAACGCCGTCAACGCCCCGGTTCTCGCCAAGGAGCGCGGCATAGGCATCGAAACCCGCAAACGCGAATCAGCCGACGAACTGCGCGCCCGGATCGCGGTGACGCTGCGCATGGATCAGGGTGAACGGGTGGCGGTGGGAACCCTGGTTCATGAGCATCAGGCCCGCCTGGTTCAACTGGATGGTATCGACGTGGAAATGCCTCTGGCGGGGGATCTGCTCTATATCCAGAATCGCGACGAGCCCGGTCTGATCGGGCGCATCGGTGGGTTGCTGGGCGCAGCGGGCATCAATATTGCGCAATTTCACCTGGGCCGCGAAAAACCGGCGGGAGCAGCGCTCTCCTTCATCGCCGTCGACCAGCCGCTGACGGAAGTATTGCTGGAGCAGGTTGCCGCTCTCCCGGGAGTCTTGGCCGCCCGCATGTTGCGGTTATGAAAAACCCGGAACTGGCGGCCCTGCGTAAGGCCATCGATCAGGTGGATCAGCAGTTCCTGCGACTGCTCGGCGAGCGGGGCCGGCTTGCGCAGCAGGTGGGTGCCGTCAAACAGGCTGCGGGCGAAGTGAATTTTTACCATCCAGACCGTGAGTCGGAGATTTTGCGTCGGGTCATGGCCGACAACCCGGGCCCCTTTTCCAGCGAACAGGTTGCCATCATTTTTCGGGAGATCATCTCTGCAGGTCTGGCCCTGGAGCAACCCCTGCAAGTGGCCTATCTTGGACCCGCCGGCACGTTTTCGCAGATCGCGGCGCAGAAGCATTTCGGGCGCGCGGCCGTTCTGCAGCCCACCGCGGGGATCGCCGAAATTTTTCGCCTGGTGGACAGTGGCCAGGCCCGGTTCGGTGTGGTGCCGGTGGAGAACAGCACGGAAGGTTCTGTCAACCTCAGTCTGGATCTGCTCCTGGATTACCCCTTGCAGATCTGCGGCGAGGTCCAGTTACGCATCGTCCATAATCTGGTGGCCAAGGTGCCCATCTCCACCGTCCGCCGTGTCTACGTCCATTATCAGACCAGGGCCCAGTGCCGTCAGTGGCTCGCGACCCACTTGCCGCAGGTGGAATTGGTGGATGTGGCCAGCAACGCGGTTGCCGCGGAACGGGCTGCGGCAGATGCCGATGGCAGCGCCATTTCCACGACCCTCGCCGCGGAAGCATACGGCCTCGATATTCTGGCCGCGGGGATCGAAGACAACCCGGAGAACACCACCCGTTTTCTGATCATTGGCAAAATCCACACGCGACCTACGGGGAATGACAAGACCAGCCTGGTGGTGGCCGGCGCCAATCGTCCGGGGAGTCTGCATGCGCTGCTGTCACCGCTGGCCGACGCGGGCATCAGTCTGACGCGCATCGAGTCACGGCCGGCACGCTCGGCCATCTGGGAGTACGTCTTTTATCTCGATTTGCTGGGCCATTGTCAGGATGCCGCCATCGCGCCGGTACTGGATGTGCTCGCGCAACA
This sequence comes from Acidithiobacillus ferruginosus, assembly GCF_018854495.1. Classification (GTDB taxonomy): domain Bacteria; phylum Pseudomonadota; class Gammaproteobacteria; order Acidithiobacillales; family Acidithiobacillaceae; genus Acidithiobacillus; species Acidithiobacillus ferruginosus. The sequence continues at coordinate 1,583 of NZ_JABBDR010000129.1, forward strand.
GGCATCCTTTTGCCGCTGTCTCGGCAGTTATCCCCGGGCGGTATTCTGAAATGTGCAATAGCTACCTGGAATATACGGCAGCGGGTGTGTCCGACCTGCGTCCCTATCAGCCGGGCAAGCCCCTGGCGGAACTGGAACGGGAACTGGGTATTCGTGACGCCATCAAGCTGGCCTCCAATGAAAATCCGTTAGGTCCGAGTCCTCTGGCGCTGGCGGCCATCCGCGAGGCGTTGCCCGCCCTGGCGCAGTACCCCGAAGGGTCGGCTCCGGAGTTGCGCGCGCTGCTGGCCCGTCAGCTCGATCTGGACCCTGGGCAATTTATTTTCGGCAACGGTTCCGATCAGGTGGTGGAGCTTGCGGTGCGTGCCTTTGCCGGGCCGGGTACGGAGGTGATTGTCTCGCAGTATGCCTTTGCCGCTTATGCCATTGCCGCGCAGGCCAGTGGTGCGACTGTACGGGTCGCCCCGGCGCGGGATTACGGTCATGACCTGGATGCCATGGCCAGCCTGCTCAATGCCAATACCCGGCTGGTTTTTATCGCCAATCCCAATAATCCCACCGGTACGTATCTTACGGCGGAAGCCCTGGAGACCTTTATCGACAGCGTGCCTTCCCATGCGCTGGTGGTGCTGGACGAAGCCTACCTGGAACTGATGGACGCGGCGGATTATCCGGATGGCAGACGGTGGCTGCGGCGCTTCGGTAACCTGATGCTTACCCGTACTTTTTCCAAAGCCTATGGGCTGGCGGGTCTGCGTTGCGGTTACGGCATCGGCCACCCCGACCTGATGGCGGTGCTGGAGCGGGTTCGTCAGCCCTTCAACGTCAATACGCTGGCGCAGGTGGCGGCGCATGCCGCGCTTACGGATCGCGCCCATCTGCAGGCTACCCTGGCCAACAATCGTCAGGGAATCGTGGCCCTCCGCGATGGATTGTGCAATCTTGGATTGACAATCCTGCCGCCTGCAGGCAACTTTACCGCCTTTGCCGTGCCGGGAGGTGGACAGCGCGCCTATGAGGCCCTGCTGCTTCGGGGCGTGATCGTCCGGCCGCTTACCCCTTACGGCATGCCGGATCACCTGCGGGTCAGTGTTGGCCTGCCGGTGGAAAACCAACGTTTTCTTACAATGCTGGGCGAGGTCCTGTAACCCTATGATCGTTATCGTCAAACCGCAAGCCACCGCAGAGCAGATGGAGCATCTGCTGGAGCGTATCCGCCAGTATGGCCTGCAGCCCATGGTCAGTACCGGCTCTGAGCGCACTGTGGTGGGCCTGTTGGGAGACGAGCGCTTGCTGCCTGACGGCGCACTGGAATCCTTGCCCGCCGTGGAACAGGTCATGCCCATTCTCAAGCCCTACAAGCTCGTCAGCCGCGAGTTCAAATCCACCGATACGGTCATTGAAGTGCGGGGGATCCCCATCGGTGGCAGGCAGATTCAGGTGATCGCAGGCCCCTGCTCGGTTGAAACGCCCGAGCAGATGCGCAGCTCTGCAGAAGCCGTCAAGGCGGCGGGATGCCGTCTGATGCGTGGTGGGGCATTCAAACCCCGTACCAGTCCCTACACTTTTCAGGGCGTGGGTGACGAGGGCTTGGATTATTTCCGGACCGCCGCAGATGCGGTCGGTCTGCCCATCGTTACCGAACTGATGGATGTCCGCAAGATTGATCTGTTTCTGGAAAAAGGAGTAGATATCATCCAGATCGGTACGCGCAACATGCAGAATTTTGATCTCCTCAAGGAAGTCGGTCGCCTGGACGTACCGGTCATCCTCAAGCGTGGCCTGAGCGCCACCATAAAGGAATGGCTCATGGCGGCAGAATATATCGCCGCCCACGGCAACCACAGGATTATTTTTGCCGAACGTGGCATCCGTACCTTTGAAACGGCCTATCGCAACGTCCTCGACGTCACGGCCATACCGGTTCTCAAGCGGGAGACCCACCTGCCGGTCATCGTCGATCCCAGTCATGCGGGTGGCAAGGCCTGGCTCGTGCCGCAATTATCCAAGGCGGCCGTTGCAGCGGGTGCAGATGGTTTGCTGGTGGAGTCGCATCCCTGTCCCGAAGAAGCCTGGTGTGATGCCGATCAGGCTCTCAGTCCGGAGCAACTCACCACGCTGATGGGCGATCTGCGCAGGATTGCCGAGGCCATTGGCCGCGAACTCTAGCATGCCGGACGTTCCCTTCCAGCGAGTCGTCATCGTCGGCCTGGGCCTGATGGGCGGCAGTGTCGCCAAGGCTCTGCGCAGCAGGGGCTTCGCCGGATCGCTGGTGGGTGTTGTCGTCGATGCGCAAGCAGTTCGACGACTGCGTTCTGCGGCGAAGTATTGGCGGATCAGCCTGACCTGCGAACCGGAACCGGCGTTGGGAAATGCCGACCTGGTGCTGCTCGCCACCCCTCCTCAAGTCGCCCTACGGCAGTTGCCGGAACTGGCACGCCATATATCTGCTACGGGGATGGTCAGCGATGTCGCCAGCATCAAGACGCCGGTGGCGCAACTGGGTCGTCAGTTGCTGGGGGATCGCTTTATCCCGGGGCATCCCGTGGTGGGCGGGGAAAAAACCGGATTTGCAGCAGCGCGGAAAAATCTTTATCAGGGCGCACGCGTCATCCTGACGCCCCTGCCGGAACAGGCTCCCGCCGCGCTGGATGCGGTGCGCGGCTTCTGGCAATGCCTCGGTGCGACCGTTTCGCAAATGACGCCGGAGGCACACGATCAGGCTCTTGCTGCGACCAGCCATTTGCCTCATCTGCTGGCCTTTGCCTACATGGCGGGTCTGGCGGATCAGGTCCCCGCTCTGCGGGATCTCGCCGGCGGCGGGCTGCGTGATTTTTCCCGGATAGCGGCCTCTGACCCCGATCTCTGGACCGCTATCCTCGCGGAGAATCGATCGGCCGTCGTACAGCATCTGAAGGCGTTGCAGGAAAATCTCGACACTGTCCGGCAGATGCTCGCTGGGGGCGACACGCGCACCCTGAAAGCCTTTCTGGAACAGGGCCGCGCCTGCCGTCAACAGTTTCAATTTCCTCCGCTTACTTACTGAATCATGACTCGATATCTCATTCGTCCAGGCAGTCGGCTTGCCGGCCGTTTCCCGGTTCCGGGAGACAAATCCATTTCCCACCGTGCCGTCATTCTCGGGGCGCTTGCCGAAGGTGTCACTGAAGTGGAGGGGCTGCTGGAGGGCGCCGATGTGCTGGCTACCATCGCCGCTTTTCGCAGCATGGGGGTGCAGATGGAAGGCCCGGATCAAGGGCATCTGCGCATTCATGGGGTTGGCCTGCAGGGGCTGCGGGCGCCCGCTGCTCCTCTGGATTGCGGGAATTCCGGTACCGCCATGCGTCTGCTGGCCGGAGTGCTGGCCGGACAGTCTTTCCCCAGCACTCTGGTTGGCGACGCCAGTTTGCAGAAGCGGCCCATGGGCCGCGTTCTGAACCCGTTGCGTGCCATGGGCGCGGAAATCGCCGCCCAGGATGGCAGGGCACCTTTACATATTCATGGGCGGCCCCTGCACGGCATCGACTATGCCCTGCCGGTGGCGAGCGCCCAGGTCAAATCCGCCGTGTTGTTGGCCGGACTGTATGCCGATGGACAAACCTGCGTGACCGAGCCCGCACCTACCCGCGATCACAGCGAGCGGATGCTGCAAGGTTTCGGCCAACCGGTGGAGCGTCAGGGCCCGCGCGCCTGCCTGCGCGGTGGTGGCCGGTTGTGCGGGCAGGCGCTGCAGGTGCCGGGCGATATTTCGTCGGCCGCGTTCTTCCTGCTCGGCGCCACCATCGCGCCGGGCTCCGATCTCACCCTGGAAGGGGTTGGCATCAATCCGACCCGGACCGGTATCATCGAAATCCTCACCCGCATGGGTGCCCGGATCGATCTGACGGCCTTGCGTGAAGTGGGCGGGGAGCCAGTCGCTGATATCCGCGTTCGCTACGCACCATTGCAAGGCATCGCTATCCCGCCCCGTCTGGTACCTCTGGCTATCGATGAGTTCCCCGCGCTGTTCATAGCGGCGGCGTGTGCGAAGGGGCAGACGGTGATTACCGGTGCGGAGGAACTCCGTGTCAAGGAAAGTGACCGCATCGCGGTAATGGCTGGTGGGCTGCGCGCGCTGGGTGCTACGGTAGAAGAGCGCGTGGATGGCGCCATTATCCGCGGATCAGCGTTGCTGGGCGGCCGGGTGGACAGCCATGGGGATCATCGTATTGCGATGGCCTTTGCCATGGCCGCACTGGTGGCGCAGGGGGATATGGAAATCCTGGACTGCGCCAATGTGGCGACGTCCTTTCCGAGTTTTCCCGCGCTGGCGCAGCAGGCGGGGCTGCTGCTGGAGGTGGTCAGCGCATGAATATCGTCCCCGTCATCACCCTGGATGGTCCCGGCGGGGTCGGTAAGGGCACGCTGGGTCGTCTCTTGGCCCATGATCTGGGTTGGCACCTGCTGGACAGCGGCGCTATATACCGCGCACTGGCGCTGGCGGCGCAACGTGCCGGACTGGATGCAGATAGCGAAGCAGCCCTGTCCGGGCTGGCGCGCACCTTGCCGCTGGGTTTTCGCGGCGCCGCCGACGAAACCCATGTGCTACTCGGAGGGGAAGTTGTGGATGCGGAAATCCGCACCCCGGAAATCAGCGCGCTGACCTCACGGATTGCGGCAATTCCTGCGGTCCGTGCGGCCTTGTTGCAGCGGCAGCGGGATTTTCGCCGGGCACCGGGGCTGGTGGCCGACGGCCGGGATATGGGGACGGTGGTTTTTCCGGACGCACCGCTCAAGGTGTTTCTTACCGCCAGCGCCGAGGAACGCGGTAAGCGCCGTCTGAATCAGTTGATGGAACAGGGTATTAGTGCTAGTCTCGCCACAGTTGTGGCGGAAATTGCGGAACGCGATGCCCGGGACCAGCAGCGCAGCGTGGCACCGCTCCGGCCCGCGCCCGATGCGAAGATCCTGGATACCAGCGAACAAAGCGTTTCCGACACATACAGGGTCCTGCAAAGCTGGGTTCGATCTGCTTTTCAGGAAAATTGAAACCGCCATTTATGGCATCGAGCAGTGATTCAAGGGGCGCCCATGGCGTGCCCGGTAAATGAGGCCTACTGAAATTTATGACCACCCCTAACGCTGAAATGCTTGTTGAACCCAGTTTTGCCGAGATGTTTGAAGAAAGCCAGAGCACCCAGGGCCTCAAGCCCGGCGAGTTGCTTACCGGCATCGTGACCCGCGTCGATAACGACTTTGTCATCGTCGACGTGGGCCTCAAGTCTGAAGGGCCGATCCCTGCCGAGCAGTTCCGCAATGCGGAAGGCGAAATAGAGGTGAAGGTCGGGGACTCCGTAGAGGTCTGTCTGGAGCTGGTGGAAGACGGTATGGGCGAAACCCGTCTCTCCCGTGAAAAAGCCCGCCGCGCCAAGACCTGGGTCGACCTGGAGAAGTCCTTCAACGACAACGCCGTGGTGCATGGCTTCCTCACCGGCAAGGTGAAAGGTGGTTTCACCGTCAGTATCGACGGTGTGCGTGCCTTCCTGCCCGGCTCTCTGGTCGACGTGCGCCCGGTACGGGATGTGGCGTATCTCGAAGGCAAAGACCTCGAGATGAAGATCATCAAGCTGGACCGCAAGCGTAACAACGTGGTGGTCTCCCGCCGCGCGGTGGTCGAGCAGGAACAGAGCGTGGAACGCGGCGCACTGCTGGAAAGCATTCAGGAAGGTGCGGTCCTCGAGGGTGTGGTCAAGAACCTCACCGATTACGGCGCGTTTATCGACCTGGGTGGTATCGACGGCCTGCTGCATATCACCGATATGGGCTGGCGTCGGGTCAAGCATCCCAGCGAAGTGGTCACGGTGGGCGGTGAAGTGCGTGTCCTGGTCCTGAAGTTCGACCGCGAGCGCGGCCGTATCTCTCTCGGTATGAAGCAGCTGGGTGAAGACCCATGGCGCGATATCGCCCGCCGTTATCCGGAGGCCACCCGAATTTTTGGTAAGGTCACCAACGTTACGGATTACGGCGCGTTCGTCGAGATCGAGGAAGGCGTCGAAGGTTTGGTGCATGTCTCCGAAATCGACTGGACCAACAAGAACATCAATCCGGCCAAGGCCCTGCATGTCGGCCAGGAAGTCGAAGTGATGATCCTCGACATCGACGAAGAGCGTCGCCGCATTTCCCTGGGTATCAAGCAGTGCCTGCCCAATCCGTGGGACGACTTCGCGCAGAACTTCCAGAAGGGCGATCGTGTCTCCGGTCAGATCAAGAGTATTACCGACTTCGGTGTGTTCGTCGGTCTGGATGGTGGTATCGACGGCCTGATCCATCTTTCCGATCTCGCCTGGGATCGTACCGGCGAAGAAGCGGTACGGGACTTCAAGAAGGGCGATACTCTGGAGGCAGTGGTCCTCAGCATTGATCCGGAGCGGGAGCGTATCAGTCTGGGCGTCAAGCAGATGGAAACCGATCCGTTCATCCAGTTTGTGGTGGCCAATGAAAAGGGCGCCCTGGTGGAGGGTGAGGTGATTTCAGTGGACAGCCGTGGTGCCGAGATTCGGCTTGGCGAGGGCGTGGAAGGATTCCTGCCCCATCGTGAACTGGCGCGCGGCGTGACCTTGTCAGCCGGGGATAAGATCGAAGTCAGCATTGCGATGGTGGACCGCAAGAACCGTACCCTGACGCTCAGCACCAAGGCTCGGGAAGCCGCCGTTTCCCAGGAAGATCAAACAGCGGCGGTACAGCAATATGCGCGCAGTGCGGCGACGGGCACCACCAGTCTGGGCGATCTGATCAAAGAACAGCTCAAGCGGAAGCAGGAAGAAGAAAGTTAAGCGCAAACCTTCTCTCCCGATCTTATGCTGATCGGGAATATGGGGTAACTGAGGTGGCGTCAGGGAAAGGCTTTTTTGAAGCATTAACCTGCCGCTTGCCTTTTTGATTTTATGATGTCCTGTCAATTCACCATTCTTTGTAAGAAGCTAATAAACCATGACTAAATCAGAATTGATCAAAAACATCAGCGCACAATATCCGCACTTGAGTGTTCGTGATATTGAAATGGCTACCCGTCAGATGCTCGATTATCTGAGCGACGCGCTGGCTGAAGGGGAACGTATTGAAATTCGCGGTTTCGGAAGTTTTTCCATGCATGTGCGCCCTGCCAAGCAGGGGCGTAATCCGAAAACGGGAGAGCCGGTTCTGGTGCCTGAAAAGCGGGTTCCGCATTTCAAGCCGGGCAAGGAGCTCCGTGAGCAGGTTGATTATCCGGAAGCGGTTGCGGGTGGCAAGGCTTAATTGACGGCTCGGCGTGGTGGATACCATCGTCGTCCTTGTCCTGCTGTTGGCGATCGCGCTGGGCGTCTGGATTGGTCGGGTTACTTCTCCGCGAAAACCTGCGCCGAATGTCCCCGACACGATTCCCGAAATTTATATTCAGGGACTCAACCATCTCCTCAGTGAGCGCAATGATGAGGCGGTGGAGGTTTTTTTGGATGCGCTGCGGCAACACCCCGAAAGCGTTGATATTCTACTCGCCTTGGGGCGACTCTTCCGGCGCCGCGGAGAGTTGGAGCGCGCCTTGCGGGTACATCAGTACCTCCTGGATCAGCCGGCGCTGGCGTCTGACTTGCGGCAGAGTGTACTCTTCGAGATTGCGCAGGATTACCTCAAGGCCGGGATTCTCGATCGGGCCGAGTCCATCCTCAAAGAACTACTGGATCGTCAACCCGATCATTTGGAGGGCCTTGCCACGCTTGCCGAGTTGTACGAACTGGGCAGCGAGTGGGCCAAGTCTATCGCCGTGCGTCAGCAGTTGCACAAAACGGGTACGGGCGGCCAGCGTCCGGTGATTGCCATGCTCTACGGTGAGCTCGCCGAGCAGTCTCTGCTCGCGGGAGAAGCGGAGCAGGCAGGGGTCTTTTTAGGGATGGCGCGCAAGGAGGACCCGGAGAATCCACGGGCGTTGGTGGTCGGCGGGCGTATCGCCTTTGACCGGCAGAACTGGGACGATGCCTTCGACCTCTGGAAAAAGCTGCTGGATTCCCGGGTGGAGTCCGTAGTCCTGCTGGTTCTGGAACCATTTTTGAGTGTTTTACCACATGTTGCGAATGGCGTGGATGCGCAAAAGGCTCGGGAACGCCTGTTGGATATGTGTCGTTCGCCGCTGGCGGTAAAACTTCTGGCGCATGCCCTGCAGGGCGTTGAGGGAACCCGGGCGGCGACAACGTATTTAAGACATCTGCTATTGCGGCAGCCGGACATGCGGGTGATGCAGGTTCTGTTGGAACTGGATCCCGATGCGCCAGATCCAACATTGTATCCCGTCATGGCGATGGCAGTCAGAGGGCTTTCGGTGGAACCGGCAGTTTTTCATTGTCAGTCCTGTGGTTATCAGAGTCCTCGGTATTATTGGCGTTGCCCCAGTTGCCGTCAGTGGGGTACTTTTTCCGGAGGGTGCAGCTTGTGATTTCGCCGCTCATCATTGCGCTGGATTATGCGGATGAACGCGATGCCCTGGTTTTGGCGGATCAACTTGATCCCGCCCAGTGCCGGGTCAAAGTGGGCAAGGAACTTTTCACTGCAAGTGGCCCCGCCATTGTGGAGCGTTTGCAGGAACGGGGTTTCGACGTATTCCTGGACCTCAAGTTTCACGATATTCCGCAGACTGTTGCCAAAGCCTGCAGGGCGGCATCCCGGCTCGGCGTATGGATGCTCAATGTTCACGCCAGTGGTGGTAGTGCCATGCTGCGCGCAGCGCGTGAAGCCGTGGAAGACGGCGCCGGAACCCGGCGCCCGCTTCTGATTGCGGTGACGGTGCTCACCAGTATGGACGATGACGCGCTGCACGAAGTAGGGGTGAGCGGTTCGGTGGTGGATCAGGTTGGGCGTCTGGCGACACTGGCTGCGGCATGTGCACTGGATGGCCTCGTCTGTTCCGCGCTGGAGGCGGGCCGTCTGCGGGATGTGCTGCCTGAGCTTCTGCGGGTGACTCCGGGGATTCGACCCGCGCAGTACGCGGAGGATGATCAGCGACGTATCATGACGCCTGCGGCGGCACTCGCAGCGGGTTCGGACTTTCTGGTGGTAGGCCGGCCGGTCACGGCTGCGGTGGACCCGGCGCGGGCTCTCGGCCAGATATGGAATGAGTTGGTGGCTAAATCCGGCGATTCGCGGGAACCAGGCTGATATGCCGGATGGCGGCGGTGCTATGGCTGTTCCCCGCATCATACTAGACCATGGAGAAGAAATTACTGTGACTGCAGACGAAGTGGTGGCGCTGTACAAAGAAGACGGGGCGCTGCTCCATGGACATTTTCTGTTATCCTCCGGGCTGCATAGCGATACCTACCTGCAGTCGGCCAGGGTGCTGCAATATCCTGGGCACGCTGCCCGGCTGTGTGCGGCGATGGTGGCGGGTATTCCCGATGATCTGCGGTGGCGCATCTCCTGTGTCGTGGGGCCAGCCATGGGTGCGGTTCTGGTATCCTACGAATGCGGCCGCGCGCTGGGAGTACGCAGCCTGTTTACCGAGCGGGAAGCCGGGCAGATGGTGCTGCGCCGGGGTTTTGCGCTGACGCCGGGGGAGGGTGTCCTGGTGGTCGAAGATATTACGACGACAGGGGGCTCGACGCGGGAATGCATGGCGGCTGTTACCGCAGCAGGTGGCCAGGTATTGGCGGCATCAGCGATCATTGACCGCAGTTCGGGATTCAGCGATTTTGACGGCGTACCATTTTTCCCGCTATTGAAGCTCCCCGTGCTTACCTGGGAAGCTGCCGCCTGCCCTCTCTGCGCGGCGGGTGGAACGCCCGTCAAACCAGGGAGCCGTGGTCTGTCCTGACCTTGAGGGGCGGGCGGCTTGTGTTTACTATCGACGTATAGGCTTAGACAAAATGCAAAAGAAGGATCAGTTCATGCAAATCTCGACACCGGAGGCTGCGCCTCTGGAAAGACACATCCATGTGACCATTCCCGCCAGCGAAGTGGAGAGCGGGGTTTCCCAGCGTCTGCGTAACAAGGCGCGCTCCGCACGTTTGCCGGGTTTCCGGCCCGGCAAGGCGCCCATGACACTCATCGAACGCCACTATGGTTCCGATGCCCTCATGGAGACCTTCGACCATCTTATCAACGAACGCTATTCTCAGGCCGTGCGTGACGAATCCTTACGTCCGGTTGGCAGGCCGGAAGTGCAGGTCGAGAAAGGCGGGCGCGGCGAGGATCTCGTGTTTACGGCCGTGGTAGAGGTGTATCCCGAATTTGATCCGCAGGTGCCGGACGCCACGGTTATCCGCAAGACGGCTGAAGTGACGGATGCGGACGTGGATGCCACCATAGACATTATGCGTCAGCAGCGGCGTTTTTATGTGCCTGCCGAGCGTCCTGCCCAGAACGAAGACCGGGTCACCGTGGATTTTCAGGGGACCATTGATGGTGTCCCCATGGCGGGTGGCGATGTGACTGATTACGCCGTGGTGCTGGGCTCCGGCCGATTGCTGCCGGATATCGAACAGGGATTGCTGGGGATGTCCGCAGGAGAAGATCGGACCGTCGCAGTGCAGTTTCCGGCAGAATATCATGTGGCGGAGCTCGCCGGCCAAGCCGCCCAGTTCCATCTGCAGGTCCGGGAAGTGGCGGCGCCCCAGTTGCCCGAAGTGGATGCGGCTTTTGCCCTGGCGCTGGGTATCGAGGATGGAGATGTTGCCGTATTACGGCAGGAAGTGCGGGAAAATCTGGAACGTGAAGCGCAGCGGATCAGCCGGGGCCAGGTAAAAGCGCAGATGCTGGACCTGGTAGTGGCGAGCAACCACCCCGATTTGCCCAGGCAAATGATCGGGCAGGAGCTGGAGCGTTTGCAAAAAGACGCCAACGCCGCGGCTAGTGGCGATCTGGACGCGCTGGCCAGGCGCCGGGTGGTGCTCGGCCTGGTGTTGTCGGAAATCGTCCGGCGCGAAAAGCTGCGGGCATCCCCGGCGGAAGTCACTCAGGTTATCCGGGATATGTCCGAGCAGTATGAAGACCCGGAACAGTTCATCAGCTGGTACCGTAGTAATCCCGAGCAGATGGAGCAGGCCGAGGCCCTGGTGCTGGAAGACAAAGTGGTGGCATGGCTTCTGGAGCGTGTTAAAGTGAATGACGAGGCCGTCAGCTTCAACCAGCTCATCGGCCGGGCGCCGACAGGTGAAACAAACGCGGAATAACCGGTGTCCGACGCTGGCCCGTGTCAACAGACAGGAGCAAGGATTATGTGGAAACAGACTGGAGACCAGATGGCACCCGCCGTACAGGGGCTGGGATATGTGCCCATGGTGGTCGAGCAGACCGGACGCGGTGAGCGGTCCTATGATATTTACTCCCGTCTGCTCAAGGAGCGGGTGGTTTTTCTGGTGGGCCAGGTAGAAGACATGATGGCCAACCTGGTGGTCGCCCAGTTGCTTTTTTTGGAGGCGGAAAATCCCGATAAAGATATCGCGCTGTATATCAACAGCCCGGGTGGGTCCGTCACGGCAGGCATGGCGATTTACGACACGATGCAGTTTGTTCGCCCGAAGATCAGTACAGTCTGCATCGGTCAGGCGGCGAGCATGGGCGCGGTATTGCTGGCCGCCGGCGCCGAAGGCAAGCGTTATGCGCTGCCCAATGCGCGGATCATGTTGCATCAACCCTCCGGTGGTTTTCAGGGGCAGGCGCATGATATCGAGATTCATACCAAAGAAATCCTGCGTATCCGGGAGCGGCTCAATGATATTCTGGTCCATCATACCGGGCAGGGCCGGGAACGCATCGAGCAGGATCTCGACAGAGACTTTTTCATGTCGGCCGAAGAGGCCAAAACCTACCATCTTGTGGACGCTGTGATCAGTCATCGCGGTGAAAACGAGACCGCCTGAACAGGCAGGAGAACAGCTATGGCTGGAAAGCATGAGGGAAGCGGTGAAAAGACGCTGTATTGTTCGTTCTGTGGCAAGAGCCAGCACGAAGTCCGCAAGCTGATCGCCGGTCCTTCGGTATTCATCTGTGACGAATGCATCGAGTTGTGCAATGACATCGTCAAGGACGAGGTACTGGATGACCATAGTGCGGCCCAGGACAAGCTGCCCAGACCCATGGAAATCCGCAAAACGCTGGATGATTACGTCATTGGTCAGGACGTTGCCAAAAAGGTCTTGTCCGTGGCGGTTTACAATCATTACAAACGTCTGGAACATGGTGGCAAGGACAATGAGGTGGAGCTGGACAAGAGTAATATCCTGCTCATCGGCCCCACCGGTTCGGGCAAGACCCTGCTGGCGCAGACCCTGGCACGTCTCCTGAATGTGCCGTTTGCCATGGCCGATGCCACGACGCTCACGGAGGCCGGCTATGTGGGTGAGGATGTCGAAAACATCATCCAGAAACTGCTGCAGAAGTGTGACTATGATGTGGAAAAGGCGCAGACCGGCATCGTCTATATCGATGAGATCGACAAAATCACCCGCAAGTCCGAGAACCCCTCCATCACCCGCGATGTTTCCGGTGAAGGCGTGCAGCAGGCTTTGCTCAAGCTGATTGAAGGGACGGTGGCCTCGGTTCCACCACAAGGCGGCCGCAAACACCCGCAGCAGGAATTCCTGCAGGTGGACACGCGGCATATCCTTTTCATCTGTGGCGGTGCCTTTGCGGGCCTGGAGAAGTCGGTCTCCGCGCGTCTGGAGAAGGGCGGTATGGGTTTCAATGCGCCCCTCAAGCGCCGCGACAAGGAAGCGACCGCCGCCATGCTGATGCAGAATCTGGAGCCGGAAGACCTGGTGCGTTATGGCCTGATTCCCGAGTTCGTCGGGCGTCTGCCCATTCTGGCGCTGCTGGAAGAGCTGGACGAAGAGGCCCTCATTTCCATCCTCACCGATCCGAAAAATGCTTTGGTGAAGCAGTACCAGAAGCTTTTTGCCCTGGAAGGCGTGACCCTGGAGTTCCGTACCGAGGCATTGCGGGCGATTGCCAAAAAGGCCCTGACCCGCAAGACGGGGGCACGTGGTTTGCGTTCCATTCTTGAGCAGATTCTGCTGGATACGATGTACGAATTGCCCTCTATGAGTGGCGTGAAAAAGGTGGTGGTGGATGCCGCCGTCGTGGAAAGCGGCACCAAGCCGCTGCTGGTTTACGATGATGCTGCCAAGGTGGATATGTCTCATCCGGCCTGAAGCCGGGCGGGGTTAATCCTTGAAAAGCCCCGTCGACGACCCCATCTGCGTTGCTATTGGTAGTAATCACCTGCTTTTGGAGTAGACCGTGGCCAAAATCGATAGAAGTCTCCTAGTGGAAGAGGAAGCACAGATGGTGCCGGTGTTGCCTCTGCGCGATGTTGTGGTATTCCCGTTCATGGTAATCCCTCTTTTCGTGGGGCGGGCAAAGTCGATTCGCGCCCTGGAAGATGCGATGTCTGGCGAAAAGCAGATTCTGCTGGTATCGCAAAAAAATGCCGCGGACGATGACCCTCAACCGGAGAATATTTACCGGATCGGTACGCTGGCGACGATTCTGCAGTTGCTCAAGTTGCCCGATGGTACGGTCAAGGTGCTGGTCGAAGGTACAGACCGGGCTAAAATCGTATCTTTCCTGCCGGCGGAGGACTCCCTGCGCGCTCAGGTACAGATCGTGGCCAGTGGTGCGACAAATGATCGTGAGCTGGAAGCGCTCATGCGTTCGGTCAGCGCCCAGTTCGAGGCCTACGTCAAGCTGAACAAAAAAATTCCCCCGGAGATACTATCCACTCTGGCGAGCATGGATGATCCCGCACGACTGGCCGACACCGTTGCGGCCCATCTCGGCCTCAAACTCGAAGAAAAGCAGGAAATTCTGGAGAAGGCGGACACCCGCGCCCGGCTGGAGCATCTGCTGGGCATGATGGAGTCAGAAATCGACCTGCTGCAGGTGGAAAAGCGCATCCGCGGTCGGGTCAAGCGGCAGATGGAAAAGAGTCAGCGCGAGTATTATCTGAATGAGCAGATGAAGGCTATTCAGAAAGAGCTGGGTGATCTGTCGGAAGAGGGCGGTGGCGAGCTGGATGAACTGGCACGTAAAATCGACAAGGCCGGGATGCCGAAGGATGTGCGGGCCAAGGCCGATGCCGAGTTGAAAAAACTGCGGATGATGAGCCCCATGTCGGCAGAGGCAACCGTGGTGCGCAACTATATCGACTGGTTGGTGGGGGTGCCGTGGCGTAAACGCAGCAAAATCACCAAGGATCTCAAGCGGGCCAAGGCCATTCTCGATGCGGATCATTACGGTCTGGAAGACGTCAAGGAGCGCATTCTCGAATATCTTGCCGTACAGGAACGGGTCGGCAACAGCCGCGGTCCCATCCTGTGTCTGGTGGGCCCCCCCGGCGTGGGCAAGACCAGCCTGGGGCGCTCCATCGCTGCGGCGACCGGACGCAAATTCGTGCGGATGTCCTTGGGCGGCGTGCGCGACGAAGCGGAAATCCGCGGACATCGGCGTACCTACATTGGGGCCCTGCCGGGAAAAATCATCCAGAGCCTGGCCAAGATTGCTACGCGCAATCCGCTGATGTTGCTGGATGAAGTAGACAAGATGGCGATGGATTTCCGGGGTGATCCGGCCTCCGCGCTTCTGGAAGTGCTGGATCCCGAGCAGAACGCCACGTTCAGCGACCATTACCTGGAAGTGGACTTCAATCTGTCCGAGGTGATGTTCGTTACCACTGCGAACACACTCAATATCCCGGCCCCATTGATGGACCGCATGGAGGTAATCCGGATCTCCGGATACACCGAAGACGAAAAGATCCACATCGCCACCAAGTATCTTCTGCCTAAGCAGATAGAAAAGGCGGGGCTGCTGGACGGGGAAATGCAGGTTTCCCAAACCGTCATCCGGGATATCATCCGTTACTACACGCGGGAAGCCGGTGTGCGTAATCTGGAACGGGAACTCGCACGCATTTGCCGGAAGGTGGTAAAAGAACTCCTGCTCGACAAAAAGCGCACGCGTGTGCAGGTTTCGGATCGCAATCTGGACAAGTATCTCGGGGTGCGCCGCTTCGACTTTGGCAAGGCAGAAAAGGAAAACCGTATCGGTGAGGTTACCGGTCTGGCCTGGACTGAGGTGGGTGGTGAATTGCTGAGTATCGAGGCGGTGGTCGTGCCGGGTCGCGGCAAGCTGCTGATCACCGGTAAGCTGGGGGATGTCATGCAGGAATCCATCCAGGCGGCCATGAGTGTGGTTCGTGCGCGGTCGCGGGCGCTGGGCATTCCCGCAGACTTTTACCAGAACCATGACTTCCATATCCATGTGCCGGAAGGCGCCACGCCAAAAGACGGGCCCAGCGCAGGCATCGGCATGGCCACGGCCTTGGTATCGGCACTGACCAATATTCCGGTACATGCCACGGTCGCCATGACTGGGGAGATCACGCTGCGCGGTGAGGTTCTGCCCATCGGTGGGTTAAAGGAGAAATTGCTGGCAGCACATCGCGGCGGCATCAGTACGGTCCTGATTCCAGCGGAGAATGAAAAAGATCTGCAGGAAATCCCCAAAAATGTGCGGGATGCGCTGACCATCAAGGTGGTCCGGTGGATTGACGAAGTTCTGGCGATTGCGCTGGAGTCTTCGCCGACCCCTTTGCCGCCGGAAAGCGGCGGCGACGTGCTGGTTGGTGTGGTGCCCGGCAAGGAGTCTTCCGAGGACAAGGCAATGGCACATTAGAGGCGGTATGAGGACTCATCTCCGCAATTTTAATAACGGAGAACGAGTCCAGAATGCGGCGATATCCAATGTTGATGTCCCTGATGGTGATGATTCCGGGGGAAGGCCTGGCCGTCCTTTGTGACGCCGGGCATTTTATGCACTTTCTTGACAAGCCTTTTTTTACCCTGCTATAACGTTTTCTGGATAGAGTTGATGCGCAGTTATACCTAAGTAACCGAGTCCATAACAGGAGAAAGAAATATGAACAAATCGGAGTTGATCGAGAAGATTGCAGAAGAAGCTGGCGTGACCCGTGCCGCCGCCGGCCATGCTCTGGATGCGCTTGTCAAGGTGGTTACTGACGCGCTCAAGGCTGGTGATCAGGTAACTCTGGTCGGTTTCGGTTCATTTCTTGTTTCCAGTCGTGAGGCGCGCAAAGGCCGTAATCCCGCTACCGGCGCGGAAATCATGATCGCCGCAAGTCGCACGCCTAAATTTAAGGCTGGTAAAGCGTTGCGTGATGCAGTAAACTAGCGCGTCTGGTTTGGGCGGTTAGCTCAGTTGGTAGAGCGTCGGCTTTACACGCCGAATGTCGGGGGTTCGAGCCCCTCACCGCCCACCACAAATTTTATTGGGGTGGTAGTTCAGTTGGTTAGAATGCCGGCCTGTCACGCCGGAGGTCGCGGGTTCGAGCCCCGTCCGCCCCGCCAATGCGAGTAAGGCGACCCTTTTGGGGCGCCTTTTTTTACGTCGGTATTGCGCGGTGGCGTGAATACCGATATCCATCAGTAGAACTGTTCAGGTGTTTTCTAAAATTGGTTATTGGAGCCGTCGTTAGCCTGTTTTTTGGCGTTCCGGTTTTCGGGGGATATGTTTATGATGGAAACATTTCGGAATTTCGGCAGATCGTGGGTGGCAAAATCACTCATGATTTTAATCGCGTTGTCTTTTGTGCTTTGGGGCGTGAGCGGGTATTTATTCTCCGGAAACTCAGCCTCATCTGTCGTGGCGACGGTGGATGGTCAGAAGATCAGCGATGCCGCATTTCAGAAACGTATGAAAGATGCCCTGGCACGTTATAGCCATATTTTCGGTGCAACGACGGCGGCGAAGATGGCGGTGGATAGGGGTTTCGGTCTAGAGGTGCTTAATGGTTTGATTGACAACATGCTTTTGGGTATGGAGGCGGGCCGTCTGGGCTTGCAGGTGCCAGATGCCGCGTTGGCGAAAAAAATCGAATCCATTCCAGCCTTTCAGGAGAAGGGTGCTTTTTCCAAAAGCCTTTACCAGAAATTGCTGGCTGCCAATGGAATGACGCCGGCACAGTTTGAAGACATGCTGCGGGAAAGCCTGCGTCTGGAGCAGTTGCAAGTCGTTCCTCAGGTTATAGCCACGGCATCGAAGGGCGAGGCTACCCGGATTTGGGCCTGGTCACAGGAGTACCGTGATGTCAGCACGGTAGATATCCGGGATAGCGACTTCGCCGCGGCAGCCGGACCAACGGCTGCCGAGGTGGCCGATTACTACCACGCCCACATGGATCAATTCCGGTTGCCGGCGCAGGTGCAGGTACAGTATGTGGTGCTGGGGCCGAAGGATTTTGTCGCCAAGAGTGGCACTCCGACCAGTCCGGCAGTCAGTTCTTCCCCTGTAGCGGCCCCGCATCTCGCTGTTGCTGTTAATAGTTCTGCTGAAAACGCCTTCCAGGCCCAAGTGGAGAACTTCAAGGATCGCCTGTTCAGCAGCACCGATGGTTTGAACGCGGTTGCCAAAGCCTATGGCCTGACGGTTCAGGAAAGTGGCGTACTTACCGCTGGAAAGGTGCTTGCCCAAGGACCTTTTTCCGACGCCAAAGCGCTTGATCTGGCGTTTAGCAAGGCGGTGCTCGCCGGGAAAAATAGCACGGCGCTCACCTTGGCGAACGGGGATTTGCTGGCGGTGCATCTGCTTCACTATACACCAGGTAGTGTCCAACCCCAGAGTGCTGTCGCAGGAGCCATTACGGCAAAATTAACCACCGAAAAAGCGGAGCAACTAGCCCAGAAGAAAGCGCAAGCATTGCTGACGGCGGCGCGCCAGGCGAAGGATATGAATGTGCTGACAGATCATGGCGCCTATCCGCTGCATGCGTACCGCGATGTAACCAGGCGTAATGCACTGGGGTTGGATAATGCGGTGTTGGAGGCGGCTTTCTCGGCACCCTCACCGGTTGGCGGTGTCCCCTCCATGGATATGGTGAAGACGTCGTCGGGCTACCGGATCTTTGCCGTTACACGCGTAACTGCCCCTGCGGCAGCGGCCATAAATCCCAAAGTGACGGCGCAAATTCGTGCCTCTCTGGAGGAGCAAAGGGGCCGTCTGCTGTCGACTGCCTATCTGAAGGACTTGCGGGAACATGCCAAGGTGAAGATCAACAACGCACAGTTGGCGCAGATTGCGCATTGATCGATGATATATCCCCGGTTCGCTATCGCCGTCCTTTTCGGTCTTGGGAATGACCTGTAGGGGCGGTTAGCCGTTGCAGCAGAGCGGCCAGCGCAGCGCTGAAAATACCGATCACGGCGCCGCCAAGCACATCGGCGGGGAAATGTGCGCCGACCGCCATGCGTGACCATGCCACCAGCACGGCATACACCGCAGCAGGTATCCACAGGATTTTGGAGGCCTTCCCCAGGAGCAGGCTGCCGACGAGCAGAAAGGCCATTGCGGCGTGGCCGGAGGGAAAGCTGTGCCAATATTCCGGCCTTCCCACCACATGTACCGACAGAGACCCAAGTGCAACCACGGGGCGGGGATAAGCGAGCCCTGATTTGAGCGCCACGACGATCAGCCACACAGCCAACTCACCGACGGCAAAATCCCAGACAACGGCAAAGGGCAGCGTCAGGGGCCTTAGCCGGAAGCTCACCACGAGCAGGGCCATCCAGACGGGAAAATAAGCCGGCTGGGCAACCCACGATACCATCTCCATGGCCGCGGAAAGCGTCGGCGTATCACTCAGGTGATTCACCAGCAGAAAGATGCGGTCATTCCACCCGTACCATGTATACCATTCCGGCTGCAGGAGCATCGTGGACAACGTCAGCTCATACCCAGGGCGACAAGCCAAAGTCCGACCCCGCCCAGAGCACTGAGCATGGCCATGCCGAAAAGCCAGACCCTTCCGGTCAAGGCCGTGATAGAGGCCAGTGAGATGGCGATTTGTAAAAAGATCATCGCAATGGCCATGTCGTTATGCGGTCTGTTCAATTGCTCCGAACGCATATTGGCCGCTGTGGAAAGTTGTTCCAGTTGCCGGGCTTCGGCCTGAACGGTCTTTTTCTGGCTCGTATATTTGATGATTTCCTTCTGGTATGGCCCTGCCTGTTTCTGCGGAGTCAGATCCACAGCCAGTTGCATGAGGTGCTCTTTGGTGCTGATGGCCTGGTAGTAGTTCCACTGGTCCGTCGCCTTGGCTTTCTCCAGCACCGCCTCGTTCTTGGCCAGCAATACCTCATTCATCAGATGGGTCCCCTGATAACTGACAACGGCACCGATGGTGGCCAGCAGCGCGGTGAAGATAGCTACCCACTGACTGAGAGAATGCTTGTGGGCGGGGGATTCGGCAGCCACATGAGCGGCTTCTTCGTGCGGGGCATGGGTGTGCAGGGATTCGCTCATGGATTTTGTCCTTATTCACTGGAACTGGTTGGCGTAGGGAACCGGGAGGCCCTGCGGCGCCGCAATTATCCTCTATCGCCGCAATTCTGCCTAGCGGCTTGTCACACGGCAGGCCCATATCTTCAGGAAACCCCCTCAGATATAATCCGCGCAAGTCTGTGATGTTCTCCGGATGCGGGCCTTTTGTGGCGGGTGTCCGGTTTGCTGGCGGCACCTGCAAAATTCAGGTGACGGTCCGGTATTTTTCAGTCGCCGGACGTGTTTTTGACCAGTCTGGCCAGCCCTTCCGTGAGGATGCCATGCACGACCAGAAAGAAACCCTTCCGCTGCTGGCCATGACGGCCCTCGGCGTGGTCTTCGGGGATATCGGCACGAGCCCCCTTTATACCCTCAGCGCATGCCTTTCCGTCATGTCCCTGCAACCCGACGCGGCAAATCTTCAGGGCATCCTGTCCCTGATTTTCTGGACCCTGGTGCTGGTCGTCGCCGTTAAATACGCTTGGGTGATCATGCGCGCGAGCAATCATGGCGAAGGGGGTATCATGGCGCTCACTGCCCTTGCATCCCACGCTACCGGACACTCGGGACGATTACGCTGGTGGATACTGAGCATTGGACTTTTGGGCGCGGCCCTCTTTTATGGCGATGGCGTCATCACCCCGGCCATTTCGGTGCTGTCGGCCATGGAAGGTATGGAGGTGGCCTCCCCCGCCTGGAAACCATTGGTTATTCCTCTGGCCCTGGGGATTATCATCGGGCTTTTTCTGGTCCAGCGCCGGGGTACGGCGGCCATCGGCCATCTTTTTGGTCCGAGCATGCTGGTCTGGTTCCTGCTGCTTTTCGGTTCCGGGCTGACCTGGATCGCCGCTGATCCGCAGATACTGCTTGCGCTCAACCCCTGGTTTGCCCTCCACTTTATTGGAATGCACGGCTTTGGCGGGCTGGCGATCCTGGGCGCCGTCGTCCTCGCCGTCACCGGAGCGGAGGCGCTTTACGCCGACATGGGTCATTTTGGTGCGCGCCCCATCCGCATGGCCTGGTATTTTCTGGTGCTGCCCGCCCTGACGGTCAACTATCTCGGCCAGGGTGCCCTGCTGGAGATCCATCCTTCCGCCATCCAGAACCCCTTTTTCCGTCTTTTCCCTGCCTGGGCGACCCTGCCCATGGTGGTGATCTCGGGCATTGCCACGGTAATTGCGTCGCAAGCGGTGATTTCGGGTGCCTATTCCGCGACGCGCCAGGCTCTGTTGCTGGGTTATCTGCCGCGTCTGACCATCATTCACACCTCGGCAGCGGAGCGCGGGCAGATTTATCTTCCGGGACTCAACGGACTCCTGATGGTGGCGGTCATCGCGGTGATCCTCTGGTTCAGATCCTCGGATGCGCTGAGTTTCGCCTATGGCACGGCGGTTACCGGCACCATGATGCTGACCACCGTTCTGGTCTTTTTCGTCGCGCGTCATAGCTGGAAGTGGCCGTTGTGGAAGGCGGGTCTTTTCTGTGGCTTCTTCATCCTGCTGGATGGGATATTTTTCGGCGCGAATCTGATGAAATTCATGGAGGGGGGATGGTTCCCCCTGGTAGTCGGCCTGCTCGTTTTCACGGTCATGTCGACCTGGCGGCGGGGACGGGAGATCCTCGCCCGCAAACTGTATCCAGAGGCCATCCCGGTGGAAGCCTTTCTGGCCGGTATCACCCCCACCGAGCCCATCCGTGTCTCAGGTACGGCGGTATACCTGACCGTGCGCGACCAGGGTATTCCCCACACCCTGTTGCACAATCTGAAACACAACAAGGTGCTTCATGAACGGGTCATCATCCTCACCATCAAATTTGAGGAGGAGCCCCGCATCCTCCCTGCAGACCGGGTGACAGTGCGGGACTACGGACAGGGTATTTATCGGCTCACGGCCCGTTACGGGTTCATGGAGCAGCCCGACATTCCGGAGATTCTCCAGTCCGTAGGGAGCTCCGGCTTCTACTGGAGCCCCTCGGATACCACCTATTTTGTCTCCCGCCAACGGGTGATCCCGGCCGCCAACGCGAGTCTGGCCTTATGGAGAGCACGTCTTTTCGCCGTCATGCTTCGCTTTTCCGCCAACGCCACCGACTTTTTCCGCCTCCCGCCCAATCAGGTAATGGAGCTGGGAGATGTCGTCGAACTTTCGCGGGAGGCGGTGTCCGGCGCGTCATCGCTGGGCAAGGGCGGTTAGCGCCGGGAAAGGCGGTGCGCCGCTTGACCTGACCGGTGGTGCCAGCTTATAAAACGCCCACTCAGGAGGGGATCGATGTCAGTCATACCAGAACTTCACGGAGCCTCCAGCGAGGCGGAGGTGTTGCAGCAATTGCCCGAGGACGTGCGGGAGCGCATCAAGGATCGCTGGCGGATTTATCAACTCCGCCATCACCCCTCCTGGTGGCGGAGGCTGACGCTGTTTCTGAGCCTGATCGGGCCGGGTATCCTGGTGATGATCGCCGACAATGATGCCGGAGGCGTGATTACCTATGCCCAGACCGGGGCGATGTATGGTATCGGTTTCTTCGTTCCCTTCCTGCTGCTCATGATCCCGGTGGCCTATGTGGTGCAGGAGATGACCGTGCGTCTTGGCGCGGTGACTCACCGGGGACATGCCGAGATGATCTGGGGGCGTTATGGCGCTTTCTGGGGGGTGTTTTCGCTGCTGGATCTGACTGTGGCGAATATCCTGACCCTGGTGACGGAGTTTATCGGTATCCGGGTCGGCATGAGCGTGTTTTCTGTGCCGCCGATTCTTTCGGTCGCCGTGGCCTGGATCTTTCTCGCCGGGACCATGATCTTTCTGCATTATAACACCTGGGAGCGGCTGGCATTGTGGATTGCCGCAGGCAATATCGTATTTGTGCCCTTGGCCATCGCGGCGCACCCGGACTGGGGCCAGGTTATTGCTGCAGTGGGCAACTGGCACATTCCAGTGGGGACTGCGGTAGGCGCCTTTACCTATGTCATACTCGCCAACCTCGGAACGACGATCGCGCCGTGGATGCTCTTTTTTCAGCAATCCTCGGTGGTCGACAAGGGCCTTACGGTCAATGACATCCCCAGTGGCCAAGCCGATACTGCCTTCGGAAGCCTTTCCATGGGTATCATCGCCATTGCCATCGTCATCCTGACGGGTACTCTGGCGTATGGGCACCTCAATGCCGCCCAGTTTGACATACAGGCGATCCTCCATCTGTTACGAGAGAGCAGCCTCGGTAGTGTCGGAACCGCACTGTTCGCTCTGGGCCTCGTCGAGTCCGGGCTGATTGCGGCCATTGCCATTACGGCAAGTACTTCCTGGGCGGTGGGCGAGGCACTCAAGCTGCCCCGGAGTCTGAACCTTAGGCCGCAACGGGCCTTGCCCTTTTATCTGTCCGGTATCCTGAGCGCCGGAATGGCCGCTCTGGTGGTGCTGATCCCGCAAATCCCACTGGGTTTTCTGAACCTGACCGTACAGGTGATCGCTTCCATATTCATGCCTGCGGCGATGTTGTTTTTGCTCATGCTGCTGAATGATCGCGAGATCATGGGGAGCTATGTGAACCGGCGCTGGCAAAATTATTCAGCGTTCACCATCGTTGGTTTCCTGATTCTGGCCAACGCCGTTTATGGCTATACCGTCGTCTTCCCGTCCGCCTGAGGAGTTTTGCATGCATTCCAAAGAAGACTTTCATTCCGCGGCGACACCGGAATTTCTGGCGTTTCTGGAAGATGAAGTCCATCAGGAGCCCAAACCACTGACCCGTGCGCCGATCCGGGGATGGATACAGGTGGCCTTCTGGGGACTGCGTATTTACATCGCGGTCATGCTGATCATGGTGGCCATCGGTTTTGCGCGCGGCATACATTGATCGAGGAGAGCAGGACAGTGCAGAGCACGCAATGACATCCTCATCAAAGCCCGTTTCCGCATCTACTTTTCGTCTGGACTGGTCGGCAAAAGTCATTTTCTTCGCCATCCTGTCATCCATTTTTTTGGCGGCGATGGACCAGACCGTGGTCTCTACCGCCTTGCCGACCATCGCCCGCGATCTCCATGGTCTGGCCAAACTACCCTGGATTGTCACCGCTTATCTGCTGACCTCCACCGTCTGTTTGCCGGTATACGGTAAACTGGGGGATCTTCTGGGGCGCAAGTATCTCCTGCAATCGGCAGTGTTGCTGTTTTTGGCAGGATCGGTTTTGTCCGGTCAGGCGCAAACCATTGACGAGCTGATTGTGTTTCGGGCCTTGCAGGGTATTGGCGGTGGCGGCTTGCTGGTGACCGCCGTCGCCTCCATCTCGGACTTCATTCCCATTACCCAGCGCAGCCGTTATCAGGGACTGGTGGGCGCCGCCTTTGGTCTCGCGACCCTGGTCGGGCCCTTTCTCGGTGGCTTCATCGTGGAGACCATGGGCTGGCGTTGGATATTCTATATCAATATGCCCATCGGTATATTTGCCTTTTTCATCATCGGCTTCGCCCTTCCCCGACCGAAAACGGCCGAAAAGGTGCGGATGGATGTACCGGGAACGGTCCTGCTGACCACCAGCCTGAGCGCCCTGGTGATATTCGCCAGCGTGTCCGGGACGGTGTTGCCCTGGGATTCCGCCGGACCATGGCTCCTTCTCGCCGCGGGGCTGAGCGCGTTCGGCGGATTTATACGGATCGAGCGGCATCATCCGGAACCTCTGTTGCCGCTCGCTTTTTTTCGTTTCCGAACTTTTTCGCTGAGCGTAATCATCTCTTTTTTTGTCGGGGTGGCGATGCTCGGCTCCGTCAGCTTTCTGCCCATTTATTTGCAGGATGTGCGTGGTTTCTCGCCGACTGCCTCCGGTCTGGAACTGCTATTTCTGCTCCTGGGCATGCTGGCAATGTCGGTGCTGGCCGGGCGCCGGATCAGCCGGACTCAGCGTTATCGGGAGTTTCCCATCGCCGGCGCCCTGCTCATCACCCTGGCGCTGGGGCTGCTTTCCATGCTCGGGCAGCATACGCCCATGTGGCGCATCGACGCGGTGCTGGTGCTGCTGGGACTGGGGCTGGGCACGACCATGCAGGTGCTGGTGCTCTCGGCCCAGCTGGCGGTGCCGCATCGCCACCTGGGGGTGGCGACGTCCACCGTCACCCTGTTCCGTTCCATGGGCGGCACTCTGGGGGTTGCGGCGTTCGGCGCCGTGTTTTCTGCCTTTTTGGCGGGGGGATCTCACGGTTATATCCAGGAGGGAGTGCCTGCCCTGATCGTCCGGACGCTGCATACGGACTTTTTGATCGCGGCGCTATTCAGCTTTGCCGCATCGGTCTGTGCGTGGTTTTTAGAGGATATGCACGTGCTCGTCCAGCGCCGGGATGCCCTCGACCGAGGTGATCATCGGGTAAGCTGAGGATGGGTGGCCAGTAATTCTTCCGCTTCCTGACAGAGCGCGCGTCGCTCGAGAATGGTAGCGGGCAGACGGCCGCCCGCCTGCCGCCACAGAACGGCCGCACGGATGCCGCTGAGGAGGAGGGTACGGATGCGTGCGGCATCGTCTGGGTCGCTCAGGAAACGGCTCTCTCCACTGACGATGATGCGCGGGCGGAGAATGCCGATGGCCTCGGTGTAAGTCTGGGCGAGCCCGGCAACGATGCTGCGTTGCATCGGATCAGCAAAGTGAGCGATCTGGCGTTGGGCCTGCTCGATGCCTTCCTGGACGCGCCGGGTGGCCGAGGGATTTTTGAGGAGGCGCTTGCCGAGGGTGGTCAGCGCCATGCTGTAGCGCAGCAGTTCGGCCTCCTGGGCGTTGCCGGGACCGCGTTGCAGCAGCGGGCAGAGCAGCGCCAGAGAGTGACGCAGGCTGTCGACATCGCCCAGGGCACGCAGGCTGTCCTTGCTGTCCAGCGCCAGAACGCTCCTGATGCAGGTCTGCAGCAGGTCTCCGGGTTGTGCGCCATTACGCGCGATGTCTTGCACCAGCAGGGCGCTGCGCAGGACACCGGCGAGGCCCAGGGCGCGGTCGCGCCGCCGCCGGGCGTCAGGGAGAAGGAATGACCACATGGGTTTGCGCCTGTCGTAGGAGAAGGGGGCAATTCATCGTTTAAGCGGGTTCACCATTCAAAATGTCGCCCAAGGCATGAATCAGCGCGCCGACCTGGGTTTCGGTCAGTTTGCGCCCCCGCTCGTTGAGAATGAAAAAGGTGTCTTCCACTCGTTCACCGAAGGTGGAGACTTTGGCGCCGTGGATGTTGAGCTGCAATGCGCGCAGCGTCTCGCCGACCTGATAGAGCAGGCCGAGATGATCTGCAGCGCGGACTTCCAGCAGGGTGTAGCGGGGCAGGACGCTATTGTCCACGCGGATCTCGGCGGGAACGTGTGCAAAAAACCGGTGGCGCGGATCGCAATGGCGCAATCCAAAACGGGGTTTGCGCACGGCTTCTCCTTCAAGAACCGCGCGGAGTTCGGCAGCCAGGTCGGCATGGGCCTGGGCGCTGTGGGCAAAGGCGTGGCTGTTGTCGATGACCAGGAAGGTGTCGATGGCGCGACCGTCCTCGCTGGTATCGATCCGGGCGTCGATGATGTTCAGGGATTGCCGATCGAGGGCACCGGTAATCTGCTGGAAAAGTCCCGGTCGGTCCGGGCCGTAAATCAGGACTTCACTGCCCTCGGGCGCATGGGGCCGCACCGCGACCAATGCTTTCCGGCTTTTGTGGGCGAGTATTTCCCGGCAATGCCAGAGTAGTTCGTCTTCTGTGTAACGCAGAAAATACGGGCCCGAAAGCTGCTGCCATAGGGTGTGTACACGTGGATGGTCGGTACTGGCGATGTTCTGCAGAACAGCCTGCTGTTTATCGGAGACGATCTGCGGAAGATCCCGGGTCTGGCGGTCTTCCCGCTGAAGTTCCGTGGCCGTAGCCCGGTACAGTGTGCTGAGCAGCAGTCCCTTCCAGTCATTCCAGAGTTCCGGGTTGGTGGCACGCATGTCGGCGACGGTGAGGAGCAGCAGATAGGCAAGATGGCGTTCATCCCGGACCAGATGGGCAAAGTCGCGGATGACCTGAGGGTCTTCGAGGTCGCGGCGCTGGGAGACAGCGGACATTCGCAGATGTTGTTCCACCAGCCAGACGACCAAGTCTGTATCGCAGGGCGACAATCGTAGACGCCGGGCAAAACGCCGGGCTTCCTGAGCACCGATTTTGGAGTGGTCGCCGCCGCGGCCTTTGCCGATATCGTGGAAGAGACCGGCCAGCACCAATAACTCCGGTTTTTCCACCTGCCGCCGGGCGGCCTCGGCGACGGGCAGGAGTGGCGCCTCGCCAGTCCAGATCTGGCCGAGGTTGCGGAGCAGAAAAAGGGTGTGCTGGTCGACGGTATACACATGGAAGAGATCGTGCTGAATACGTCCGGTGATACGTCCGAAGGCGGGGAGTATGCGTGCCAGCAGGCCACATTGCTGCATCATGGCGAGGCTGCGATAGGCGCCGTCGGGCTGGGCGAGAATGGCGAGAAATTGCTCCTGCGCGACGGGATCACGGTCCAGATCCCGCGGGTGAATGGCGTTCCGCAAGGCGTACAGATGGCGTTGCGTCTGTGCGTCGAGGGTGCGCCATCGGGGGTCTTCCGCCAGGCTACGGAACAGGCTCAGAATGTGCCGGAGCGATGGTATATCATCGCGGTGCAGCGTGGGCCGGGACAGGGCGACGCGCTGGTCGGTAACCACCAGCGCTGGTGTGCGTGCGGCCAGATGCTGCGCGATGTTCTCCTGGGCAATGGCGGCGATGCGCAGAATATCGGCGAAGGCGCGATAGAGTTTCTGCATCAATTGTTCGACGGCGGTACGTCCTGGCCGATCGGTGTAGCCCAGTTGCCGTGCCAGAGGTACCTGCAGATCGAGGCGCAGACGGTCTTCGTGGCGTCCGGTGGCGTGGTGCAGGGCGATCCGCAGGCGGGAGAGCAGGGCCTGGGCGCGCAGGAGCTGACGATATTCCTCGCCGGTAATGATGTCCTCATCGCGCAGGCGACGCAGACTGCCCTCCCCGAAAACACTGGCCGCGAGCCATTGCAGGTGATGGATATTGCGTAGCGCACCGGGACCTTCCTTGAGGTTGGGTTCGAGGTGAAAGGCCGTGTCGCTGCAGCGGGCGTGGCGGTTTT
>NZ_JABBDR010000013.1 GCF_018854495.1 Acidithiobacillus ferruginosus
CCCCGCCATGACCCGCGCCGCCAGGCCCCCACCCCGGGGATTGCGCGTCACGAACGGTACTGCCAGCAAAATCATCACCAGACCCACCCACGGATAACTCACCCGACGCCAGAACGCCAGGGCAAAGCGGTTCATGTTCAACGCCCCGCTCTGCAACGCCTGGTAACTTTGCCACAGGATGGGCAGGGTCATGGTGCGTGTCGGGTGTGCAAAACTGCTCAGGGTGGCCGGGTGCAGGGCTACCGGCCAGGGCGTCTCCGTAACGGCCGTCATCTGTATCTGGTCGGGCGTGATCCTGAACAGCCGGACATCGTGGAGATACCAGTGCCCCCCTTGGAATACGGCTTCAGCGGCCGTCGTGATGGCACTGATGCCTACCATACCCTGGCGCACGTCGGCGATGTGCAGGTTCTGCAGAATCTTCCCGCCATCGCCCACTGTGCCCACCTGGATGATCTGTGTTCCATAGCGCAGCCATAATCCCCGCGGTCCCATATTGTGGAAGCCCGCTCCCGGCTCACCGGTATTGGCCCACATCGCCTCGGCGGCGGGCGCCGTCACCGGTATGACCCATTCTCCCAGCGCAAACATCAGGCCGGCACCCAACAGTCCGACCAGCAGCAACGGCTGCTCCAGGCGCCAGACCGACCACCCCGACATGCGCAGAGCGATCACCTCGGAATGCCCGCTCAGGATACTCATCCAGACCAGGGCACCAAGCAGTAACGCCAGCGGGATCACATCGTACGCCACGTCGGGCAACTGCAAGGCGGCATAGGACAGCAGACGGGTCATAGACCAGACGCCGTGCCCAGGCCCGGAGGATTTGGCGATGAGCTGGGCGATATAGACCAGCGTCAGCAGCATGGCCAGCACGAGGCTGCTATACAGCAACATGCCGCGAAACAGCAAACGGTCGGCGCGTTTCATGACGCAGGCCGCCCCCGCCAGGCGGGTAACATGGGCAGATCGCGGCTGCGCCGGAAAAAGGCATAGGCAGCTACCGCCAAAATCAGCAGGAGCACCCACAATAATCCGGGAAAAACCGGCATGCTGCCATTCATCATATGCTCTTTGACATAAACGACGATGTTATTGACGGCCAGCAGAAACAGTATGCCCACCAGCATGCCCGCCGCCCGTCCGCCTCCGCGGGGCTCACTGTAGGCCAGGGGGATGGCCAGCAAAGCCAACAATGGCAACACCAGCGGCCAGAGCAGGCGCCACTCCAGCTCGGTGACGGCAAAGCGCATCCCGGTGCCGTGCAACTGGCGTACAAGCTGGGGCAAAGACGCGCTGCTCCAGTTGATGCCGCCGGGCGCGACGCCGCCGGTGTCCTGGTTGTCCAGCAATACCCGGTAGCGCGCGAAGGAAAGGACTTTGAACCCGTTTTTTCCCGGCTGCCCCAGGTAACGTTGACCATCCACCAGCACCAGGGTCAGGGCACCATCCTGAGCGGGCTTGACCTCGCCGTAAGCCGCTGTCGCCATATCCAGTTGCCCGCCCTGGGCAACAGACAAAAATATCTCCTGGAAGCGGTGACTGTTTTTACCGACGGCTTGCCCCACGTAAATCACCCTGCCACCGGGTAAATTCGTGAAACTACCGGGCTGCAGCATGGCCTCCGCCGCAGCGTTGGCGAGGCGTACCGATTCGGACTGCAACTCGCGCTGCGCACCGGGCGCCCAGGAAAGGGATAAAATCAGTTCCAGGCAAAAGACGCACGCCGCAACCACCGCGACGGGCGGCAGAAGTCCCGACAGCCCGGTGCCGGTACTTCGGATGGCCACCATCTCGTTGGAACGATAGAGGTTGCTGAACACCAGATAGACCGCGAAAAAAAAGGCCAGAGGCAGTACCATGACCAACAACGTCGGCAGCGCCAGTCCCAGCAATCGCAGAATGATCGACAATGGCAACTGCCCGGAGGCGACCTGCCTCAGCAATTGGGTCAACTGACCGATGGCCAGAATGGCGAGCACCACCAAGCTGGTCAGCAGAAAGGAGATCGTGAGATTGCGCACGACCTGCATACGAATGCGGGTCAAGCGGGCAACCCCTGGGGATTATACGCAAGACTTGATTCCCTGTGCCTCTGGGGCTTATTTTCTGTCTTTGACATCATCTCGAATTCCTCACCCATAAGATTACCAGGAGAACCGCCGTGGAGATAGCCGTACAGTGCCAGAACCCGACCACCGACAACAGTGACTGTGTGGTCGTCGGAGTCTATGAAGGCGGCATATTGAGCCCTGCCGCGACGCTGGTTGATCTGGCCAGCGGCGGCGCGCTCCGGACCCTCCTCGATACCGGAGATTTTACCGGCGACTGTGGTGACACGCAGTTGCTCTACCAGGTGCCCGGCATGGCCGCGGCGCGGATACTGGTTCTGGGCCTCGGTAGCCATGGTAAGGTCAAGGACAGTCAGTTCCGCAAAGCCGCACTCGCTGCGGCCCGCGCTTTGCGGGGTGCCCGCGTCGGGCGCGCCAGTCTGCACTTGCTGGACACCCCGGTGATACGTCGTTCCGCGCCGGCTTGCGCCAAAATACTGGTCCAGGCAGTGACGGACGCGGAGTACCACTTCGATCGGCACAAAAAACCTGCGGATGCCCCACAACGACCCCTATCCGAACTGCGACTATCTGTTTCTGAAAACGATACCGCAGCGCTCGCGGAGCTTCAGGGTGCCGTAGCCGAAGCCCATGCAACGGCCCGCGCCGTCGCCTGGACTCGGGATATGGCCAACGAACCCGGAAATATCTGCACCCCCACATGGCTCGCTGAACAAGCGGAGGCCATGGCCGGGCGGCTGGGCATCAAAAGCACTATCCTCGGTCCGGACGCGATGGAAGCCCTGGGTATGCGCCTACTCCTCGGCGTGGCCCACGGATCCCGGCAGCCGCCCCGTCTGATCATTCTCGAATACCGGGGCGGTGCCGAAAATCAGGCACCTATCGTCCTGGTCGGCAAGGGTATCACCTTTGATGCGGGCGGCATCTCTCTAAAACCCGCCGACAAGATGGATGAGATGAAGTATGACATGTGCGGCGGCGCATCGGCCCTGGCAGCGATTCAGGCAGCGGCGGAACTCCAACTTCCGCTGAACATCGTTACCGTGGTGCCCGCTTCGGAAAACCTGCCCGACGGGCAGGCCACCAAACCCGGCGACGTCCACAAGAGCATGAACGGCCTGAGCGTGGAGGTCGTGAATACCGATGCCGAGGGACGGCTGATCCTTGCGGATACGTTGACCTATGTGGAGCGTTTCGAACCCGACGTGGTGATCGACATGGCCACCCTTACCGGCGCCTGCATCATCGCCCTGGGGCACCAGACGGCGGCGGTGATGGGCAATAATGAAGGACTCGTTCATGATCTCATCGCTGCGGGCAGGGAAAGTATGGACCGGGTTTGGGAGTTACCCCTCTTCGAGGAATATCAGGAGCAGTTGAAGAGCCCGGTTGCGGATCTTTCCAACGTCGGTGGCCGGCCGGCGGGGACCATCACCGCCGCCTGTTTTCTCTCGCGCTTCACCGAAAACTATCGCTGGGCGCATCTCGACATTGCAGGGGTGGCGTGGAAGAGCGGCGAACACAAAGGTGCGACGGGTCGCCCGGTACCGTTGCTGGTGGAGTATCTGCTGCGGCGGGCCCGGCAGGTGGCCTGAGAGGACCGCCGCTTGCCTGTCGCCTCGTTTTATACCCTGCCGCCGACTCTGCTTACCGCTCACGAACAGCGGCGCGGCATGTGCCGGGTGATCGCCAAGGTGTGGCAGGTCATGGGAGAAGCAGATATCCTGTGTCCGGATACGGAGGCCGGGCAAGCCCTGGATGACCTGCTCTGGACCTTCCAGGCGGGAGCTTTCGTGCCCCATGTCCGGGGCGCGGGAGAACCGGTACGCATCCACGAGAACGGTGCATGGCCCTTGCAGGGCAAGGCGCTGGTGCTCTGCGAGCTGGACGAATTGCCAGCGCCCCTCCCCCCCTGCGAGCGGCTCATCGACTTCATTCCGGTCGCAGAGCAACTACGCGGCTTCGCCAGAGAACGATACAGACAATTAAAGAACGCAGGATTCACCATGCAGGTGCATCCCCTGGAAGCCTGACCGGAGACACGCCATGGCAAGCATGACCACACGTAAGGAACCCGTCCTTGAAGAGCAGATGGACGTCGATGACGACGCCCCGCTGTTGCTCACCAACCTTGTACGTCCGGGGCTACCGCCCCAGCTTTGGCGACATGCGGATGACGAAGCGCCGGAAGCCGTAAACCGTCCGGCGGCAGAGGCGGCGCCGGACCAACTCCCTCCGCATGGTTCCGGGCCGGTGACGACGCCCGACAATCCCGCCGTCTTTTCCATGCGTTGGGAGGAGGCCGCGGCGCTGGGCAACGGCGCAGCAGCGGCTTCTGGAGAATATGCGCAGGCAGCCCCACACTGGCAGGATGACGCGGCGTCCCCGGAAACACTGCTGGAGACCACGACAACCGATGCCCCCGAAACTGTCGGGTCAACCGCCGCGATGCCTCCCATGACCCTCGATTTTCTCAAAGACTTCGAAGAGTTGCTGTTCCGGGAGATCGAACGGCGAATCACCAACGAGATCGAAGGGCAGGTGACACAGCATCTGCAAACCGTCTGGAAGGAGCGGATCAGCCTGACGATCATGCGTACCCTTGCGCTGGAGGGCATCCAGTTGCGTGAAAGCCTGGCCGAAGATATTCGCAAATCGCTTCCGGAAATACTGCAGCGCGTCCTGCACGAAGGCCTGGACCAGATCAACGCCTCGGAAATTGAGTAAGATACCCTACTATGACTGACACTCTGGATCGCCCCTTCGCCCCCGCCGAAATCGAAACCCAATGCTACGTACGCTGGGAAGCCCACGGCCTGTTCCAGCCGAAAGGCAGTGGAGCCCCCTATTGCATCATGCTTCCGCCACCCAATGTCACCGGCACCCTGCATATGGGCCACGCCTTTCAGGATACCCTCATGGATATCCTCACCCGCGTCCACCGGATGCGCGGCGAGCGTACCCTCTGGCAGCCGGGTACCGACCATGCGGGCATCGCCACCCAGATGCTGGTGGAACGGCAACTGGTACAGGAAGGTGGCGATCGCCACCAGATGGGCCGCGGTGCCTTTCTGGAACGGGTCTGGCAGTGGCGTCAGGAATCCGGTGGCCATATCACCCGGCAGATGCGACGGCTGGGAGCATCCTGTGACTGGTCACGCGAGCGTTTTACGCTGGACAGCGGACTCTCCCATGCGGTCACCGAAGTCTTCGTCCGCCTCCATGACGAAGGGCTGATTTACCGCGGCAAACGGCTGGTCAACTGGGACCCGGTCCTGCGTACCGCCGTCTCCGATCTGGAGGTCATCAGCGAAGCGGAGCAAGGCTCGCTCTGGCACATCCGTTATCCCCTCAGCGATGGCACCGGCTCCCTCGTGGTCGCCACCACCCGTCCGGAAACCCTGCTGGGCGACGTGGCGGTGGCGGTTCACCCCGACGATCCGCGCTACGCCGCCCTCGTCGGCAAGACCCTGCGTCTGCCGGTCATGAACCGTGAGATTCCCATCATCGCGGACGATTATGTCGATCCGGAATTCGGCTCCGGCTGCGTCAAAATCACCCCGGCCCACGATTTCAACGACTATCAGGTGGGGCAACGGCACAACCTGGCCCTGCTCAACGTCTTTACCCCTGACGCGCGTATCCGGGACAGTATCGAGGTCTTCGGCGACGACGTCGTCGCCGGGGAGATTCCCGAGACCCTGCGCGGACTGGACCGTTATGCCGCCCGCCAGCAGATTCTCGCCCTGCTGGCGGCAGAAAACCTGCTGGAACGCACCGACGAACACCAACTCATGGTGCCCCGCGGCGACCGCTCCCAGGCCGTCATCGAGCCCTACCTGACCGATCAATGGTATGTGCGGGTCGCCCCCCTGGCCGAACCCGCCATCCGCGCGGTGGAAGAAGGTCGCATCCGCTTCGTGCCGGAAAACTGGAGCAAAACCTACTTCGACTGGATGCAGCGCATCGAGGACTGGTGCATCTCCCGCCAGCTCTGGTGGGGGCACCAGATTCCCGCCTGGTACGGCCCCGACGGCAAAATCTTTGTCGCTCGTCGTGAAGAGGAAGCGCAGTCGGAAGCCGCCCGCCATTACGGCATGCCGGTGGTGCTGGAACGTGACCCGGATGTGCTCGACACCTGGTTCAGTTCGGCGCTGTGGCCCTTCACCACCCTGGGCTGGCCGGAAAAAACATCGGACCTTGCCCAGTTCTACCCCACCAGCGTGCTGGTTACCGGCTTCGACATCATTTTTTTCTGGGTGGCACGGATGATCATGATGGGTCTGCGCTTCATGGACGATGTGCCATTCCATGAAGTCTATGTCCACGGTCTGGTGCGTGATGCCGAGGGCCAGAAGATGAGCAA
Source organism: Acidithiobacillus ferruginosus (assembly GCF_018854495.1). Lineage (GTDB taxonomy): Bacteria > Pseudomonadota > Gammaproteobacteria > Acidithiobacillales > Acidithiobacillaceae > Acidithiobacillus > Acidithiobacillus ferruginosus. The sequence goes on from NZ_JABBDR010000013.1 coordinate 6,439, forward strand.
GTCCAAGGGTAATGTCCTCGACCCCATCGACCTCATCGACGGCATCAGCCTGCAAGACCTCGTCGCCAAGCGTACCCGGGGCCTCATGCAGCCGCAGATGGCGGCCAAAATCGAAAAGGCCACCCGTAAGGAGTTCGCCGACGGCATTCCCGCCTTCGGCACCGATGCCCTGCGCTTCACCTTCGCGGCACTGGCCACCCAGGGCCGGGACATCAAGTTTGACCTCAAGCGGGTGGAGGGGAATCGCAATTTCTGCAACAAGCTTTGGAACGCCTCGCGTTTTGCCCTGATGCAGACACCAAATCCGGCCGATCTGGAAGGCGAGCGCGAGCTGCTGGCGCCGGAACGCTGGATCATCGGTCGCCTGCAGCACTGCGAGGCGGCCGTCAACAGCGCCATCGACCAGTATCGCTTTGCCGACGCCGCCCAGGCGCTCTACCAGTTTTTCTGGAATGACTACTGTGACTGGTATATCGAGCTGAGCAAACCGGTGCTGCGCGAGGGCAGCCCATTTACCTCGGCGCAGCGGTGCGGCACCCGCAATACCCTGCTGCGGGTGCTGGAGGCTGGCCTGCGCCTGATGCACCCGGTGATGCCCTTCCTCACCGAGGAACTCTGGCAGCGGGTCGCACCGATGATCGGCAAGGCGGGTGACAGTATCGCCCTCGCCCCCTACCCGGTAGCCGATCTCGCCCGTGTGGATGCCAATGCCGATGCCGATACGGAATGGCTGATTGCCGTCATTCGCGCCATCCGCTCGGTGCGCGGCGAGATGGATATCCCACCGGGAAAACCTCTGCCCCTGCTCCTGCAGGCCGGCGATACCCTTGACCGGGAAAGGGTGGAACGCTATCAGTCCTGGCTCTTCGCCCTCAGCCGCCTCGCCAGTCTGGAATGGCTGGGCGCCGAAGTGGAAGCGCCGCCCGCCGCCTTGCAATTGGTCGGCGATCTGCGCGTCCTCGTCCCTCTCGCGGGGGTGATCAACGTGGCTGCCGAACAGACCCGCCTCGCCAAGGAACAACAGCGACTGGAACAGGATCGCGCCAAAACCGTCGCCAAACTCGGTCAGGAAAGCTTTCGCAGCCGGGCGCCCGCAGAGGTGGTCGCTAAAGAAGAGGAACGCCTGCGGGAGGTGGATGCCGCATTACTGCAACTGGGGGAGCAGGCACGGCGGTTAGCCTTGTTGTGATCAACGCCCACGGAAACCGGACACACCCGGATGGCTAAACGCCCGATCTACCCCCTGGAGCCCCTGTTCGGGAGAATGCTCTCGCCTTTCGAACAGTTTCTGCGGCGGGCAACGGCGGGTGGCATCGTTCTCATCGCGGCCACCATCCTCACCCTGATTCTCAGCAACTCAACCTGGCACACCGCCTATCACGCGTTCTGGGAGCAGCATCTCAGCCTGCACTGGGGTAACTGGATATTTGATCAGAGCCTGCATCACTGGATTAACGACGGGCTGATGGCGGTGTTCTTTTTTGTGGTCGGGCTGGAACTCAAGCGGGAATTTCTGGTCGGAGAGCTCTCCTCGCTGCGGGATGCCGCCTTGCCGGTCATCGCCGCGCTTGGCGGCATGCTGGCCCCGGCACTGATTTATCACCAGTTTAACCCGACCGGCCCGGCGGCAGACGGTTGGGGAATTCCGATGGCGACGGACATTGCCTTCGCCATCGGAATTCTCGTCCTGCTCGCCTGGCGCATCCCCCGCAATCTGATCATTTTTCTGACCGCCCTGGCCATCGCCGATGATCTGGGCGCAGTGCTGGTCATCGCGATTTTTTACACACCGGCGCTCCATGTCAAAGCGCTGATGATCGCCGCGCTCTTGCTGCTGGTCTTGCTTTTGTTCAACCGGAGCGGCGTTCGTCGTATCCTGCCCTATCTGCTGGTCGGGCTACCCTTCTGGTATTTCGTGATACTCTCCGGAATCCATGCCACGGTGGCCGGGATTCTTCTGGCTTTTACCATCCCGGCGCGGGGCCGCATACTGCCGGATGAACTGGCGGACAACCTCAGTGCCCACGGACAACACCTGCGCGATACCATAATCCACAGCAAACGTCTGGATCCTCTGGTCAACGGACAACTTGCCGGGATCATTCAGGACATCCGCAACCTCAGTGTCGCCGCGCTGGCTCCCCAACAACGTCTGGAGCATGCCATTCAGCCCTGGGTGACTTTTGCGGTCCTTCCGGTTTTTGCGCTCGCCAACGCCGGCATCCATTTTGCGCACATCTCCGTGAACATGCTGTTCAGTAGCGTTACCATCGGTACCTGCCTGGGATTGGTATTGGGCAAATTCCTGGGCATCAGCCTCAGCAGTTGGCTGGCCGTGCGCCTCAAAATCGCGCGGCTGCCTGCCGGGGTACGATGGCGGCACCTGCTGGGCGCTGCCTGGCTCGGCGGCATCGGTTTTACCATGTCTTTATTTATCGGCCAACTGGCCTTTGGCGATCCGCGTCTGCAAGAAGAAGCCAAACTCGGTATCCTGCTCGCATCGCTGATAGCCGCAAGCATAGGTTTGCTCTGGCTGTTTCAGGTAAGCCGCAAAAAAGGAGACGTACTCGCATGATCCCCGCTGACGTATTACACACGGTACAAGAGGCCCTCGCCGAAGATATCGGCAGCGGTGACCTGACCGCAGCACTCATTCCGGCAGATCAGGAATTACGCGCGCGCATCATCAGCCGGGAAGCCGGCATTCTTTGCGGACGTCCCTATGCGGATGCCACTTTCGCCGCGCTGTCCCCCGCACTTCAGATCCACTGGCAATTGGCCGAAGGCGCGTGGATGCTGCCCGATCAGGAAATCTGCAGCATTGCCGGTCCTGCCAGGGCCCTGCTCAGCGGCGAGCGCACCGCACTGAATTTCCTGCAGACGCTCTCCGGTACCGCCACCCAGGTCAGTGCTTTTGTCGACATGCTGCGCGGCCATAAAACCCAGCTGCTGGACACTCGTAAAACCATCCCCGGCCTGCGTCAGGCGCAAAAATATGCGGTGCGCATCGGTGGCGGACACAACCACCGACTGGGCCTATACGATGGCATTCTCATCAAGGAAAATCACATCGCTGCCTGCGGCAGCATCGCGGCGGCACTGCAGGCGGCCCGGCAACTGGCTCCGGCACTCACCCGCATCGAAATTGAAGTGGAAAACCTGAGCCAGCTGGAAGAAGCGCTGAGCGCGGGTGCCGACATGATCCTTCTCGACAACTTTACCCTGGAGGATTTGCGCCATGCCGTGCAGCGAGTCGCAGGGCGTCTGCCCCTGGAGGCATCGGGGAATATGGGCCTGCACAATATCGCTGAAGCGGCGGCCACCGGCGTGGATTTCATTTCCGTGGGCAGTCTCACCCGCCATCTGCGCAGCCTGGATCTGTCGCTGCGCCATCTCTGAGCCTTGCTCCGCTCAGGAGGCACGTGCCGCCGCGTCCAGACTGCGCAGGGTCTCATCCGCACCTGCGGCCGCCGTCAGGTCGGCGACATTATCCTTGGTGAAGAAGCCCTGGAAACCCCCGAAGCGCTGTACGTACTCCACGATCAGCGAGGAATGCTCCGAAGCGCTGGAGAAAATCTGCTTCAGCCCTTCCCGCTCCGAACCAGCAACCTCCAGCAGAAATTTCTGCCCGCAATTCTGCAGGACGTTCACCACATGGTCGATATTGGCCTGACCTCCGGTGTGTCCATCCCGCACCGCCACCGCCAGATGATGTAAACGCGGCCCGAAGTTGCGCACGAAGGCCTCGGTGGGGGACGGTCTGCCGATCAGATGATTGCAGAAATACGGATGGTTGGCGGCGGTAAAAACCTTGGCCGGGCTATGCAGTTCACTGGTAAAATGCATGCTCTTGGTCACATTCGTGGAGGAGTTCTGATCGGGAATATCGTAGGAACCCCAATAGTAATAACTGGAGAGAGTCAGATACTCGAGAATGGCCGCCTCCCGGTTCTGACTGTATACCCTGGTCGCCAGGTGGTCGATGGGCAGAAGGAGCTTGTCCAGACCGAGCCTCTCACGCAATTCCTTGGCCCGTTCAAAGGCGACCTGCATGTCCTCCCGGATGGAGGATAACCCCAGGGAATAGACCCGGATGTGGTCGTCCGGGCGCTCCCAGTAACCGACGATATTGTGGGTATAGGGAGACGGTTTGACGATGGCCATATTTCCCGGCAACTCCAGGTGGCGAACCTGCTCCTGATTGAAAAAACGGATTTCCCGGCCCTTCTGCGCCTCCACTACCTCATGCAGGTTTTTAACCTGAAAGATCTCCCCCATATACCGGGAGTTCGGCCGCTGCGCCCCGATGGGGTAGACCTCATTGAGACTGCGAAAAATACCGTGCAGGTTGGGATCTTTCACCTCCCGCACCAGCACATCGGGGGCACTCATGTCGATCCGCAGGATGTGCGTCGAGTGCTGCTCTGTTTCCAGGGTAACCAGGTAGTCATAAGGCGTCATCAGGCAGAGTTCGCCGACATAGGCCGCGGAATGCCCGGGCTCCACCGTGATCATCACACTGTCGATACGGCCGATATTTTCGCTCAGGCCCTGGCGGTCACGGTCTTCCAGCAACCGTCCCAGCCACTCCTCAAAAAAAGCGGAATTCTGCTTGTCGCCCTGCCGCTGAAAATCTGCCGATGCCTGCATATCCATCCCTCCATTCATATCCCGTCGATCAGTGTAACCCCCCTGATCCAGGCGGCCAACGTACTACCCCCTCGCGCTGCCCTTGCTTCATCGACCGCATCTTGCCGGAAAAGCACATGCATTTCTTGACAAGATACCGATTGGTCGGTATCCTTAATTCTATGATACAGCCCCTACGAAAAACCCGTAACCCAGAGCAGACCCGCAGCGATCTACTGGACGCCGCCTATATCGAGATTTTGGAATCCGGCTTTCAGGCGGCCAGCCTGGAACGCATTCTTGCCAATACCTCGGTAAGCAAAGGCGCGCTTTACCACCACTTCGGCACCAAGCGCGAACTAGGGCTGGCCGTAGTTGAAGAAGTGATTGCGCCGCAACTTGCGGTACGGTGGTTCGCCCCTTTTGCCGAGCACGATGATCCTTTGGTCAGCCTCCAGCGCATCCTCGAAGAAAAAATCAATACTGCCGACGAATCCGTCATCCGCTACGGCTGCCCCCTCAATAATCTCATCCAGGAAATGAGCCCCCTCGATGAGGCGTTCCGCTGCGGGTTGCAGCAGATTCTCGATCGCTGGGTCGCGGTCATGGCCGACGCCCTGGCCGAGGGGCAGACCGCCGGCAAGGTGCGCACCGACGTCGAGGCGAAAGAGGTAGCACTCTTCATCGTTGCCGCCATCGAAGGCTGCGTCGGCCTGGGCAAAAATGCGCAGTCCGTCGAGGCCTATCGGCGTTGTTTGCGACAGTTGCAACTCTACGTCCAGTCACTGGCCGCCTGAAGGGTGTCCCGTATCGTGCCGTGAACATCCGTTTCGCAATTTCCAGCGTACCGCTTTTTCTGCTTCCTGACCGCAGCAAGGAGATATCATGTCGCAGATCACATCTGAATGGGTTCAACTGGAAAACGGCCCACGCGCCTGGTATGCCCGTCCCGCCGGCGTGGGGCCACACCCGGCCGTACTGGTCTTCATCGAGGCCTTCGGAGTCAACGCACACTTTCAGGACGTGGCCCAACGTCTTGCCCGGGCGGGTTATTGCGCCATGGTGCCCGACCTGTATCACGGCAAGACCTATGAATATTCCGACTTCGACGGTGCCATCGGCCACCTCAAAACCCTGAACGACGCAGTCGTCATGCAGGAGGCGCATATGGCCATCCAGGCACTACAGCAACGCGCCGAGGTGTGGAAGGATGCCATCGGCGCGTTGGGGTTCTGTATGGGCGGGCGCTACGCCTTCATGGCCAATGCCGTCCATGCAGACCAGCTTCGCGCCACGGTCGCCTTTTACGGCGGCGGCATTGCCCCGGACCAGGATTCCATCGGACGCACCCCGGTGCTGCATCTGGTGGATCAGATGCGGGCGCCGCTGCTGCTGCTCTACGGCGCCGAGGACCAATCCATCACCCCCGAAGAACACGGCCGCATCGCCACCGCGCTCAGCACCGCCGGCAAACGCTATACCCTGACCGTGTTTCCGGGTGCGCCACACGGCTTCTTTGCGGATCCTCGGGACAGCTTCCGTCCTGAGGCCGCGCAGGAAGGCTGGCGCCTGACCCTGGACCACTTCACCCGTTATCTCGGAGCATCCGCATGACGCACAAGCTGTTCTCTCCCTGGACCTTGCGCAGCGTCACCCTGCGCAACCGCATCTGCGTGGCGCCCATGTGCCAGTATTCCACACCCGATGGCGTCGCTGGGGACTGGCACATGGTACACCTCGGCAGCCGTGCCGTCGGTGGCGCAGGGCTGGTCATGGCCGAAGCGGCGTCCATCAGCCCGGAAGGCCGCATCTCCCCCCGCGACCTCGGCATCTGGACGGATGCACAGGCGCAGGCGCTGGCCCCCATCGTGGCGTTCATGAAGGCGCAGGGGGCGGTCACCGCCATCCAGATCGCCCATGCGGGACGAAAGGCGTCCACCCAGCCGCCCTTCCTCGGTGGCCACCCCATTGCGCCCGATGCAGAGGGCGGCTGGGAGCCTCTGGGACCCAGCGCCCTACCCTTCAGCCACAGCCATACCGTGCCCCACGCCATGGACGCCCAGAACCTGGAAAAAGTACGCAGGGACTTTGTGGCCGCGGCCCGGCGCGCACTGGCCGCGGGATTCGAGGTCCTGGAACTGCACATGGCCCACGGCTATCTGCTGCACAGCTTTCTGTCCCCCATCAGCAACCAGCGGACCGACGACTACGGCGGCAGCCTGGAAAACCGCATGCGCCTGCCACTGGAAATCACCGCTGCCGTGCGCGCGGTGTGGCCCGAAGATCTGCCCCTCTGGGTGAGGATTTCCGCCACGGACTGGGTGCGCGGCGGCTGGGACCTGGAGCAGTCCGTCGTCCTCTCCAAGGCGCTGAAGGACCGTGGCGTGGACGTCATCGATTGCAGCAGCGGTGGCATGACGCCGGATGCCGTCATCCCCGCTGGCCCCGGCTTCCAGACGCCTTTCGCCAGCGCCATCCGCCAGGAGGTCGGCATACCCACCGTCGCTGTCGGCCTCATCACCGAGGCGATACAGGCAGAACACATCCTCGTCACCGAACAGGCCGACGCCGTGGCCCTAGCCCGGGAACTGCTGCGCAATCCCTACTGGCCCCTGCACGCGGCCCGGGAACTCGGCGTCGATATCGCCTGGCCCGTACAGTACGATCGCGCCAAAGCACGCCCATAACCCCCTTTGCCATTCGGGGCTGCCATCGGGGTGGTAAAAACCCGCTCGCGGCCCGCGGGGGGGGCGGTAATGAGGGGGGTCAGACGGGGTTCGGGACGGATTCCGCCAGCAGTTTCTGCAACTGCGCGAGCGTCGCCCTGCGCAGGGGTCGGCCATCCACGGGGGATGCGGGACTGCGCCGGTCCTCGTCCAGATCAAAGAGGACCAGACGCAGATCCGCCCCGGCGAAATTCAGCTTCAGGCAAGGATAATCTCGGGCCGGGGCATCCCCATAATGAAGCCGCTGCCAGACCTCTTCATAAACTACCTTCTGATCCATCAGAAAAAAAATCACGCTCTCCGGCGCGTCCACAAAAAGATGGAGGGTGACGGGCACGTGGCGCGTCGCCGTCCCGGTCAGAACCGGTCCGGTCAGACGCGGCCGAAACTCCGCCAGCCACTGCATGGCCTGCACAGCCTGCTCGCGGAGCTGGCGCAACTCCGCCTCATGAACCTGACCATGGAAAAGCTGCAGACGTGACTGAAGCTCTTCCTCGATCTCCGCATTACTTGGCCAGTCCTGCTGAGCGTCGCCGCCGGCGCCCAGGCGGCGCGCCGCCTTTTCCTTGGCCACCCGGAAGTCCACCACCCCTTCATCGGCCATGATCCGCGCCGATTCCACCACCAGCAAGCGCCGCAAACGGGATTGTTGCTGTGACTTGGCCATTTCCGCACTCCGATCATTGTCTACAAACGATATTCCGCATAAGATAGCGCGAATGCGAGAGTGGCGGAATTGGTAGACGCACTGGATTTAGGTTCCAGCGGTTACGGCCGTGCGAGTTCGAGTCTCGCCTTTCGCACCAACTTCTCATAAAGCCCGTTGCGCCGTAAGGTTATCGCGTGCTGCAAGTTCGGTACAAATGGAGGCATAAATGAATATGCAACAATCCATTATGTCAGGGTATCAAAAGTTTTTTACCAGAAGCGGCCGGGCACCGCGCTCAGAATACTGGTATTTCCTTTTATTCTACCTATTGTTGAATATTGCCATACAACTACTGGGTATCTATCTCCGGACCCACGATCATTCCGGCATCCCTTCCATTCTCCTTTCGATGGTCGCGATGGGGTTCTGGCTGGCAGCCCTGGCCACTGTCATACCAATGCTGATGGTCACGGTCCGTCGTGTTCACGATATTGGACGGACGGGTTGGTGGGTAGGCGTTTCCTTTATCAACGGGCTCCTGCTGGACGGAGCGTTGGGATATGTGATCTTCAGGACCACGATCATGCACAATACCCAAAATCTGCAGGCTGGTCTGCCCGGCGGGGGTATGGCAATAATCTGGATCTTGGGCATATTGGGCTTGATCGGCATCGCGCTGGGCCTTACGATCCTCGTCTTCACCATCCTGCCGGGAAACCCAGGAGAGAACCGTTATGGCCCAAACCCTCTGGACTCCCACGCCACGCCGGTTTCCGGGGGCCAGCTCGATAGATTCTGATCGGGGCACCTGTAATTCATGAGGATTTAACATTGACCACCTTCAGACCAATTGCATTTGTCATGGCGTCAACCAATCATGGAACCATGATCGTCAACAAAAATGACTACAGAATCGTTCCCGGCGGGGCATTTGGCGTTGGCCATCAAATACTCACGTCATCGTCTTTCGACCAGCCCGAAGTGGATCTCGTCCTACAGTTGTTATCCGCCAGAAGAAGTCACCATGGCGACGGCGTCTTTGCCATCGATTGCGGCGCCAATATAGGCGTCCACACCATAGAGTGGGCAAAGCTCATGTATGGTTGGGGATCGGTGGTCGCCTTTGAAGCGCAGGAAAGAATTTTTTATGCGCTGGCCGGAAACATCGCCATCAACAACTGTTTCAACGCCAGAGCCGAATGGGCCGCCGTCGGCGCCGACAACGGGTTCATCGGGGTTCCGTCACCGGACTACAACCTACCGTCGAGCTATGGCAGCCTGGAATTGAAAAAATCGGCAAGCAACGAGTTTATCGGCCAGGAAATAGACTATTCAGAGGAAAAAACCATCCGGACGCGGATGGTTGCCATTGATCAGGCGATAAGCGGACGGGTTGATTTTATCAAAATAGACGTCGAGGGGATGGAAATCGATGTGCTCCATGGCGCAAGGGAAACGATAATACGCAATAAGCCAGGCATGCTCATTGAAAAAATAAAATCAGAGGAAAACGAACTGATCGGATTCGTTACCGGGCTAGGCTATAAAACATTCCAGTTTGGGATCAATATAATCGCCGTACACGAATCGGATCCGGTGATCTCCATGATAAATACCACGGTGTAGATTCACGCCATGGAGCGGAGTACAACCGTGTGCAGCGGCCAGGCAGAGCATCCTTACCGACGGCACAATGCCTGAAAGATGAAACGGTCATTCACCTCGGATTCCGGCCGGGTCGTATCCTATGAGGACATCGGTGACCCGAACGGGAGGTTGCCGGTATTGTTCCTTCACGGTACGCCCGGCTCCCGCCTGCAACTGGAGTTGCTGCCTGCAGTCCTGCGTAACGGTCTGCGCTGGATCGCCTTCGACCGGGCGGGTTATGGAGCATCGGACCGGCAGCCGGGACTGACCATGACCGAAGTGGCGGCGACGGGCGAAGTTCTGGCAAACCATCTGGGGCTGGACGCCTTTCACGTGCTGGGTTTCTCCGGCGGTGGCCCCTACGCGCTGGCCTGCGCCCGCGCCATGCCGGGGCGAGTGCGCACCGTGCATCTGGCGAGCAGCCCGGGACCAGCGGAGCTTCCCGGGGTGCGATCCGCATTCGGTCTTCAGGACCACGTCATTTTTATCCTGGTGCGCCATGCACCGTGGCTCTTCAGGGCGTTGTTGCGCCTCAGAATGGCGGGCGTGCAGCGGAGGCCGGAGCGCTTCGTGGCGCAGTTCGCGGCAAAGATGACTACCCAGGACCATGCCCTGCTGACGGCGCCCGACGTTCTGGCGAAGCTTTGCGACGACTTGCGGGAGGCTTTGCGGCAAGGGACTGCGGGTATGGCTGACGATTTCGCGGTGCTCAACCGCCCCTGGCCCTTCCGCCTGGAGGATATCCGGGTGCCGGTGCATGTCTGGCAGGGTGCACAGGATCATGTGAACCGTCTGCAGGTCGGTCTGGCGATGGCTGCACATTTGCCGACGGCGCAACTCCATCTCCTGGAGTCGGGCTCGCATACGCTGCTGCTGACCCATGCCACGGAGATCCGTGCGGCGTTGGACCAGGATGCGGCCCTGGCCGCTTCGCACTAACCCACTAAATGATACCGGGAACAAGGCAGTACGTGCAGTTGCGGTATTCCTGATAAGCGATCCCGAAGGCATCCGCGAGTATGCGTTCCTCTTTGGCGATTCTCCAGAGGTAGGCCAAAATGACGGGAACGACGATCAGGATGGCGGTGGCCCAGTAGCCAAACGACAGCGCCAACCCCCAAAAACAGAGCAGCGCGCCCGTATAGGACGGATGGCGCACCATGCGATAGGGTCCATGCCGGATCAGCCGGTGCCCAGGCTGAATGGCCAGATCCACGGTGAAATATCTCCTCAACGTCATGATCGCGTATGTTCGCAACGTTAGTCCCGCCATCAGTAACGAAACCCCCACCCGCGGCAGATAGAGCGCGATATGTGGCTCCTGGCGGATTTCCAGCGCCAACACGCAAGCCCAGCTTCCTACGCTGGACAAGATCACGACGTTGAATATTTTTGAAGACCCGCCATCCTGCCTGTTCGCATTCATGGGGGAACGGAAAAAGTATTCCAGATACAACTCCAGCAATATCCATGCTGATAACAGCGCCAACAGTAGAACAGCAGATGCCATCATTCCTCACCGCCCTTGAGCCGCCTGCGCCAATCACCAGCGATGAAACAGTGTACCATCATATCTCCGCATCCTGAATGCCTGAGATTATCCCGAAGGTTGCGACAACTATTCAACCCCGCTGCGTTTGCGAATGAGCCACCCAGGCAAGGCGGTGGGGTCGGCAAAACACATCGCGGCACCGCTGGCATCCAGGCGTTCCGCGCTGTGTACGCCGCAGAGCACCCCCACCGGCAAAACCCCGGCGGCCACGGCCATTTCCATGTCATGCACGGTGTCGCCCACCATGATGGTCGCCGCTGGGGGCAGGTCGTAGTGCCGTAGCAGTTCGCGGAGCATCAGGGGGTCGGGTTTGGAGCGGCTTTCATCGGCACAGCGGCTGGCGCTGATGCAGGCGGCGAGAAGGGGATGCTCGCCCAGCACCCGATCCAGACCGCGACGGGTTTTGCCGGTAGCCACGGCAATCTCATAACCCGCGCCAGCGAGTTGCACCAGCGCGTCTTCCACCCCCGGAAAGAGGGGCATTTCGCGGACCGGGGTGCCGAAAAAGCACTCCCGGTACCCCTCCAGAATCCGTTTCCGGGTAGGCTGATCCGCATCGGGGGCGAGGACCGCCAGGGCGTCTTCCAGTCCCAATCCGATAATTTCCCGGTACTGCTGTGCACCGCGATCAGCGAGCCCTGCATAGGCAAAAGCATGGGACAGACAGCCGCAGATGGTAGAGATGCTATCCATGAGGGTACCGTCCCAATCGAAAATGATCAGTCGGCAATCACTGGGGGGCGGAATCATCCGGCGGACTCCTTACGCAGTTGGGTCAGGACGACCTGCAGATCAGCCGGCAGCGGGGCCTCGATGCGTATGGGTCGGCCGTCCTGCGGGTGGCGGAAGGCCACCAGGGCCGCATGCAAAAAAAGTCGCCGCAGGCCCAGGGCGCGCAGGCGCTGGTTGAAGATCGCATCGCCATATTTCTCATCACCCGCCACCGAATGCCCTATCGCTTGCAGGTGAACCCGAATCTGGTGCGTACGCCCGGTATCGAGGTCCGCCTGCAACAGTACCGCGCCGCGGAAATGTTCCAGTGGTAGAAAACGCGTATGGGCGGCCTTACCCTCCACGGGGTCCACCCGCACCATGCGCTCGCCGGACTGCAGGGTATTCTTGCGCAGGGCCAGACGTACGGAGCGCGCCTTGCCCTGCCAGTCACCGGCCGCCAGCGCCAGATAACGTTTCTCCATGAGGCCTTCCCGCAGGGTTTCATGGAGCGCACGCAGCGCCGAGCGTTTCTTGCTGAATATCAGACAGCCGGAGGTGTCGCGGTCCAGGCGATGTACCAGTTCCAGTTCACGGGCATCGGGTCGCAACTGGCGCAACGCCTCGATGACGCCCCAGCTCAAACCCGATCCCCCATGCACGGCCAGCCCGCTGGGCTTGTCCAGCACCAGCAGATGGGTGTCTTCGTAAAGGACAGCGGCTTCCAACTGGCTCTGCAGGTAAGCGGGCAGCACGGCGGGATCGCTGGGCGCCGCCACCCGCACCGGCGGCAGGCGCAGCACGTCGCCCTCTGCCAGGTGGTAATGCGCCCGCGCCCGCCCTTTGTTCACCCGGACTTCGCCACTGCGCAGGATTTTGTAGATATGGGAGCGCGGCACACCTTTCATCACCCGCAAGAGGAAGTTATCCAGCCGCTGCCCCGCTTCCGCATCGGTTACCTGCCATTGCCGCACCCCGTTTTCCACCATTTTCCCTGCCTCTGTGCTTTTTTCATTTGCGATTCTATTCTTTTATGGCATATATTTCGACCTGGGACGCTGCGCTTCTCGGAGCGCGGCCCCAATTTCAGCATCGACGGGTAAAACCCCGTCGGTCCCAATTACAAACGCTGCGCTCCCTGGTGGGCCCCTTGGGCTTGTGGGTTGAGCGCCGGAGAAAGAAGAACTTATGAAACGGATGTTGATTAATGCTACCCACGCGGAGGAGTTGCGGGTGGCTTTGGTAGATGGTCAAAAACTCCTCGATCTGGATATTGAACGCGCGTACCGGGAACAGAAAAAAAGCAATATATACAAGGGCCGCATCACCCGTGTGGAGCCGAGCCTCGAAGCCGCCTTCGTCGACTACGGTGCCGAACGGCACGGTTTTCTGCCCCTCAAGGAGATCGCCCGGGAATACTTCCAGCAGCAGGAGCAGGGCCGCAAGCGCATTCAGGATCTGGTACGGGAAGGTCAGGAAATCATCGTTCAGGTAGACAAGGAAGAACGCTCCAGCAAAGGCGCGGCGCTCACCACCTTCGTCAGTCTGGCCGGACGCTATCTGGTACTGATGCCGAACAATCCGCGTGCCGGTGGCGTCTCCCGGCGCATCGAAGGCGAGGACCGCACCCAGATTCGCCAGCACCTGCAACTCCTGGACATCCCCGAAAACATGGGCGTCATCGCCCGTACCGCGGGGATCGGTCAGGAGCTGGAGGCCCTGCAGCGCGACCTGGAATATCTCAAACAGATCTGGCAGGCCATCGTCGATACCGCGGCGCCGCGTGCCGCGCCTTTCCTGATTTATCAGGAGGGCAACGTCGTGGTCCGCGCCTTGCGCGATCACTTTTCCGAGGATATCGGCGAGGTGCTGATCGACGAGGAAGGGGCCTACAATGCTGCGGTGCAGTTCATGGGCTCCATGATGCCAAAAATGGTGCATCGCCTGAAATACTACGACAACGACGTACCTCTTTTCTCCCGCTATCAGATCGAGCAGCAGATCGAGTCCGCATTCAGCCGCGAAGTGCGCCTGGAGTCGGGGGGAGCCATCGTCATCGACCACACCGAAGCGCTGGTGGCCGTCGACGTGAATTCGGGGCGCGCCACCAAGGGACAGGACATCGCGGAGACGGCATTTCAGACCAACCTGGAAGCCGCTGAGGAGATCGCCCGGCAGATTCGCCTGCGTGATCTGGGCGGGCTCATCGTGGTCGATTTCATCGATATGGAATCCCCCAAACACCAGCGCGAAGTGGAGAACAAACTCAAGGAGGCACTCAAGCTGGATCGGGCCCGGGTACAGTTGGGGCGCATCTCCCGCTTTGGCCTCATGGAAATGTCCCGGCAACGTCTGGGTGCCAGTCTGGAGGAAGCCTCTTCCGAACCCTGCCCGCGCTGCAACGGTACCGGTCAGATTCGGGGCTGCGAAGCCACCAGCATGCACGTCCTGCGCCTGCTGTATGAGGAGTGCATGAAAACCGGTGCCGCCGAGGTGGAATGTCAGGTACCGGTGGATGTGGCCGTCTATCTGCTCAACGAAAAACGCCGCCAGATTCTGGAACTCGAGGCCAAAACCGACACCCGTATTCTGATCATTCCCACGCCAGAGATGGTTACGCCCCATTATCAGATTCAGCGGACGCGCGTGGAGGGCGGCAGCAGCCGGACGGCTCCGGCGCCTGGTGGTGAAGGCAACACGCTGCCCGCACGCCCCAGCCGCCCGACGAACGAATCCGCGGCGCTGAGTCCGTTGACCGCACCGCCACCGCCCGAGGTGTTGCCACCACTACGCACGCCACCGGCGCCCAGCAGCCCGAAAGCGAAAGCACCCGCCAAGGTCGTTCCGCCGGACGAAGGCATTCTGGCCCGGCTGGTGCGGGCGCTGGTATCCCGTTATGTGCCCGTTGATGCCGCGACTTTCCTGGCGGAAACCAGTGGTGCCGAGATGTCGGCAAGCACGGAGCAGGCCAACGAGGCCAGCAGCGATGAGCAGGAAAGCGGCGGCGAAGGGCGCAGTGGCCGGCGCCGCCGCCGCGGTGGACGCCGGGCGCGCGCCCGGCGTTCCACCCAGGGTGGAGAGAATGGTGCAGAATCCTCTTCGGCAGATGAGGAAGTCCCTGAAGACAGCTATACGACAGAGGGATTTCAGGATAATGATCTGCTGGCGGGCCCCGAGGAGGACAGCCATGTCCTGGAGGAGCTCGTCTATCCCGGCTCGGTACCCGCCGCTGCCGACTGGCACCAGATGCTGGTCCCCGCCACGACGCGAACTCCAGTTGCCGATCTGACCGTTGAAAGAGATCCGGCACGGGAGGTAGAAAGCCTGTCCGTAGTGGATCCCGCGTCCTTGACCGTTCAAGAACCGGTCAAAGACGCCACTCCTCGGGAATCCTTGCCGATGGCAATGCGACAGGAGCCCACCCCGGAACCCGTGCAGGGTGACTTACTGGCCGTGGAGGCGATAGAACATGCGGGAGCAGTATCTGTTGCCGTCCCCGGTGAAGCCGAGCAGCAGTCTTTCCCACTGGGCGACGGCTGAGCAACGGCTACGTCGCGCTGCAAATCGGGGCGTAGTAGTGCCTTATTCCCGCCGCCATGTGGTGCCGCCGGGGCCATCTTCGAGGATGATTCCAGCGGCTGTCAATTCCTGGCGGATGGCGTCGGCTCCGGCAAAATCACGGGCCTGCCGCGCCGCGGCGCGCGCGGCAATACGCGCATCGATCCAGGGCACGTCCGCGTCGTCGCCGCGAAGAAAACCCTCGGCATCCTGTTGCAGCAAGCCCAGCACACCCGCCAGTTCCTGTAACAGGGTGGCGAGCGGCGCTGCCACCTCACTGCCTTCGTCCCGCAGGCGATTCAGTTCGCGGGCCAGATCAAAAAGCACGGCAAGGGCTGCCGGTGTATGAAAATCATCACTCATAGCGGCATGGAAACGCTCCCGCCACTCGCTACCCATCTCCGCCACGATTTTAGGCCTGGGCATCCCGCGCAGGGCGGTATAGAGCCGGGTGAGACCCGCCCTCGCCTGCTCCAGCGCGTCTTCCGCATAATTCAATGGGCTACGGTAATGGCTGGAGAGGATGAAAAAACGCAGCACTTCGCCGGAATAGCGGGGCAGAAGCTCCCGCACCGTGAAGAAATTATTCAGGGATTTTGACATTTTCTCGTCATTGATGCGGACAAAGCCGTTGTGCATCCAGTAATGGGCAAAAGCACAGCCCGCACCCTGGGACTGGGCGATTTCATTCTCATGATGCGGGAACTGCAGATCGGCACCGCCACCGTGTATATCAAAGGCACAGCCCAGGGCATCGGCGGACATGGCGGAGCACTCGATATGCCAGCCCGGCCGCCCCTCTCCCCACGCTGAAGGCCAGGACGGCTCGCCGGGCTTGGCCGCTTTCCACAGGGCAAAATCCAGAGGATCGCGTTTTTCTTCGCCGACTTCGACCCGCGCACCCGACGTCAACTCGTCAATGGACTTGCCGGACAGGCGGCCATACTCCGGAAAGCTGCGCACCGCGTAGTACACATCGCCATTGGCCGCCACATAGGCATGCCCTCTGTGGATGAGTTCGCCGATCAGGGTCTGCATGGCGCCCACATGCTCCGTCGCCCGCGGTTCCAGATCAGGTCTCCGGCAGAGCAATGCCGCCTCATCTTCATGCATGGCGTCGATGAAACGTGCCGTGAGGGACTGAATCGACTCGCCACACTCCAACGCCCGACGAATGATCTTGTCGTCGATATCCGTGATATTGCGAACGTAGGTCACCTCGTAGCCGCGCTCACGCAGATAGCGCACCACCGTATCAAAGGTGACCATGACCCGGGCATGGCCGAGATGACAGAAGTCGTATACGGTCATTCCGCAGACATAGAGTCCCACATGATTGGGGCGCAGCACCTCTAGCGGCGTTTTACTGCGGCGCAGGGTGTCAAAGAGGGTCACTACGGGCAAATTGATCATAGGGTGGTCTCGGCAGGCATTGAGGGGCGTTGGGCAGCGGCATGGAGACGCGCCAGAGCGCGCTCTTCACCGATGAGGGGAAGGAGCGCCGCCAGCTCCGGGCCGTGGGTGAGGCCGGTGAGTGCGGCGCGCAGGGGCATGAACAGTGCCTTGCCGCGATGCCCGCTAGCCTGCTGCAAGGCTTTTGTCCAGTTCCGGTAGTCCCCACCTGACGCCTGCAGCGTCGCCTGAGCGACGGACCAGAACTCAGGACTGACTCCGATGATGGCCTCGACCGCGTCGGCAGCCAAGGCGGGAGCGCCAAAACAGCGCTCGGCCCAATCCAGGGCATCGCCGGGCAGCAGAATATTGGCACGCACCGCCGCCACGAACGGCATTTCCAGCCCCACCGGCACCTTACCCCGCAGCAGTGGCGCCAGCCAGTCCCAGACAGCGGTCTCGTCCAGCGACTGCACCGCTTCGTGCTGCCAGTGCTGCAACTGCACCATATCGAAATGGCCGGGCGCCCGGCTGATCTGGTTCAGCGCAAAGCCCTGCGCCAACGCCCCGCTATCCAGAAAGCCCGTCGCGCTGTAATGATGACCCAGACGGGCGAGGTAGTTGCGCAGCGCCGCGGCCAAATAACCGTCCTTGCGCAAATCACGCAGGCTGGCAGCCCCGTATCGTTTGGACAGGGGCTGACCATCGGCCCCAAGCAACAAAGGCAGGTGCCCATAAGCGGGAACCGGTAATCCCAGCGCCTGCAATATCAGAATTTGCCGGGGCGTATTGGTCAGATGATCCTCGCCGCGCAAAACCAGATTCACCTCCATCAGCGCGTCGTCGACCGCATTGGCGAAAAAAAACGCCGGGCTGCCGTCGCTGCGACGGATGACAAAATCCCCCAGATCGGCTAGCGCATAATGCCGTTCACCCCAGACCAGATCCGGCACCGTGAGGGTGCCCTGATCCGGCACCCGAAACCGCAGGGTAGGCAATAACCCGGCAGCCTCGCGCTCGGCCCGCGCCGCGGCGCCGAGGTGCCGGCAGCGCCCCCCATAGCGCGGCGACTTTCCGGCGGAGCGTTGCACAGCGCGCTCCGCGGCCAGGTCGTCGGCGCTGCAATAGCAGGCATAGGCCTGTCCGCTCGCCTGCAAATGGGCATAGTACTGGGCATAGACGGCCAGACGCTCCATCTGCCGGTAGGGGCCGTGATCGCCACCCCGATCCGGGCCTTCGTCCCAGTCGATGCCGAACCACCGCAGATCTTCCAGCAGGGCCCTCTCATAGATCTCGGGGGAGCGCGTCTGATCCGTATCTTCCAGACGCAAAATGAATGTTCCACCCGCGGCACGCGCCGCCAGCCAGGCGAAAAGGGCTGTGCGGGCATTGCCAAGGTGCAGGTAACCGGTGGGGCTGGGCGCAAAGCGACTCTTCAGATTCATGGTGGTATAGTATTGCGCCATCGGCCGCATCGCAATGCAAAAGCCGGGATAGGATACTTCGCAAAGTGCAGGCCAGCATGCACTTTGCGAAGTACTCATACACACGGAAAGAAACGGAATGGCTCAAGCGAATACCCCGCGCGCGCGCTCCAGGCAACCGAAGCGCCACCATTATGGACGCTGGATTTTACTGATCATCCTGCTGATTCTGATCAATATCGGGATCGGTGTCGGCATTTATGTCTACCGCATCTGGCAGACTCTACCGCCTGTCCACGAACTCAAGGAGTGGCATCCGGATGAACCCTTGCGGATATATGCCGCGAACGGCGCGCTGCTGCAGGAGGTCGGACCTCAGATGCGCTATGCGCTGCCCCTCGACCAGATTCCGGCCCGGTTGCAGGAAGCCTTCATCTCCGCCGAAAACGCCCGTTTCTACAGTAACAACCCACTGTATTATCCGGTCAGTTATCCCGGGATTCTGCGTGCCGCGGTGGTGGACGTCATTCATATGGCGCCGATGCAGGGTGCCAGCACCATCCCGGAGCAGGTGGCCCGGAACTTTTACCTGACTCCGCAAAAAACCATTTCCCGGAAGATCGCGGAAATTCTCCTGGCATACAAACTCGCCGCTCATTTTACCCATAAGCAGATTCTTGAACTTTATCTGAACAAGATTTATCTCGGGCAAGGGGCCTACGGCGTGCAGGCAGCGGCCCGGACCTATTTCGGAAAAGGCGTCAGTGAACTGACCCTGGGGGAGATGGCAACCATTGCCGGCCTACCGCCGGCGCCTTCGGTCTTAAACCCCGTAGTGAATCCCGATCTTGCTAAGAGACGCCGCAGCTATGTGCTCAAACGCATGGAAAAGCTCGGCTATATTTCTGCGGATGAGGAGGCGAAGGCCAATGCGGAGCCCATTCTCTCGCGCTATCATGCCGCCGCCAGCAATGGCGCGCCCTACGTCACCGACTGGATCGCCAGTTGGCTCACCCAGCAATTTGGCAGCGATTTCACCTACCGTTCCGGCCTCAAGGTGTATACCACCATCGTGCCGCAAGATCAGGACGCGGCGAATGAGGCGATTGCCGTGGGCCTGGAAAACTACGATATGGGGCTCTCCAGTATGGACCCCAAAAGCTACCGCGGCCCCATCGCACGTCTCAGCGGGGCCGCACTGCAGGCGGCTCTCGCAGGCAAGCGGCCGGACATATTGCCACCACATGACCCGGCCAACCTCCAATGGGGCGTAGTGGTCGGCGCCGACCCCAAAAGCGCCACGGTCTCTCTGGAAGGCACAAAAAATGTCACGCTGACCCTGCGCGACGTCAACTGGGCACGCCCCCGTGTGGGCGCACCCATGCCGCGTACGGTAAACGCGGTCCTGCACAGCGGCGACCTGATCTGGCTGCGCCCTTATGTCAACGCTGTCACGGCGGGGGCTGGCCAGGAATGGGGGGCTAATGTCTGGTCCTCGGCCGGGAAGAACGCGGGCTGGCAGCTTTCACAAATTCCCAAGGTACAGGGCGCCCTGGTCAGTCTGGACAGTCGCACCGGGGCCATCCACGCCCTGGTGGGCGGCTTCAGCTATGAACTCAGTCATTTCGATCGCGCCGTGTTTGCCTACCGGCAACCCGGATCGGGCTTCAAACCGTTCGTCTACGCCGCGGCCATGGATGCGCCGGCACTGCTGGCTTCGGGCAAGAACACCTACATGACGCCCCAGACCCCGATTCCGGACACCCCCCTGTCCATCACCCTGCCCACCGGCCAGGTCTATGTACCGACCAACTACAG
Organism: Acidithiobacillus ferruginosus; assembly: GCF_018854495.1. Taxonomy (GTDB): domain Bacteria; phylum Pseudomonadota; class Gammaproteobacteria; order Acidithiobacillales; family Acidithiobacillaceae; genus Acidithiobacillus; species Acidithiobacillus ferruginosus. The sequence goes on from NZ_JABBDR010000013.1 coordinate 26,545, forward strand.
TAACCAGTTCTCCAATACGCCGATCCCGGTATGGTCGAACCTGGCTTACTCCCACAACGTGCCCAGTGTGCGGATCCTGATGGATATCGGCATTCCCTACGCGGCGCAGTATGTGCAACGCTTTGGTTTTCCGGCAAAACAGGTGCCTCAGGTGCCGTCTATGGTGCTGGGCGCGGGGGACTACAGCCCCCTGCAACTCGCTCGCGCCTATGCGGTCTTCTCCAGTGGCGGTTTTTTGCCCAAGCCCTATCTCATCACCAGAATCGTGAACAGTCGTGGCACACAGATCTCCCTGCTCAACTGCCCCATGGGGTATACTCCGCCCCCCCAGCAGACAGCTATACCCCCCGGGGTGGCCTACCTGCTGACCGAAATGATGCAGCAAGTGATCAAAATCGGGACCGGTGTCGCCGCCCAGAGCCTCGGGCGCAATGACATCGCCGGCAAAACCGGCACGACCAACCACGAAAACAACGCCTGGTTCAACGGGTTTAGCCCACGCATCACTACCAGCGTCTGGGTGGGCTACGACGACAACCGCACCATGGGCCGCTGGGCTGCGGGTGCGCGGGAGGCGTTGCCGATCTGGATTCACTATATGCGGACGGCCATGGCGGGCAGCCCGGCTACCGGATTCTTCCGGCCGCCCTCGGTGACCGGCCCAACCATCAGCGGTGGCAGCAATGTCATCGGCGTCAGTGATTATCTTGCAGGATATCCGCCCGTTGCCGCACCCACGGCGTCAACGACCAGCGGCGCTGGAACGGATATCGGCGACAGACTGATGAACACCATCAAGAGCCTTTTCTGAGTGGATAATCCAAGCAAAGCGCCCGCTGCCGCCTGGCGCCACCCCGTCTGGTCCACCGCCCGGAAATCCTGCGTGGGCACGGCGCTGGGCAGCGGAAAAATCTGGTTTACCACGGGCAGGGGGATTGTCACCGAGGTATTTTACCCGCGTATCGACATCCCTCAGATTCGCGACCTCGGCTTCATCGTTGCCGATGATCAGGGCTTCTGGCAGGAACTGAAGGCCCTGCCAGAACCCCAACTGGAGATGGAGGACCCCCTCGTTCCTCTGCCCATCATCCACCATCATCACGACCGCTTCGACTTCACCCTGAAAATCTGCGCAGACCCGGAACGTGACGTGCTCCTGCTCGACTTCCATCTGGAGGGCGATGCCGCGCTGCGGCCCTATCTGCTCTGCTCCGCACGTCTCGGTGAGGATGCCGAAAACAACTGCGCGTGGGTGGGTGATTGGGAAGGCCGGCCAGTACTCTGGGCAGAACAGGGGCCTTTTGGCCTGGCACTCACCTGCCGCAATGCCGACGGCTATCCGGCACTGGAACGCTGCACGGTGGGCGAAGTGGGTGCCAGTGACCTCTGGCAGGATTTTCATCAGAACGGACGCATGCAGTGGTCATATCAGGAGGCCGGACCAGGTGAGGTGGCCCTGGCGGGTCGCCTGCCACAGCAGGGCACGCTGGCCCTGGGTCTTGGCACGAGCAAGGAAGCCGCCGCCACCAACGCCTGGTCCTCCCTGGCCGAGGGCTTTCAGAGCCGCGCGGCGGATTACAGCGCCGGCTGGAAAGCCTGGCACCAACGCCATCCCACCCACCACTGCGTCGGCACACTGCCGGCGGCGGCTAAAACCCTGTACGCCCGCTCCACCAACATTCTCAAGGTACATGAGGATCGTACCTTCCCCGGCGCGATGGTGGCCAGTCTCTCGGTGCCCTGGGGCGAGTCCAGCGACAGTCGCGGCGGCTATCATCTGGTCTGGTCCCGGGATCTCGTGGAGAGCGCAGGGGCCCTGCTCACCCTCGGGGCCACCACCGAAGCGCGACACGTACTGACCTATCTCATCAGCACCCAACAGGCCGACGGGCACTGGTTACAGAATCAGTGGCTGGGCGGTAAACCCTTCTGGCAAGGGGTGCAGCTCGATGAAACGGGATTCCCGGTGCTCCTTGCCTCGGCATTGCGCGAGGCGCAGATGCTGGGGAACGTAGCCGTCACCGACATGATCACCCGTGCCTTGCACTTTATCGTCCACGAGGGACCGGTGACTGGGCAGGACCGTTGGGAGGAAGATGGCGGCGTCAATCTGTTCACCCTCGCAGTGGCCATCGCCGCACTGGTGGAGGGTGCCGGCTTCCTTGGCGGCAAGGCCGGTGACTGTGCCCTGATGCTGGCCGATTACTGGAATGCACGACTGGAGGAATGGACCTTTGCGCGCGATACCGACCTTGCCAAACGCTTTCAGGTAGCCGGTCACTACGTCCGCATCATCCCGGAGGATATCCTGGTGCAGGATGGCGCCCAGAAGGAGTGGGTACTGATCAAGAATCGGGCCCATGACCCGCACTTGTCCGCTGGCGAACAGGTCGCCAACGACTTCCTGCAACTGGTGCGTTACGGCCTGCGCAGCGCGGACGATCCGCACGTCACCGCCTCGGTCAAAGTCATGGATGGACTGCTCCGAACAGACACTCCCTGCGGCCCGGTCTGGCACCGCTACAACGGCGACGGTTACGGGGAACATGCCGATGGCAGCCCCTTTGACGGTACCGGCATCGGTCGTGGCTGGCCTTTGCTGGTAGGGGAACGGGGCCATTACGCCCTCGCCGCCGGCGAAGACGCCGTGCCCTACATCAACGCCATGGCGGCCATGACAGGCAACGGTGGACTACTGCCGGAACAAATCTGGGAGTCCGACGCCATACCGGAGAAGGGTCTGTTCCCCGGCCACCCCAGCGGCTCGGCCATGCCCCTGGTCTGGGCCCACGGCGAGTTCGTCAAGCTGTGCCACAGCGCTGCGCAGGGCCACCCCGTGGATCGCCCGGCGCAGACCTGGAAGCGTTATCAGGGCAAAGCCCCGAAGATCGACTACCGGATCTGGCGTCTGCGCCAGCGGCCGCGTCAACTGCCCGCAGGACAGGATCTGCGGGTGTTGTTGCGGGCGCCTTTCACCGTACACTGGGGCAGCAATGGCTGGCAGGCGATACAGGATACCGAGTCGGAAGACTGGGGTCTTGGCCATGTCGCCACCCTGCCGGTACAAAAATTGCCGGTCGGGGACAGCGTACAGTTCACCATCCTCTGGCGCGATAGCGGCGACTGGCAGGGCGAGGATTTTCATATCGACATTGTCGGAGGTGGCGCATGATCAGTCTGGACTTGCAGGGCCGGCGGGCGCTGGTCACGGGTGGAAGTGGCGGCCTCGGACGCGCCATTGCCGAGACACTGGCCACAGCCGGGGCACAGGTGGCCGTCCATTACCGGAAAGGTCTGGACGAAGCCGAGGCGGTGGTCGCGGCCATCCAGAAGCGGGGCGGCAAAGCTCAGGCTTTTCAGGCTGATGTGGCTGATCCTGCGGCCGTGGAGAAGCTGCTGCAGGAGATCGAATCCGCTTTCGGCGGCCTGGACATTCTCGTCAACAATGCCGGCATGGATGGTCCGCGCGCCAATGTCGGCGCGGAATGTTGATTTACCCCGAGTTCCGCCACGGCGGATGAATATGGACGCCGATGTCATCATCGGCAGCGGCTCCTTCGTCCAGGTCCCCTGCAACCACTGATTGCACTGAACGGCTTTGATACCTTGCGGGCAGGAAGGGATGTCGCACAGACAGACACTGTTGAGCCGGAAAAGGAGAAACGGAGATTGGCAACACGCCCCAAAAAGCGGGCCCGGTCCAGCCGCGGTCGATGGGCGGTTTTCGGCATCCTCGCCGTGCTGCTCACAACCATTGCCGTGGGTATAGCCCTCCATCTGCCGGTTCGTCCGCGGAGTATCGGCGCGCCGCTGGTGACACGGAAACCCACCGCGCTGATACCCGCCCAACGCGCCGTGGAGCTGGGGTCTTACGGCGTCACCATTACGGACCATACCGGGCAAATCCATGTCCTGACCATTCATCCGGTGGCCATCCTGCAGGGCGATGGCCCCTGGAAGAGCCTTCTCCCACTGCAGGGACAACTGGATGCGCGCATCGCCAACCCCTTCATGGCGTTTCCGGACCTGGTCGGCATCACCGACTCCACCTCAGCCAGGGCTGCGCTGGAGCAACAAATCCAGCGAAATATCGCGCCGTTGCTGAACGGTGCGGAGTCGGGCTGGAAAATCATCGGGATAGAATTGCATCCGGTACTGCGGCCCCCACCCCCGGAGATTCAGGACAAGGCAAACGGCACAAAATGAAATACCTGGGCCGTCTGAATCCCTACGATCCACTCTACGCGTATCTCAGTAGGCAGATATTTCCACGACCAGACCATGGGCAAGGCTCCAGTCAGTTTCGGGTATTTCAGTTTCCGGCATCCAATGCGGTATTTCTCTATGAGGAAACCCATTCCCAGCAGAAAGTGATCGGCAAGTTCTTCAACCGTATCCATAAGGACCCGCAACAGGCCTGGGACCGGGCGCACAACGAATGGCGGCATATGCATCTGTTGCGCGACCTGGGTTTCCAGACCGAACGCCTGTATATTCCGCAGCCCCTGGGAATTTCACGGGATATCAACAGTGTCATCATCGAGGAATTCTGTCCTGGACAATCCCTCTCCAGGGTCATCGGAGAGAGTATTGAGCACAACGATGCGGAGTTATTATATGCGCGCCTGACGGACCTCGGCTATTTCCTTGCCAAATTGCATAACCGGACAGCTCGCGTGGAGACCGTACGCTTCGATGCCCAATTTGCCTATTTCGACAAGATCACGGCGCGCCTGCAGAGACGCCAGCGGCTATCCCCCCATCAGACCGGAGAACTCCATCATTACCGGGAGCGCTGGCAGTATATGGGCTGCATGTGGGCGGACCGGCAGGTGCTGATCCATGGCGATGCCACGCCCTCCAATTTTCTCTTCGCGGCCCATCGGCGTACCATTGCCATCGATCTGGAACGGATGCAGTATGCAGATCGCGCGTATGATCTCGGCATGATCGCGGGAGAGCTGAAACATCACTTCATGCGCAGCACCCATCATGGGGAGCATGCCGAACCATTTATCGGCCATTTTCTCTGGGAATACAGCACCCATTTTCCGGATTGTCATGCCGCTTTCGCCTCGATTACCGAACGAATCCCCTTTTACATGGGCATGACCCTGTTACGCATTGCCCGCAATTCCTGGCTGGACTGGCGTTACAGTCAGGCCCTGATCCACGAAGCCACTCACATTCTGCGGAGATAACACCATGTCCATACGCGCCGTATTTTTCGATCTTTATGGTACCCTGATCAACATTGAAACCAATGAGGAAATGGAGGAGATTTATCGCGGCATATCCCATTATCTCACCTATCACCGGGTCTTCATGAACCGGCGTGAGGTGCGCGAACGCTACTTTGCTATCCTGAAAGAAGGAAAACGCCAATCTGCGGAAAGATATCCGGAAATCGACGTCGAGGCGATCTGGCACACGTTGCTCGTCCAGGAGAACAGCAAACCCCTCAAAGGCCGGGGGAAACTGGCCAGAGAGCTGGCCCGCCTGCATCGTGGTCTCTCCCGCACCCGCCTGGAGCGTTACGACGGTGTCAAACGTATCCTGAAAAGTGTTCAGGAAAGCTACCGGATGGCGACCGTTTCCGACGCGCAACGCTGCTTTGCGCTCCCCGAAATGCGCGCGCTGGGTATCAAGAAATATTTTGACGTACGGGTTATTTCCGGTGACTACGGCTATCGCAAACCAGACCCCCGATTATTTACCATGGCCGCAGAGCAACTGGAAGTGGCTCTCCATGAAACCATCTATGTCGGCAATGATATGTATCGGGATATTTATGGCGCCCAACAGGCGGGGATGAAAACCATTTTTGTGGACTCCAATCAGGGCAGCAAATCCTATAACGACGTAGTGCCCGATTATTATGCGAGAGATCTTTATCAGGTGTTGGATGGCATCGGGTTTCTCGCGCAGAAACACGCGGATGGCGATGACTGATTACCGTTTTATCCTCGCCGCCAAAGCGCGTGGCATCTTTCCCTTGAATGCGGTCATTTTGACACCTCCGGATTGCCAAATCGGTACCCAACCCCTTTTTCGGTTACCAGATATTGTGGCATTCCGGGATCATCCTCAATCTTCTCCCGCAGTCGTTTGATATATAACCTTACATAGTGGGCCTGATCGCTACTGTGCTCTCCCCACACTGCGCCGAGAATTCGTCGATACGACAATATCCGCCCCTGATTCATCACAAAAAGGTGGAACAGTTGATATTCCTTGGGCGTCATCGGAATGGGCACCCCGCCCTTGCGAAGGGTATGGGTGAGATCATCCAGCTCCAAGACGCCAATGACCCAATGGGAAGATTCGGCGGATGAACCTACTGGTCGTCGCCGCAAATGCGCGCGCAGGCGCGCAAGCAGCTCGCCAATGGTAAACGGCTTGGTCAGATAATCGTCGGCGCCACTATCGAGGGCCTGAACCTTGTCAGCCTCCCCTCCACGCGCGGAGATGACGATGATTAATGCCTGTTCCCCTCCGTGGTCGCGTAATCGACGGATGAATCCCTGCCCATCCCCATCCGGTAAACCAAGGTCCAGCAGAATCAAAGCGAATGGCCGACCTTCCTGGATTTGTCGTTTTTCCCAAGCCTTCCACGCATCTTTCAGCGTGGTTTCCCAGTACAAGCGATATCCTGGTTCGCGGTCCATCGCCGCCTGCAGAAACCCGCCAATACCCGGGTCATCCTCCACCAACAGGATATCCAGATCGCCCTCGTGTATGTTTGTCACGGCTTAATCTCCGTCAGATGGCATAGGCGGCTCAGGCTCCCGAGGTACGGTAAAACAAAACACCGCGCCACGCACTGCAACCCGGTTACGCACCCAGATACGTCCGCCATGCAACTCTATAATAGCAGCACAAATGGCGAGGCCCAGTCCGCTGCCACCCAGGCCATGGGGCGGTTTGACCTGGCTGAAACGAAGAAATATCTCCTCTTCGCGGCCGGGTGGTACGCCAAAGCCGTGGTCAATGACGCAAACAGTAATCTCTGCATCGTTCGCATAGGCTTCTAGCTCGATAGCGCGATCACTCGGGCTATATCTACAAGCATTTTCCAGCAGGTTGGTGAGCACTTGCACCATCAGTTGCGGATCCACGAGAAGCAATGGCAAGTCTTTGGATATCCGCGTCTGAAAGGGACGATCAGCGCATACGGCCTTAACCTGATCGCGTGCGGTGACCAACAAGTCTTCCAGGGGAACCCATTCTTTTTTGATATGGAGTCGCCCGGACTGCAATGCGGCCATGTGCAGAATGCGGTCCACGGTGTGTTCCATCTTTTGGGTTTGCTCGCGAATATTTTCCAGGAGATCATGCTCATCGGCAGTCAAGCCCTGCGCATTGCGCGAAAGTGTCGTCGCTGTGCCCAGTACGCCAGCCAAGGGCGTCCGGAGGTCATGGGAAACGGCGCCTAACAGCGCATTTTGTAATTGCTCGACCCGCAAACGGACATCGGCTTCAGTCCGTTGAAGAGAAGCTTGCGCCGAATCCAGAGCCACCGCGATGAGTCGCGCTACTGTTTCGAGAAAGCGCAACCAGTCGGCAGGAGCCCGACGCAGGTCGAGATCCGACAGCATCATGACCCCCAGCGCACGCTCGCCGGACAGCATGGGCATAAACAGTGCCGGAATGTCCGCCAGCGTGTCGGTGCTCATCCCCGCATTCTTTTTATTCAGAAAGCTCCACCGGGCAGCAGCCCGCAGGTTGCGTTGTGGAGCTTCCAGGTCGGTGGACGCTGGAAACATCTGCAAAGGACCACCCGCGTTGTCCACCAGCGGCAGCCAGAATGCGACCGCAATACCCAGGGTCTGGTGCAACTTCTCGATACTTGCGTTCAGAATCCCCTCGACGCCACGGGCACTGCTGAGCGCCTGAACCAGTTGATAGAGATTGCGGGCGCGTCGCTCGCGGATCCGGGCCATGAGTTCCTGCTCGCGGGATCGCGCCACCAGTTGGCTGATGAGCAGGATCAGAGAGAGGATCAGCGCAAAGTAAGCAAGCGAGCCCACCGTGGTTGGCAAACCGCGATCCAATCCAAACGAGTAGTAACTAACCACGGCGGCAACGAACGTGATGAGGGAGGGCCAGCGGCCGTACATCAGGGCGGTGCCCACCGCGCCCAGCATGTAGAGCATGAACACTCCGGCAAAACCCAGGTAAGCCCCCAGAGACCAGGCCAGACCGCTTAAAGCGAGACCTATTGCGCCGCTGATCACAAAGGCGCGATTCCGGATGCTGCGGCGCAGGGGCGTGTCCACAATGCCAAGGTATTGTTGATTCCGCAGGCGTCGATCTTCGGGAGGGGCTTTTTTAACCGGTAATGGATGAATTACCACATCGATGCCACGCTCGCTGTTCAGCAGATGCGCCGTCAAAGAACCGGGCCACCACCAAAGGAATTTGCGCAGGCCCTGCGTCTGTCCCAGTACAATCTGGGTGACGTCGCGCAGCCGCGCATAAGCCAAAACCTCCGCGCCGATATTTACTCCGGTCAGACGTGCGGTTTCCGCACCCAAACTTTCCGCAAGATGCAGGTGATTCCATATCCATGCCTGGGTCTGGGGTTTCTGCAGCAGACCGCGTGGAGTGTCCACATGAATCACCAGCCAGTCGGCCCGTTGGGCGGTCGCCAGGTGATATGCCGCACGCACCAGATGCTCATCTTCCGGGCGGCCACTCACGGCCACCAGCAAGCGATCCCGGCTTCCGCTACGCTGCCTCTCCTCCGGATTCTGTTGATGAAACTGCCGCAACTCCAGATCAACCCGGTCCGCTGCCAGTCGCAATGCCAATTGCCTCAGGGCGATGAGGTTGCCTTTACGGAAAAAATGTGTCATCGCGCGCTGACCGCGATCGCCCAGGTACACCTTGCCCTCCTTCAGCCGTTGCAAAAGATCCTCGTCACTGATATCTACCAGAATCACTTCATCTGCCTGCTGAATGATCTGATCCGGCAGGGTCTCCTGAACCTGTATCCCGGTAATCTGCTGGACGACTTCGTGAACACTCTCCAGGTGCTGAACATTTACGGTAGTCGCCACGGAAAGACCCGCGTCCAGCAATTCCGCCAGATCCTGCCAGCGCTTCTTGTGGCGAGAGCCGGGGGCGTTGCTGTGGGCGAGCTCGTCCAACAGGAGCAGTCCGGGACGACGGGCAAGGGCCGCATCCAGATCAAACTCTTCAAGCACAACGTTTTTATATGGAATATGCACTCGCGGTAACGCCGGCAGGGCATCGGCCAACGCTTGGGTTTCACTGCGCTGGTGGGTTTCGACGACGCCCACCAAAACGTCCACCCCCTTGGCCATCTCCTGCTGCCCGTAGCGCAGCATGGCGTAGGTCTTCCCAACGCCAGGGGCGGCACCCAAAAAAATCTTGAGGCGGCCGCGCTGGCGCGCCTGCTCCTCCTGCTGCACCTGTGCCAACAGGGCATCCGGATCGGGTCGTCCGTCTTTGCGATCTTCAGTCGACATCTGCTATTACCAGGTACCGGATTCCACCGTCCATAATGCTCCATTGTTGTCGCGCCTTCCCGCGTTTGAGCATAGGCCAAAGCCCGACCATTACCAAGCGGGTTAACGCACCGTTATCTGCAATGGGCATGGTTTACTCATAAAACATACCGTTTATATAGAATTTATAGATGATTTATATGGAATTTATAGATGCAATCTTGCTAGGCTTTCAGGCGAGCATATTATGATTGTGTGCGGGATGTTGGCCCGTGCTCACGCAGGAGGTTGGCATGGAATTTGTATACTTATTTATTATTATCGGTTTTTTCCTGGCATCCATCGGGGTTGTTGAGCTATTGAATCGCCTGAGGAGCATAAAATGAACGCTTTTGTGTGGATAGGCCTCGGATTGGGCGCCATGCTCTTCATCTATCTTTTGGTATTCCTGATTAATCCGGAGCGGTTTCTATGATATCCACTACCATACTGACCGCCGCAATTTTGTTGTTGACCATTCTGCTGGCCTTGCCTTTGGGACACTATATGCATCGCGTCTATGCGGGCGATCGATTCTGGGCGACACGCCTGATGGGTCCCGTGGAGCGGGGAATTTACCGTGTTTCCGGCGTTTCTGCGAGCGAGGAAATGGATTGGAAGCGCTACGCCATCGCCCTGTTGATCTTTAACCTGATCGGTGGCGTTTTTCTCTATGCATTGTTGTTGGCGCAAGGTGTGCTGCCCCTGAATCCTTTACACTTTGCTGGCGTCCAGGGTGGCTCCGCTTTCAATACGGCAGCGAGCTTTACCACCAATACCAACTGGCAGGATTACTCCGGCGGCTCGACCTTGAGCTATCTCTCGCAGATGCTGGGCCTGACCGTGCAGAATTTTCTCTCGGCGGCGACGGGAATCACCATCCTCCTGCCCATCATTCGCGCTATCGTCCGTCATAAAACCAAGGATCTCGGAAATTTCTGGGTCGACATGACCCGCACCGTTTTATACGTGCTGCTTCCCCTCTCCGCGCTCTTTGCCTTGATTCTCATGGAACAGGGTGTGGTCCAAACACTCGCCGGCGAGGTACGGGCAGATCTTGTTGCACCCTTTGTATCGGGCGGTAAAACCATTCTTCATCAGATAATGCATGTGGGACCAGTGGCCTCGCAAGAAGCCATCATGATGCTCGGCAACAATGGCGGTGGCTTTTTCAACATGAACGATGCCCACCCTTTTGAAAATCCCACCGGCTTCACCAATTTCCTGGAAATGGTGGCCATGATTCTGATTCCCTCTGCCCTGGTGTTCCTGTTTGGGCATATGGCCAAGGCCAGGCGCACGGCATGGGCCATCCTGATTTCCATGCTGGTGCTCTTTATCCCGCTGACGCTCGTAAGTCAGCACTATCAACTGACTGGAAACCCCGTCCTGACACAGTTGGGGATCTCCCAGGCCAACACCGCGAGTCTTGCTGGTGGTGGCAATATGGAGGGGGTGGAAGACCGCATCGGTTCTGGAGCGACCGCGCTGTTTGCAACATTGGCTACCGCGACCTCTACGGGGGCCGCTAACGGCGCCTACGATTCCATGATGCCGTTGTCCGGGGGGGTAAACCTTTTCCTGATGCAATTGGGTGAGGTCGTGTTTGGCGGTGTCGGCTCCGGTCTCGCTACTTTCCTCGCCTTCATGATTTTTGCGGTTTTTCTCGGCGGTCTCATGGTGGGGCGCACGCCGGAGTTTCTCGGCAAGAAGATCGAGTCCTTTGAAATAAAAATGACCTCATTATCCATTCTGATCATGCCTCTGCTGGTGTTGATCGGTACGGCCCTCGCCGTCACCACGGTGGCGGGGCGGGCGGGTGTATTCAATCCCGGGGCGCACGGTTTCAGCGAAGTGCTCTATGCCGTGACGAGCCCCGCCAATAACAACGGCAGCGCATTCGGCGG
>NZ_JABBDR010000130.1 GCF_018854495.1 Acidithiobacillus ferruginosus
TCGGCAACTCGCCGAACAGACCGAATTAACGGCCTGCACTTAAACCAAATGGCCTCCACGAAACCCGGGGCGGTTCATGCCGAATCAACTCTCTGGCATCCAGGTTGCCGTCTGCCTGTTCAGTTCCTGGCCGACGCATGTCGCTTGCCACTTGGTCGTACTCTTTGGTCGATGCCATCGTGCCTCCTTCTACGAGCCATCGGAATCAGCGGCCCGTGACGCCGAACGCCTGAATTAAGCCGACCCGCGAAGCGGCGTCGACTTGAATGAATTGTTAGATTGCACGCCCAGCCTTCACTGAGGGTTGATCTAACACCCAGCGCCAAGAACCGTCGGCTTGCTTGCGAGCAACCTCTGCCGTGATGTCTCCATTGGGGATCTTGGTTGAAGTTAAAGCGAGATCACCATGCACGAGCGGGATAGATTGAATGCCGGGGTTGAAGGAGATTTTTTGTGAAATCAAGATTTCATAGAAGCTTCTGATCTGCTCATGGCCCCGCAAGAGATGGCCTGCTTGGTCGGAAAGCACTGCATCTTCCTCATATAAGCTCATTAATGCATTCAGATCGCCTTCGTTGAGGTATTTGAGGAACAACTGTCCGATTTCTTCGGGTTTTGTTGCTTTTTTGGTCACGGTAAACCTCCAGTGCAATCTAACGTGACTGAGTTGAGCGGCGTTCCGCCAATATGGACTTGCCGGCTGGAACTACGTTTGCGCGGAACGTCCGTTCCAACGAACTGTTCGACACGAGAGGTCGACGCCTGTGCAGCGCCAAAAATGAAAATTCAGCTTGCAGTCCAGCATAACTCATGGGGCAGGGCCTCTTCTTTGTAATCCCTCGCGAAGCGTCTGCTTTCGGCTGTGCGCATCAAGCTTGCTTATGCGACAGCGAAACGACGCTTCGCAGCTTACCATTTTTCCCCGCCCTTCATACAGCCCCGGAATACATGCTAATGGAGTTCTCTTTGAAGGCGGGGAAAACGCGGCAGCCTATCGCGTTGAACGCCTAGATAACCTGCGTTTTGGCTGGCGCGAGCCTTGCTTTGCAAGGGTCGTGACGGCCAAATAAGTCAGGTTTATATAGATGTTAGAAGTCTTCTATCTATATATAATATAACAACATAGTCCTTTAGTCTTCTTCCTCTACAAGTAACTTGTCCTCAATTTCTTCTCTCTCCCAAATCGTTCTAGGGCCAGTTGAATCAACCTGTCGATCAGTTCCGCATAGGTTATTCCGGTAGCTTCCCAGAGTTTAGGATACATGCTGATTTTTGTAAAACCAGGAATTGTGTTGATCTCATTTACTACAACTTCACCATTCTGCCTCAAAAACATGTCAACACGTCCTAAGCCTTCTGCCGAAAGAACCTTGAAAGTCCTTATTGCGATTTCTCGAGCCTTGTCTGCAACTACATCAGGTATCCTAGCCGGTATTTCTAGCTCGGCACCGTTCTCATCAATGTACTTGGCTTCGTAGGAATAGAAATCATGACGGGGCTTTATCTCGCCAATTACTGAAGCGATCGGATTTCTGTTTCCTAGTATAGAACACTCAATTTCTCGTCCATCGATAAATTCCTCGATGATTATCTTGAGATCAAATTTGAATGCTAGTTCTATTGCTGCTTGATAGGTCGTCTCATCATACACTTTGCCAACGCCAACCGAGGACCCCATGTTGGCAGGTTTTACAAAAAAAGGCACTCCCAACAAATTGACTACTTTCGAGAAACCTAGGGGTTCAGTTTCATCCGTAAATGTAAGAAACTTCCCGATTGGAATTCCCGAATCACGTAGCAGTCTTTTCATGACATCTTTGTCCATGCCGACAGCTGAACCCAACACGCTTGATCCTACAAAGGGAATGTTCGCTAGTTTCAGAAAACCCTGAACTGTCCCGTCCTCACCCATCGGTCCGTGGAGGATCGGAAAAGCTACATCGATTGAGTCGTTGTTCTGCGGACTTTCTATGTTTGAGATCTCCCCATTGCTCTCTGGAGCAAAGGTGATTCTGTTCTTGGACCCCCCCGGTGTCAGGGTAGTTGTCGCCTCTCTGAAATGGAGTAAGTCGTAGAGCGGGGGCGGAAAGTGGATTATC
>NZ_JABBDR010000131.1 GCF_018854495.1 Acidithiobacillus ferruginosus
CCCCCGGTGTCAGGGTAGTTGTCGCCTCTCTGAAATGGAGTAAGTCGTAGAGCGGGGGCGGAAAGTGGATTATCGAGATGAAGCATTACTCAGCAGAACGTAAGGCCGCTGTATTGCAGAAGATGTTGCCGCCCTCCAGTTTGTCCGTGGCGGAACTGGCCAAACAGGAAGGGATTTCTGATGTTACCCTGTACCATTGGCGCAAGCAGGCGATGGCGAGTGGTGAAATGAGCGCAGTGACCAAGAAGACCGCCGAAGGCTGGTCTGGTGAGTCCAAATTGGCAGCGGTGGTGGAAACGGCCCTGCTGTCAGAGGTGGAGTTGAGCGAATATTGCCGGGAGAAAGGGCTGTATCCAGACCAGGTAAAAGCGTGGAAACAGGCTTGTATCGTTGGACAGCAGACCGCCACCCAACAAAAACAGACAGCGGGTGCGCAAACCCGTGCAGACCAGAAACGGATTCGTGAGCTGGAGCGGGAACTGCATCGTAAAGACAAGGCCTTGGCCGAAGCGGCCGCGATATTGATCCTGCGAAAAAAATTGAACGCCCTCTGGGGGGACGACGCCGGGGAAGATTAACCTCGGTCCCGGAGCGGCAACAATTGGTCGCATGGATACAGGAAGCTGCTGACGGTGGTGCCCGCCGGTCGCGGGCCTGCGCAGAAGCGGGCTTATCATTACGCACCGTCCAGCGATGGACAGAGGAGCAGGGAATGGTGAAGGCGGATGCCCGCACGACGGTGGAACGACCGGCGCCGACCAACAAACTGAGTGAAGCCGAGGTACAGGAGGTGCTGGACGCCTGTCATCGTCGGGATACCGCACACCTGCCACCGACCCAGATTGTGCCACGGCTGGCGGATGAGGGGGTCTATCTGGCATCGGAGTCCAC
>NZ_JABBDR010000132.1 GCF_018854495.1 Acidithiobacillus ferruginosus
TATGGCGGTACCGATCAGGGCCAGAAGTAGGGCCATCCTAGGCAGCGGATAAGCTCGGAAAGGCTTTTGTACGCCGGTTCGCCAGACTAGCCATAACACCGCGCCGAGAAGGACTAGATGGTATGCGGACACGAAAAAGGACCGGTCTGCTGCGGACAGGGGATCCCGAGGGGAAATGCCTATCCACACGAGTCCAAATAGGGAGAGGAGGGCAATGAACCGCAGGGTTCGCAGTGCGGAGCGCAGCGTCTGCCGCTCCCAGGAAAAATGGCGGCTGACGATGCCGGACGACCGCAGGGCCCACGCGAGCAGCATGGAGATAGTGGCATAGGCGCCCCAGGTGCCGAATATGAGGGCAATGAGGGGCGAAAAGGTGCCTGTAACAAGGCTTGACGCTGCGACTGCGGCGATGCCCCCCAGCAGGGGTGCATAGTGGTAGAAATTACGCTGCGTATCGGATAAATCCAGCGTGCGATGAATGGCCTTGGCCAAAGGCACCCGCAGAAACGACAGCAGGGCGAACAGGAAAATGCCGATCCCGGCGGAGAGTTGCAGGCCCTTCTGGGCAAAAATGGAATGTTCATTCCAGGTAAGCCAGAAATGCTGCTCGTCAACCCAGGTAGTGGCAGAAATGGACAGAAGGGCCATGGCCTGCTGCCAGATGTCGTGATCGTGGCGCAACAGCATTTGGGCCAGTAGCGCATCACGTTTTTCGCGGATCTGTCGGCTCAGATCCGCGCTCGCAACGGCGAGAACCTTACAGGTGGCGAGTTCTCCGCTGAGTGTTTTCTGCTCATTCTGGAGCTTCTGGCGTAAAACCGTCAGATTCTCCGGTTCGCCGACGACGGCGGGTCCAAGAATGCCCAGGGCCTTGTCTGTCTGGCTCAGATTGCTGTTTTTTTCGGTCATGCAGGCGTCTGCATCATGGCCAATGGCGGTTACGCTTTTCTGCCAGCTCTGAAGCTGCCGCGTATCGGCATGTTGTGACAGCCCGCGGTGGATGGCCTGCAGCGTTGTGTTGGCCGTCGAAAGCTGCAGGCCCGATGCCTGGGCCAGCAGCGGGATCGTCCACATTGCAAGGAGCATCCCCAGCAGAAAATAGCCTGGACATGAACATCGCCTGTTGTCGGGTGTGCCGTTGTCGATCGGCCCAATGCTTATCCGGTAGATCACGCGCATCTCCTTCCTTGAACTCTTTTCCACCCGCCAGTAACTGGCCATTGGGTAAAAATCGTTTGTTACGTTATCACAAGGTGCGGTTATGTGCTTCCACCAGATGTAGTTCGGTGGAAACGCTCCAACTATTTATTTTTTCATTGAAAAATAAATCAGAGAGGATTTTGTGTCGGGGGCTGACGACAGGATTGCAGGTATTTGGCGCATATGGCAGAAGTTGGCACTTCGCGATGTTTTGGTCCGATGCCCGCAAAAAATGCGCATGACCTTGTGTATGCGTGCTATGTCCGTCGCTGGATGCTGTACATTTGGCAGCATGGCATGATACTTGCTTGATTCATTGCGCATCCGACGACTAAAAAGGAATAGCCATGAAAAAGCCCATCTATAATGCCCTGTTAACGATGCTGATCGCCGCACCTTTTGTGGCCTTGGGGAGTTTTGTGAATACGGTGACCCCCGTCGCTAGCCCCACACCTACCGCATCTGCCCAACCGGTGTTGCAATCCGGTTTGCAGGCAGTCAGTGCCGCGGGCCAGGTGATGGGCCATGTGGAACAGGCTCAGTGGCTGAAGCTGACGCCCGCGTCTCCGGAGGAAGGGAAGCCGGTAGGCGAAGCGGTCGGCGTGGTGCAGATATGGTCCGTATGAGTTCGTGCCCGACCGGCGTGCGCCACGCTCAACCGAGTAAGGTGCGGCGTGCGCCGTGGCTAAGCAGGGGGAGTGCCGCCCTTTGCAGCACGGGGGGCAAGGCGATGGGTTTGAGCAGCATCTTGATGGCCATATCGAAAGGGTAATAGCGATCTACCCAGCCGGCTATGCGTTTCCGGAACGCGGCAAAGTCCTCTACGAAAAACTTCTCTCCCGGATTTTTCACTTCAAAAGCATTTTTGATCGCCAGAAAGCTGTCTTCCTGGTCGGCTTCCGCCACTCGTTTCCATAGTTCGCGGCCGATACGCCATCGCGAATTTTTTTCGGCGGCCTGATATTGCCTAAAAATTCTGTAAAAATATTTGTAGTGGTGGACTTCGTCAGCGCGGATGTGTGCGGCGATCTGGCGCAGTACCGGCTCCGGGCTCGCCGCCTGAATCATCGTGTAGAAGCTGGCCGTACCCGTCTCGACGACACAACGCGAAGCCATCTCCAGCGCGTGAGTGGGTCCGAGCAACTCCGTGCGACAGTAGGGCGCATACGCCTCCACGAAGCCCTGATACGCACGTTCCCAGTCGAAATCCGGCCAGACAAAGAACACATACCGGCGCAGTGCGTGCCCGTGCTGTACCTCTTCTAACTCCCACTCCTGGCGCAACCATAGGGTGGCACCGACGTTTTCCCGGTAATACTCCACCAGGTTGCGGGTATAGAGATCGGAGAGGGTTTCTACAAAGGAGGCGCCGGCTAACAGGTAAAACCAGTCGGTGTTGCCGATGATCTTTTCTTTTTCAATGGCGGCATAGGGAATATCGGTCAGAGACCAGGTCGGACGAACGCTATCTGCGGGCATTGTGTTGGCCGCCTCCTTGAGCTGCGGTGGATAGGACCTTTAATGATAGCGCAGTTCTGGCGGGACCGCGCGTGGCTGGCGTATCATCCCCCGGGTACCTGCCTAGGGCAGGTAATGTTGCGTTTTCAGGAGGCTGTCATGGCGTTGTGTGTGGAATTGCATCCCGTGGACCCGCAACCGCGATTGCTGGCGCAAGCGGCTGAAGTGTTGCGCGGGGGCGGCTTGCTGGTTTATCCAACGGATACTTGTTATGCCTTGGGCTGTACGGTGGCGGCACGGGAGTCCCAGGAACGGCTGCGGCGTATCCGGCAACTGGATTTGCAGCATGACCTTTCGCTGCTGTTTTCCAGCATTTCTCAGTTGACCGACTATGCCAAACTGGACGATCGCGCCTACGCACTGCTGCGTAGAATCCTGCCCGGACCTTATACCTTCATCCTGCCGGCGACCCGGGATGTGCCGCGTCGCCTCGCCGACCCGAAAAAGCGCAGTATCGGTGTACGCATCCCCGCCAGCCCCCTTTGTGAGAGGCTGATTGCCGAGTTGGGAGAGCCCCTGATGAGCTCCACCCTGCAGCTTCCCGGTGCCACTGCACCGCTGACGGATCCCGATGAAATCTGCGAAACGATGGGCAATCAGGTGGATATGGTGCTGCTTTCCGGCGTTGGCGGGGTGCGCTGTTCAACAGTGGTGGATTTGCTGCAGTGGCCGCCCCGGTTGCTTCGTGAAGGTGCCGGTGATCCGGCTGCGCTGAGTCTGGGTGCTGTGGTTTGAGATGTCGGTGGTATTAGGCGAGCGGGTCATTACGCTGATATACTCCGGCCATGTCTGATGCCGCGCAATTTATCCAAACCTTGGCCATTTGGGCCATTCCTGTCCTGTTCGCCATTACCGTGCATGAGGTGGCCCATGGCTGGGTCGCCTGGAAGCGGGGCGACCCGACGGCCATGCTCATGGGGCGGCTAACCCTGAATCCGATTAAACACATCGATCCCTTCGGAACGATCCTTCTGCCGGGCATACTGCTCCTGTTTCATTCGCCCTTTCTCTTCGGCTATGCCAAACCGGTGCCGGTCAATTTTGGCGGGCTGAAAGACCCCAAGCGCGATATGGTGCTCGTCGCCATCGCCGGGCCGGCCGCCAACCTGTTGATGGCCTTCTTCTGGACGTTGGTGCTGTGGCTCGGCGGACATCTTCCCGGTGCCCTGGCCTATCTTGACGAACCCATGCAGTTGATGGGCAAAGCGGGCATCATGATCAACGTGATCCTCATCATTTTCAATCTGATTCCTATCCCGCCGCTGGACGGCGGTCGGGTGGCTGTGGGGCTTTTGCCACCGTCCGCCAGCATTGCCCTGAGCCGGATTGAACCTTACGGGTTCATCATCCTGATCCTGCTGCTGTTCACCGGCGTGCTCTGGTCTGTGCTGGGTCCCCTTTTTCTGATGATGAGCAACTTTTTTCTGACGATGGGTGGTTGGTGATGAGAGAGATCATCGTTTCCGGCATGCGTCCGACGGGCCGCCTGCATCTGGGGCATTATCATGGCGTACTGAAAAACTGGCTGCGTCTGCAGGATGAAGCGGAGTGCTATTTCTTCGTCGCCGACTGGCATGCGCTGACCACCCATTACGAGACGACCCACGGGATCAGTGTTGCGGTCTGGGATCTGCTCATCGAATGGCTGGCCGTGGGTGTGGACCCGGACAAAGCCGTGCTCTTCATCCAGTCCCATGTGCCAGAGCATGCCGAACTTGCGCTGCTGCTGGGAATGCTGACGCCGCTTTCCTGGCTGGAGCGTGTCCCGACCTTCAAAGATCAGCAGGAAAAATTGCGCGAACGTGATCTCGCCACCTTCGGTTTCCTGGGCTACCCGCTGTTGATGACGGCGGATATTCTGGTTTATGACGCCCACAAGGTACCTGTGGGCGCAGATCAGGTCGCGCATCTGGAGATCAGCCGGGAGTTGGCGCGGCGTTTCAACAGTTTTTACGGGCGCGACGCCGACGCTGCGGCTCAGGTGGAAAAAGGTCTGCAGGTCATGGGCAAGCGTGCGGCGAAGACTTTTTTGTCCTTGCAACAGCGCTTCCAGCAGGATGGCGATGCGCTGGCGGTGAGCGAGGCAGCGGTATTTCTGGGGGGGCAGGCGGGACTCAACACCGAGATGCGCGAGCAACTCCTGGCCCATCTGGAAGGCAAAGGCCGCGAAATCCTTCGCGAACCACAGGCGCTTTTGACGGCGGCCTCCAAAATGCCGGGGCTCGACGGGCAGAAGATGAGTAAGTCCTACGGGAATACCATCCCGTTACGCGAAGCGCCGGAGGTGGTTCAGAAAAAAATACGTACCATGCCCACCGATCCGGCGCGAGTGGCACGCACGGATCCTGGCACGCCGGAAAAGTGCCCGGTCTGGGCCCTGCATCAGGTGTATTCCGGGCCTGAGACGCAGGCTTGGGTCCGCAACGGCTGTACGACGGCGGGTATCGGCTGCCTGGATTGTAAACAGCCGGTAATCGAAGCCGTGCTCGCCGAACAGGCCCCGATCCGTGAACGCGCGGAGTACTGGGCGGCACGTCCAGAACAACTCATGGAAATCGCCCATGCGGGCGCTCAGCGTGCCCGCCAGCGTGCCGCACAGACGCTGGAGCGGGTCCGTGCAGCCATGGGGCTGGCCCATGAGCGGCACGACCGCTGAATCCGGCGCGTCGGCCGCGCCCGTACGGGTTCACGTGCAGGCACGGGCAGACCTACCAGACGGTCTCTTCGTTCCGCCGGATGCTCTGGAACTGTTGCTGGAAAGCTTCTCCGGCCCGCTGGAGCTGCTGCTCTGGCTGATCCGCCGTAACCGTATGGATATCCGCGATATTCCCGTAGCCGAAGTGACCCGCCAGTACCTGCATTATCTGCACGAGGCGCGTCGCCGCAATCTGGAACTCGCAGCGGAATATCTGGTGATGGCCGCCTGGCTGGCGGAGATCAAGGCGCGCATGCTGCTGCCGGTGCCTCCGGCAGGGGACGATACGGATTTTGATCCCCGGCTGGAGCTGGCGCGCCGCCTGGAAGCACTGGCTATGGTGCAGGGTCAGGCTGCGGCGCTCCGCACCCTGTCCCAGGCCGGTCGGGATTTCTGGCCGGTCTGCCCTGCGCTACATCCCGATCTGTTTCCCGCACCTCCTCCGGTGTCTCTCGCCGATCTGGCGAATGCCTGGCGGGCATTGCTGCTGCGCCCGCCCCGCAGACTACCCCCCGCCCATACCCTGGTGCATCCGCATATGGGACTACGGCAGCGGATGGTGGAGATGCTGTTGCTTTGTCGGCGGGAGCCGCGCCCCTGGTATCTCAACGAGCTTCTGCCGTTGCGGGCGGATCGCCTGGCTGTGGCCGTGTCCCTGTTGGCGGTGCTGGAATTACTCCGGCAACGGGCATTGGCCCTGGTTGGAAATGAAGATGGGGGCTGGCAGATCGTTGTGCCGGCGGCGCAGGTCTTCGGCAGCTGATGCGTGAAGCGCTCCTGGCATTGTTTTTGTCCAGCGCCGAGCCGCTTACTCGCGCGCGCCTGGCCGGTATTTTCGACGGCGACCCCGGCTGCGCGGGATGGGAGGCGGCGTTGGACATGCTGTTGGCTACCGGCGAGGGACCTCTGCAACTCGTCTGTGTAGCGGGTGGCTATCGTCTGCAGATTCATCCGCGTCACAATGCCCTCGTGGCGCGCCTCCATGTGGAGCCACCACGGCCTTTGTCAAGGGCCACGTTGGAAACCCTCGCGGTGATTGCCTATCAGCAGCCGGTGACCCGTCCGGAAATAGAGCACTGGCGTGGAGTTGCGGTCAGCGTGCAGATTATGCAGCAGCTTCAGGAGCGGGGCTGGATCACCATCAGCGGGCACCGGGATACACCGGGTCGCCCCGCGCTTTGGGTGACAACACCCGGTTTTCTGGAGCATTTTTCATTGCCGTCGCGGGCTGCGTTGCCGGAGATCGTGACGATGGAAGAGGGCCAGACGGACATGCAGGCATAATGGACTGAAACCTTATTAAAAATATATTTGGAAAGTTGCAACAATCTAATTTGACGAATTGGGAAGGTACTATAATATTCCGGCTAGAAAATCCAATTTGGCTCGGTAAGCGAAATCCGATGTTGTGGCTTACCTTGAATCTGGCGCGGTAGGGTACGAGAGGAGCAGACAATGGCACATGTGGTAATTTTGGGTGCGGGCACAGGCGGAATGCCGGCGGCCTACGAAATGAAGGAAGCTCTGGGTTCCGGGCATGAGGTGACGCTGATCAGCGCCAATGATTATTTCCAGTTCGTTCCATCCAACCCGTGGGTGGGGGTGGGGTGGAAGGAGCGCGATGATATCGCTTTTCCAATCCGGCACTATGTGGAACGCAAAGGAATACATTTTGTCGCACAGTCTGCCGAACAGATCGATGCCGAAGCGCAGAATATCACCCTTGCGGACGGCAGCACGGTACATTACGACTACCTGATGATCACGACAGGTCCGAAGCTGGCGTTCGAGAATGTACCGGGTTCCGATCCCCATGAAGGTCCGGTGCAGTCCATTTGTACGGTGGACCATGCGGAACGGGCCTTTGCAGAATATCAGGCGTTGTTGCGCGAGCCCGGCCCCATTGTCATCGGGGCCATGGCCGGGGCGAGCTGCTTCGGACCGGCTTACGAATATGCCATGATCGTCGCTTCCGACCTCAAAAAGCGGGGCATGCGCGACAAGATTCCGTCCTTCACCTTTGTCACCAGTGAACCCTACATCGGTCATCTGGGCATTCAGGGTGTGGGCGATTCCACGGGCATTCTGACGAAGGGCCTCAAGGAAGAAGGTATCGAAGCGTATACCAACTGCAAGGTCACCAAAGTCGAAGACAACAAGATGTATGTAACCCAGGTGGACGAGAAGGGTGAAACCATCAAGGAGATGGTTCTGCCGGTCAAGTTCGGTATGATGATCCCGGCCTTCAAGGGCGTGCCAGCGGTGGCGGGTGTCGAAGGATTGTGCAACCCCGGTGGCTTCGTGCTGGTGGATGAGCACCAGCGCAGCAAGAAATACGCAAATATCTTCGCGGCGGGTATCGCCATCGCCATTCCGCCGGTAGAGACGACCCCGGTGCCGACCGGCGCGCCCAAGACCGGTTATATGATCGAATCCATGGTGTCGGCGGCGGTGCACAACATCAAGGCGGATCTGGAAGGCCGCAAGGGCGAGCAGACCATGGGCACCTGGAATGCGGTGTGTTTTGCCGATATGGGTGATCGTGGCGCGGCATTTATCGCCTTGCCCCAGTTGAAGCCCCGTAAAGTGGACGTCTTTGCCTACGGTCGCTGGGTGCATCTGGCGAAGGTGGCCTTTGAAAAATACTTTATCCGCAAAATGAAGATGGGTGTCTCCGAGCCTTTCTATGAGAAGGTGCTGTTCAAGATGATGGGCATTACCCGTCTGAAGGAAGAAGATACCCATCGTAAGGCCTCCTGATCATTCTGTTGGTCAGTGAAAACACCCCCGCCCGGTGCGGGGGTTGTTTTTTTTATAGGTACGGGGGCGCGGACAGGATATGATCCCGGAAGTATTTGCCGCAGATGGACAGGTTCCGGAGAAACATGGACGAAAAATTGCAGAAGGTGCTCGCCCGCTTTGGGCTGGGGTCACGCCGCCTCATGGAGGAATGGATCGCGGCGGGGCGTGTGGTGGTGAACGGCCAGCCCGCCAAACTGGGTGATCGGGTAACGGCACAGGACAAAATTGCTGTTGACGGGGAGGCGTTGCGGATTCCTTCCTGGGTACGTCCGCGCCTGCGCGTGCTGCGCTACCACAAACCGGCGGGGGAACTCACCACCCGCAGCGACCCGGCAGGGCGTCCCACGGTTTTTGATCGCCTGCCGCGATTGCGCGGTAGCCGGTGGATTGCGGTAGGTCGCCTCGATTACAACACCGAAGGCCTGCTGCTGCTCACCAATGACGGTGATCTGGCCAACGCGCTGATGCATCCCCGTGCCGGCATCGAGCGGGAATACGCTGTCCGGGTGCTGGGGGAGGTAAGCCCGGAGCAGCAGGTCCGCCTGTTACAGGGCGTAGCGCTGGAGGACGGCGAAGCGCATTTTGTGACCTTGCAGGAAGCCGGCGGCGAAGGCGCTAATCGCTGGTATCACGTCACTCTGGCTGAAGGGCGCAATCGTGAGGTAAGGCGACTTTTTGAGGCGGTAGGCCTGACCGTGAGCCGCCTGATTCGGGTGCGTTACGGGGTGGTGGAGATGCCGCGCCTGCTCAAGACCGGTTACTTTGACGAATTGCCCGATGAAGAACGTGAAGCCCTGCTCGCCAGTGTACAGTGGGTCAATCCCGCCATACCACCTTCTGACGGCGTGGAACGCGTCACAGCGTCGCTGCCGGACGCGCGAAAAAATAACAGCCGGAGGGAAGCCCGGCAGACGCCATCGCGTGGCCGGACGGGGCAGGGACGGCGAGCGGTCCGGGATTAGAGGTCGCCAATGCCGGAACAAGGCGGCTGGTCAGCCGTATTCGGAATTCTGGAGGAGGCCTTCGGCCCCCAGGACTGGTGGCCCGCGCAGTCCCCCTTTGAGGTCATGGTGGGTGCGATCCTGACCCAGAATACCGCCTGGCGCAATGTCGAAAAGGCGATTGCCAATCTACGGGCAGTCGACGCGCTGAGTGTGCGGACCCTTCTCGCTCTGCCCGAAGGGGATCTGGCGGAACTGCTCCGACCGTCCGGATTTTACCGGATAAAGACCAGACGCCTGCTGGCCTTGTGCCGGTTTCTGGAGGCCCGGGGTGTGGGCGCAGCGCCGGAACAGCTTGCGCGGCAGGCGACCCTTCCGGCGCTGCGGAAAGACTTGCTGGCGGTCCACGGTATCGGCGCGGAGACGGCGGATTCCATCCTGCTCTATGCCCTGGGCCTGCCGGTCATGGTGGTAGACGCCTATACCCGCAGGATCGGCGGTCGCCTGGGCCTGCTGGAAGATCATCTTTCCTACGGCGAAGTGCAGGCCAGGATGGAGGCTGAACTGAAGCCCGACGATGTGCTGACACGCAATGCGCTGCATGCGCTGCTGGTCTCGCTCGGCAAGGATTACTGTCGGCCCCGCCCGCGCTGTGGCATCTGTCCTCTCCATGCATGCTGCGCCCATGCCGCAGGATCATGAGGGGCGCGTCGCGCCCCGCAAAGACTCCCGGAGTCAGATTTTTTTGATGAGCTTGATGACGCCGAGAAGGATGACCGCGCCGATGAACGCTACGATGATGGCGCCGACGATGCCCGCCCCGAAAAGACCGGCCAGACCGAAAAAGAGGAGGACGAAGCCGCCGATGAACGCGCCGATGATACCCACGATGATATCTCCGACAATTCCGAAGCCGCGTCCCGTGATCAGCAGCCCGGCCAGCCAGCCGGAGATGCCGCCGATGAGGAGGAAGATGATGATGCTCAAGAGAGTCATGAGCGGTTACTCAACGATGACTTCCAGCGCGCCGACATCCAGCAACGCGGCTTCCGCCATCGCAGATTCCTTTTCGTCGAAGCCATAGAATTCACAGGAGACGACGTCTTTTTCTGCAAAAACCGCATGCTTCAGATGTATCTGCTGCTGCAGAATCTTGCGCAATACGTCATAGTAATCCGCCTGATCCGGATGGTTTTCCATCAACGCCTTGCGGATGCTGGAAAATCCCTCCCTGACCGCATTTTCATCATTGAATAGCGCTTTTATAGCAAACATAAGGCTCCTAGGATTTATTCTTCATCAGTAGTGCGATGAGCATCACGACCAAAAAGCTCCAGAACAGGAACAGGAACGCGTCCAGTATACCACGCATTGCCGCATGCTGCGCCAGAATCCGGCCCAGCACCTGCCAGGTCAGATTTCCCTGACGTAAACCGGCGCCACCCAGATAACGCGGCAATGCCGCATTGAAGGGATTGATATGCCCACCCATCTGGTTCCATGCCGCCTGCGCCTCTTCGGTCATGATGGTGGAGACGATGGCAATGCCCACAGAACCGCCCAGATTGCGCATGAGATTGAATATCCCCGATCCCTCCGGCGTCTGCTCCTTGCTGAGGGTCGCAAAAGCCAGCGTAAATAAGGGGATGGATACCAGGCCGAGACCGAGGCCCCGGATTACTCCGGGCCAAATGATCCAGGCGGGGCTTACCTGCAGGTTATAAGAGAGGCTGATCCAGGTGCCGGTGGCACCCAAAAAAACCCCGGCCATGATCATCCAGCGGGGGTTGGCCCCGCGATTGAGCAGGCGTCCCGCCATCCACATGGAAATCCAGGAGCCCAGGCCCTGGGGAGCCATGGCAAGACCTGCGGTTTGCGGTTCGTACCCCATATAATCCTGCAGATAGATGGGCAGAATCACCATGGTTCCATAAAGCGCCAGGCCGAATAATCCTATACCCGCACTACCTAGCGTCAGGGAGCGGTCCTTGAGCAGGTGCAAGTCGACCAGCGGATGGGCGACGCTGAGCGAACGCAGTACAAAGAGAAAAATGCCCGTGCCAGCCAGCAACATCAGGATGATGATGAAGTCGGAGCTCAACCAGCCGTCCTGATCGCCGAGGCTGAGCATCATCTGCAACGCACCCAGCCCGATGGCCATCCATACGAATCCAAGCCAATCAATCGGTCGGGGATGTTCGCTTTTGCCAAAGCGGGGGATGTAAAAAAGCAGCATGGTGAAGGCGATGATGCCAATGGGGATATTGACGTAGAAACACCAGCGCCAGGAGAGATCTTCGGTGAGATAGCCGCCGAGCACCGGACCGACAATGGGACCGAGCATGGTGCCCATACCGAGGGTCGCCATGGCCACTCCGCGTTTCTCCCGGGGATACGCCTGAACCAGAATGGCCTGTCCGACAGGCACCAGAGAGGCGCCCAGTGCTCCCTGCATGAAACGCCAGAAGACGATTTCCGTGAGGCTGTGGGATTGTCCGCTCATGACCGAGCAGACCAGGAAGCCGGCCACGCTCCACAGGATGAGCCGCCGTTGTCCGAAACGCTCGACCAGCAAACCGGTCAAGGGAGTGACGATGACCATGGCCAGCATGTAGGTGGTGAGTGCCCAGGTAATCTGATCGCTGTTGGCGTGAAGCGACCCCTCCATGTGCGGCAACGCCACGTTGACAATCGTGATGTCCAGCACATTCATGACGATGCAGGCCATTACGGCGACAGTAATGGCGAGAAGATGCGGGCTACCCGTTTTATCGAGATTTCCGCTTGCGAGCATTGGCGCGTGAACGCCATCCATCGCTATTTATGGTCTCCGGAGATGGCATTACGGAGCATCAGCAGAATGACGCCATCAAAAATCAGATTTACGCCTACAAAGATACCGACCAGGATGAGCGAGCCCTGTGGCCAGGTGACAAAAAACAGAATGGCTATGACGACATCGATCACCCCGCTGAAAATAAACCACCCCCGTCCGTGGCCGGCGTGGACATTGGACTGGGTGAAGTTGCGGTAGGCATCCATGACGAAATACAGGATGAACATCAGGCCGATGGCGGCGATGCCGGCGTTGGGCAGTGCGATCATCACTCCGCCGGTGGCCAACAGCAGTACCGGCTTGAGCCAGTCCGCCAAATGATGCTGATGCATCTGATAGCTGTGGATGAACCAAGTGAACCCGGCAATGATCAATAGGGCCGCCAGCACACCATCGGTTGCGGCAGACAGAATGACCGGGCTCAGCAGTCCGAAAATGCCGATGATGATCAGGACGATGGCGATGGGCAGCACGTACTTGCCGAACATTTTCCGTTCGGCCTCGACGACCGTGGCAAGATCGGGTATCTGGTTGTTCATGGAATTCTCCTTTCAGCGATACCAGAGTATCTCTGTACTTTCCAGGGGGACCAGGCATCCCTCGCGATATGGGATGATCCTGGGCGTGAAGCCTTCTACCGGGTGGCGGGTCGGCACTGCACAGTGGTAATTGTGGCTGTTGATGGCGCCGCTCAGGGCTTCTCCGCGCGTCATCGTATAGAGGACCGGGCACTGTCCCCCCTCGCCGTTGGCGAAGAGCTGTACCGCAACGGCGTCTGGGTCGAGGTCATCCAGATACACGGGCACCTGAAAATGGTGGGCATCGGTGTCGCTTTGCACATTCAGTTCGCCAAAATGCACGCTTTGCCAGTGCTGGCGAATTTCATGCTGCCATCTGCAGATGCCGTCAACGGTGGCGCGTTCGCTGCGCGCGGCCAGAAGTTGTGCGGCCGGGACGTAGAGGGTGGATACATATTCCTGCAACATGCGATTGCTGCTGAATTGCGGGGTCAGGCGGCTCATGCTTTCGCGGATTTTGTCGACCCAGCCGCACGGACAGCCGTTGGCATCGCGTTGGTGGTAAAAGAGGGGCACGACTTCGTCTTCCAGCAGGCGATAGAGCTGCTGTGCTTCCTGTTGGTCCCATGCCAGATCGGTATCGTGTTCCTGCCCATCGCCCAGCGCCCACCCGACCTCCGGGCAATAGGCTTCGGCCCACCAGCCGTCCAACTCCGAGAGATTGAGGCCACCATTGACCAATACTTTCATGCCGCTGGTACCGCTCGCTTCCCAGGGGCGACGCGGCGTATTGATCCACAGGTCGACACCCTGCACCAGGTGTTCGGCGACCAGCATGTCATAGTCGGTGATGAAAACGACGCGCCCAGCCAGATCGGGATAGTGGTGGATGAACTGGGTCCACTGCTGGATCATGGCCTTACCGGCCCCATCCTGGGGATGAGCCTTGCCCGCGATCAGCAGTTGTACGGGGTAGTGCGGGTTGTTCAGCAGACGGTAGAGGCGATCCGGGTCGCTCAGGAGCATATTGGGGCGCTTGTAGGCGGCAAAGCGGCGTGCGAAACCGATGGTGAGGGTGTTGGGGTCGAGCGCCGTTTTCGCTTGTTCACACTCTCTTTCGGGCGCATAGGTCGCTGCCAGTTGCTGTTGCAGGCGCTGGCGGGCGAATTGGATCACCTCCTGCCGCGCGACGCTGCGCAGGTGCCAGATGTCGGCATCAGCAGTCTTGCGAAAGTCCGTTTCGATATCCTTCAGGTCCCCAAGCCAGCGGGACTTGCCGCAGTATGTGGTCCACAGGGCATCGGCTTCGGCGGAATCCCAGGAGGGCATATGCACGCCGTTGGTGACATGGGTGACGGGAACTTCGTCTTCGGGCCAGCGTGGGAACAGAGGCTGGAATAAGCGACGACTGACGGCTCCATGCAGGCGGCTGACGCCATTGACGGTCAGGCTACCGCGAATGGCGAGCCACGCCATGTTGAAGGGTTCACGGCGGTCTTCCGGATGCTCCCGGCCCAGGGCAAGGACGGTTTCTATATCAATCCCGAAAGCCTCGGAGGCACCGGCGACGTAGCGCGTCATCAGTTCCTGCGTAAAGCGGTCGAAACCGGCAGAGACCGGGGTGTGCGTAGTGAAGATATTGCCCGCGCGGGTGGCGGTGAGGGCGCAGGGGAAGTCGGTACCGTGATCCCGCATATGGCTGTAGGCCCGGGCGAGAATGGCGAAGGCTGCATGCCCTTCGTTGAGATGGCAGATGTCCGGCTGGATACCCAGGCGGCGCAGCAGCATCCAGCCGCCGACGCCCAAGCAGATTTCCTGCTGCAGGCGGGTCTCCGGGCCGCCGCCATAGAGCTCGGCGGTGATGCCACGGTCGGCGGGGGTGTTGAGGGGATCGTTGCTGTCGAGCAGATACAGGGTCACCCGGCCGACCTGTGCCTGCCAGGCGCGGAGGATGACGGAGCGGCCGGGAAAGGGCATTTCCAGACGCAGCCATTCGCCCGCCGCGTCCCGCACCGGGGTGACGGGCATCTGGGTGGGGTCGTTGTACGGATAGAGTTCGATCTGACGACCACACTCATCCAGACTCTGACGAAAATAGCCCTGCTGCCAGAGCAGGCCGATACCGAGCAGAGGGACACCGAGATCGCTGGCGGTTTTCAGGCAGTCGCCGGCAAGGATGCCAAGGCCGCCCGAGTAGATGGGCAGGGACTCGGACAGACCGAACTCCATGCTGAAATAGGCCACCTGACGGAAGGGCGGGTGAGGATAGGTTTTGCCGAACCAGCACGTTTGCGCGAGGCGGCTGCGGTGCTCAGCGACGAAGGCGTCCAGCTTCGCGATGAAATCTTTATCCTGGGCCAGTTGCTGGAGCGTCTCGCCACCGGCGTTCTGCAGAATCAGCCATGGATTGTGGGTCTGCTCCCAGAGTTTGGGGGCAATATGCTGCCAGAGGGTGTCGGAGACATGGCTCCAGGACCAGCGCAGGTCGAGGGCAAGTTCAGCCAGGCCGGCCAGTGATTCGGGCAGTTGCGGGAGCAGGTAGCAAGGGGCGATGGTCACGAAGTCCTCCGGTTCAATGGGGTGCGCGGTGGGCAGATCAGTGGATGGTGGGTTGTTCCAGGCGGATGATTTCCAGTCGGTTGGTACCACCGGGGTGACCCCGGCTTGGACCCTGGGTAAGGAGAATGAGGCCCTTCTCGACGCCGTGGGTCACCAGCCAGCGGCGGACGGCCTGTTCCCAGCCCTGATCGGGGCTGGGCATGGCTACCGCATGCACGCCGTAATGAAAGCACAGGCGCTGGCAAGTGCGGTCCTGCGGGCTGATAGCCAGTATCCATGGGACCAGCCGGAAACGTGCGATACGGGCCGCGGTGGTGCCTGTTTCGGTGGGGGTGACGATAAACAATGGATTCAGATGCTCGGCGGCGGTGCGCACATCCCAGGCGATGACCGATTCCACACTGGGCGCGTCGTGCAGGGTTTCTGCACTGAGCGGGCTCAGCTCGGATCGGGATTTTTCGGTGATGCGGGCGATTTCGGCCAGCATTCTGACCGCTTCCACGGGGAAATCGCCCATGGCGGATTCTTCGGAGAGCATGACACAGTCGGTACCGTCGAGGATGGCATTGGCGACATCGGTGACCTCCGCGCGGGTGGGGCGACGATTATGCACCATGGATTCCAGCATCTGTGTGGCAGTGATGACCGGCTTGCCTGCTGCACGGGCCTTGCGGATGAGGCGTTTCTGGATCAGCGCGATCTGCCCGATGGGCACCTCCACGCCAAGGTCACCGCGCGCCACCATGATGCCGTCGGCGGCGGCGATGATGGCATCCATGTGTTTCCAGGCCAGGGCCCTTTCGATTTTGGCGACCAGAAAGGGCTCATAACCCAAAGCCTGCGCTTCCCGGCGGGCGGTGTGCAAATCCTCCGGCGTTTCCACGAAGGAGACACTCAGCCCATCGACGCCGGCCTCTAGCGCGAAGGCCAGCAACTCGCGGTCGGCAGGGGTGAGGGCGCCGCCTTCCAGTGTCACCCCGGGCAGATTCACGCCCTTATGGGAGAGGAGCACGCCGCCCACCACTACCCGGCAATGGATACCGGCAGAATCATGCTGCTCCACCCGCAACTCGATGAAGCCGTCATTAAGAAATATCGTGTCCCCCTTGACCAGAGGATGGGGAAGGCGGGGCAGTTCCAGGGGAATCTGCTCCGGGGTTCCGGGTGCGTCGGGGGCGAGGAGTACCCGGCTGCCGCGCTTGAGGGTGACCGGGGCGGGCAGCACACCGATACGGATTTTTGGGCCGGGCAGGTCGGCGAGGATGGCTACCCGTTGTCCCACCCTTTCCGCCGCAGCCCGGATACGGACAATGCGGGTGCGGTGTTCATCCGGCGTACCGTGTGCGAGATTCAGGCGGGCCACGTTCATTCCGGCGCGGATCATCTGCTCCAGTGTTTTCGGTGCATCGGACGCCGGGCCGATGGTGCAGACGATTTTGCTGCGCTGCGCTGGTAGTTTCATCATGCGGCGGGATTCAGCAGTTTGACCGCTTCATCGACGCCCTGATTGCGGACGACAATGGCGTGGATGGCCTTGCAGAAGTTGACCGCGTCGGGCTGACTGCGCTGATGGACATTCCGGCCGGTGGCGCAGCCTTGCGTGCCACCCACATGAATCTGTTCGTAAAGGCGTTGCAGAAACTCCGGCGCATCGGTTTCGGAACCTCCCGCGCAGACGACCTGGGTGCGCCCGGCAGCAGCAACGGCTTCGCCCAAGAGTTTGGCATCCATGCTGCCAGAGGCATTGAGTGGTGGGTTGATCTTGACGAAATCCGCCCCGAGACAAGCCGCCAGACCCGCGGCACCGGCAATGAGATGCGGATCCTGCTCGCGTTCACCTACGGCCTTGCCGCGCGGATAGGCCCAGATGACGGCCAGCAATCCCATGGCATGGGCATCCTGAATGATGCGTGCGGCTTCGCTGAGCATGGTCGGCTCGAACTCGGAGCCAGGGTAAATGGTGTAACCCACCCCAACCACCCGGAGACCGGAATGGCGCACAAAATCATGGACCTGCGCCATGCTCTGCCACTGCAGGCTGAGCGGATCGCGTTGCGCCGTTTTGATCAGGTGGGTTTTGCTGTTGAGCTTGAGCAAATAGGGCGCATCCGGATAATCCGTGCCATAGCGGGCGATAAGACCCATCTGTGCGGCAAAACAGCCCACGGGCGCTTCACTGGCGATGCGGAACAGATGCTCCGGGTCGGAATCGTCCGTCGCCACATGCCCCCCGATAAAATCATCGTTGAGATGTTCGACCTTCTGATCGCCCGCCATCAGAAACAGGCGTCCGCTGTCCTGGGTGGCGAGACGATAGTTTTCCGTCCAGCGGCGGGTGCTTTCGGCGGACATGCCGAGCGGTGCTTGGGCGATTTTAGGCATGAGGATCTCCTGTAACGCAGGGATGAAGGGGTTCGTAATGGCGCCGCAGGGCGTCACCCGCAGCGGCCACCAAGGGGTGCAGGGAGGGTGTCAGGCGGGGCTGGCTGCCGAATTGCATGCTGGTCAGATCGGGTGCGGAGGCATGCATCTGAATGGCTAGGCCGATGGTGTTGACCAGTTCGCCGGTGGTGGCGCCGCCAAGAATTTGGCCGCCGAGAATCTGCAGGGAGTCTGCGGCGAAGATGATCCGGCAGTAAATCTCCGTGGTGTTGGGCATCGAGGCGGGGTGATGATCAGGCAGACGGGTTTCCCCGACCAGGATGGGGAAGCCTTCCAGTTCCGCCTGACGCTGGGTAAGCCCCGCGACGCCGAAGGCCAGACCATCGATTTCGCTGGCGTAGATGCTCACCGATCCGGCGTTGTAACGGAGTTGACGCAAGCCATAGAGGTTCATACCGGCAATACGACCCTCGGCCGCAGCCTGTGAGGCGATCATGGCGTGATTGGCCTTTCGAGTGAAAAAATCCTGCTTATGGGCGCAATCCCCAACGGCAAATATATCGGGATCTTCGCGGGAACGCTGGAAGGCGTCGACCCAGATCCCGCCGGAACGACTGAGGGTCAGGCCCATATCCCTGGCCAGGACGACCTGGGGGCGGGTGCCGATGGCGATGAGTACCGCGTCCACCGTCAGCGCCTCCTGTCCGGCGATTTGTATTTGTCCGACGCGCTTGCCGCCGGAATCGGGCAGCAGCGCCTCTACCTTGGCTCCGGTATGGATATGAACCCCATGGGCCCGCAACTGCTTCTCCACCGCCGTGCAGGCATCCGGGTCAAAGGCTGCCTGCATCAGGTGCGGCAGCATTTCGACGATGTGCACTTCAATGCCGCGTTTGCGGATTTCGTCGGCAAACTCCACCCCGATGAAACCGCCACCGATAATGGCCAGCTTTTGGATCTGTGGGATGAGCGTACTAAAGAGCGTGTCCAGATAGTCGTAATCTTTACGGATGCTGAAGACCCCTTCCAGATGGGTGCCTGGAATGGGCGGGATGAAGTTCTCGGCGCCGGTGGCCAGCACCAGACGTTCCCAGTGAATGATGTCGCCATCGGCCAGGGTAGCCGTGTGTGCGACGCGGTCTATCTGTTGGACCGTCCCGATCTGAAGCTGGCCGCCGGCCGCCAGCAGAGGCGCGCGCCCGGCCATATCCTCATCGGTGCCGCCCAGGGTGCCGAAGATGTAGGGGATACCGCAGGGAATCACCGCATCCGTCTCCGGGCGGATCACCAGCACTTTCTTGTGCGGTGAGAACTGGGCGGCGGTGATACCCGTCATCATGCCGGCGGGGCCGCCGCCAACAATCAGGATATCCGTTACTGTCTCAGCCATCTGCTACTCCTTGTCGGTTGCGGTTGGAAAGGGATACTGCGGCTGGTACATGGTCGCCATCCGGACCTCCCCGGTCGGCTTCGTCCATCAGTATAGAACAGCCGGGGATTTTGAGCGCTCCTGAGAAGGGGATGAGTCCGCCTTCCCAGCATGCTGCAGGGGATGATCCTGTAGCATCCCACGGAGGGCTGAGCAGTTTCAGCAGGACTGATGCCATGCCAGGTGGATTCGTGTAGACAGTTGGCTACTATCATAACTAATTGTTTATCATCATATATGGTATATTGTCTCAGGATGACCGTCGTGCTACAGCGACAAAATTCCGGAGCGATCTCCATGCTCGGCCTGGTCAGGTCCGGGATAAAGCTGGCAAATCCACATTCTTACCATGGGTTACTCAATATGGCACGAATACTGCCTATACATTATCAGTGGGAAAATTTCCCACGTAATATTGCGGCAAGGGACAGTTCCCCTCACCCGTTACTGAACACCTCGCCGGGAAACGGACATGCTGGCGAAAACCTTTTTGGAACCTTTTTTGGAAGAGGAGCACGTTATGTACAAAGGCAAGTTTACAGCATCGATCCTGTTGGCACTCGGTCTCACGGTTCCGGTCCTGTCCTGGGCCGAAGGGACCCTGCTGAACCTCAGAAACCAGGCCGAAGATTCTCCTGCGGCCTTGCAGCAATTACAGCACCAGGCCGACAGCGGAAACAGGACTGCCGGGTATTATCTGGGGACGCTCTATGACCCCGGCTTGAAATTGGGGCATATCGAAAAGCCCGACTGGGTCCGGGCGACCTACTGGTACCAAAGGTCTGCACTGGCCAAAAGGGACCCGGTGACCTGCTACCCCAACAAGGCGGTGGCCAAGACGGCGTCCGGAATCGGGGCCTGGTGGCGCACCGAAGCGGAAGAGAATATGAACGGCGGCGATAACGACAACGGGCATTGCTAAAGGCCCGTTCTCCTGATGCGCCAGGAGGGTGCGCGCCAATCACCCCTGTTTGATTCGCAGGATGAATGATCTGTCTCCCATACCTCCCTTTGGCCCTCCTCGCGAGGGCCTTTTTTTTGGGGGCTACTCTCAGATGTCGAGCACACGCGCTTCCGTTGTCTGTAGCAGTTCGTCCAGATCATTATGGGAGAATATCTCGGTGCCCGGCCGGGCAGCCGTGCCGCTGCCGCAGGCGACGGCCAGGCGCAGGGCCTCTGCCGGACTTTGGCCGTGGGCCAGCGCGGCGACGAGGCCGGCAACCATGGAGTCGCCCGAGCCGACCGTCGACTTCACCTGAATGGGGGGTGCCTTGGCAAAATAGCTGCCATCGGGTCCGGCCAGCAGTGCTCCGTCGCCCCCCAGGGATACACAGACATACTGCACCCCTTCCCGCTGTATGGCACGCGCCTCCTTCGCCACATCCTCCAGCGTGGGAAGCTCGCGCTGGCGCAGGAGGGACAGCTCATAGCAGTTGGGTTTGATCAGGAAGGGGTGATGGGGAAGGGCGTGTTGCAGGAGGGCGCCATGGGCATCGACAATGGATTGTCCGCCTCCGGCGCGGACGCGATCGACCATGTCTCCATAGAAATGATCATCCACGCCAGGGGGCACAGAGCCGGTGAGTACCGCAAAACCGTCTTTGCACAGGCCCAGAAAGGTTTCCCGGACTTCGGCGAGGATCAGTTCCGAAACCCGCGGCCCGATGCCGGTGATTTCAAACTGGGTGGCGGGGTCACCCTGCAAAATGGTGGCATTGACGCGGGTTTCCCCCTCCACATGCACGCAATGCGGATCATCCAGTTGATGCTGCAGCAGCTTCTGTAGCAGTTCGCCGATATTGCCGGCCACGACACAGCAACTATGGGCGTAGACCAGCAGCTCCTTGAGGGCGCGGGCGACATTGATGCCGTTACCGCCGGGATCGTAGCGGGTGGATGTGGCATGGCTCTTCTGGTCCGGGATCAGGTGCGGCACTTCGTAGGCGATGTCTACGGCCGGGTTGAGGGTGAGGGTGGCGATGGACGGGGAGCGAGCGTTGCTTGCGATCATGACCGCACCTCCAGCCGGCGATAATGGACGAGGGCGGCTAGGGCGGCGGAAACCAGACGGGCACGGGCGGGGTCGGAGCGGGAGGTGAGAATGACGGGTACCTTGGCCCCCATCACGATCCCCGCCAGAGTCGCGCCGGCCAGATATTCCAAGTCCTTGGCGAGGATATTGCCGGACACCAGATCGGGCACCAGCAGAATATCGGCATCTCCGGCCACGGCACTCTGTATCCCCTTGATCTCCGCCGACTCTTTGGAGATGGCGTTGTCGAAGGCGAGGGGACCATCCACCAGGGCGCCGGTGATCTGCCCGCGTTCTGCCATTTTCGAGAGACAGGCGGCATCCACCGTTGAGACGATGGCGGGGTTGACCACTTCCACCGCGGAGAGAATGGCGGCTTTGGGTTGGGCAACCTCCAGAATGTGCGCGAGATCAATGGCATTTTGCAGGATGGCAGCCTTGGTGCCGAGGTCGGGCGTGATATTGATGGCGGCATCGGTGATGAGCAGGAGTTTCGGGTACGTCTGGATATCCGCAACAAAGACATGGGAAAGACGACGATCCGTGCGTAGTTTGGCGAGAATGGGGTGGAGGAAGGCATCGCTATGCAGGTGTCCTTTCATCAGCGCCTTGGCCTCTCCGGCAAGCACCATTTCGACACCCTTTTCCGCCGCGGCTTCCGCACTGTCGGCGTGAATGATATGGAAGTTTGGGCAACTGCCGGAATCGTGCCCCATTTTGAGCAGCAGACTGCGAATCTGTTGGGCGTCGCCGATGAGGATGGGTTCGATGATGCTCTGACTCTTGGCCTCGCAGGCGCCGCGCAATACATGCTCTTCGGCGGCATCCACTACCGCTACGGGGATGTCGTCCAGGGGCGCGACGTCGGCCAGCAGCGCGTCAAAATGGGCATAGGGCATGTCTGATCTCCTTCTCGCGATGCTTCATTGGGGCAGGGCCGGTCCGTGGTGTTCTTCCAGCGTCAGGCCACGGCCCTGCACACGGAAGCTGTAGGTGAGCACCAGACCCAACAGGCTGACCGTGCCCATCAGCAGCAGGATCACGGTAACGCCCAGCGCAGACTGGATCACCGGCAGCAGAAAGACGCTGATGGTGGCACCGATCTTGGCTACGGCGGCAGCGAACCCGGCGCTGAAGGCGCGCACCTGGGTGGGGTACATTTCCGCTGGCAGGATGAAGGTCGTTGCATTGGGGCCCGCGGTCATGAATAGATTGAATACTATGAAGCCGCTCAGAATGAGCTGCAGATGGGCAGCGGTGCCTCCTGTCAGCTCCGTCGCAAAATAGAGCAGTCCCATCCCCAGCGTCATGCCGCCAAAACCGATCATCTGCATATGAATCCGTCCCAGCCAAGGCACCATCCAGAGGGAGAGCAGCGAACCGAGGAGGAGGAAGATATCCACCTTGCCGCTGTCCAAGGCGTTGGCAAGGTCTCTGCCGACAACACCGATGATACCGACGTTCTCGCCATTGCGCATGGTGCCGAACAGGATGGTGGTGAACAGGCCGACACCATAGGTGGCCACGTCCATGAAAAACCAGGGCAAGGTCACCAGAAGGGTGCGGCGCCGATATTCCGGCGAGAACAGGGTCCGAATGCCCATATGTTGGCCGGGACGGGTCTTGGCCACATGGTGGATTTTTTGGCCCAGACGCTGGGCCATGGCGGCGAGCATCGCTTTCTGTCGGGGCGCGATGCGTTCGAGGATGCGCGCGGCTTCGGCGTTATGACCGCGTCCCATACACCAGCGCGCGCTTTCCGGCAGGGTGAGGCGGCCCAGTAGATAAGGGAGCACCAGCAGCGCTTCCGTTGCCAGCAACCAGCGCCAGGTGTTGTCTCCGGGATGAGCGCCTTGCAAAAGAATCAGAGCAAAACCGGCACCTGCCAGCATGCCGACGGATTGCACGGCAATGGAGGCCGCCATCATGCGTCCGCGCCGTCCCTGGGGCATGAACTCCGCCAGATAACTGCTGCCCACCGGGAAATCCATACCGATACCCACACCCACCAGTAATTCGGCACCGATGAGTACCCGAGCGTCCGGGGCGAGAGCGGTCAGCATGGCGGCGATCATGAGCAGGATCATGTCCATGACCATGACCGGCTTGCGCCCCAGGTGATCAGCCAGATGCCCACCGATCAGTGCGCCCACCACCGTGCCACCCATGAGCATGGCGGCAGCGAGGCCGATGCTGGTGGCGGGCATGGCAAAAATGGGGATGATGAGTGGTAAGGTCACGCCCAACAGAAACATGGAGACGCCGCTGAGCAGGGTGCCGCCGGTGGATAACGCCCAGATGCGGTAATGAATGGGTAGCAGAGGACTTTCGTCGAGTATCCGGGTCATGTTGGCGTGGTCTGGGTGTACCGGGTGTGGAAGTGCATGCTGCGTCTGGCGGTGCCGCGTTTTTCCGGATTTCAACGATGCCGCTCCTGTGTGGGCAGGAGCCGGTGGCAATGCCGGGCGATCATCAGGTCTTCATTGGTGGGTAGGACGAGGATTTCCACTGGACTATGGGCTACTGATATGCGCGG
This sequence comes from Acidithiobacillus ferruginosus, assembly GCF_018854495.1. GTDB lineage: Bacteria > Pseudomonadota > Gammaproteobacteria > Acidithiobacillales > Acidithiobacillaceae > Acidithiobacillus > Acidithiobacillus ferruginosus. Next base: position 23,449 of record NZ_JABBDR010000132.1, read on the forward strand.
TTCGGGGCTTTCGTTGGCGACCGGGTCGATCTCCAGGCCAAGTCCCGTCAGGGGGCGGCAGATGGCCCAGCGGATCGCGGCGGCGTGTTCGCCGATGCCCCCCGTAAAGACGAGGCGGTCCAGTCCGCCCAGCACCGCCATCAGTCCCCCGATGGCCTTGCGCGCACTATAGGCGAAAATCTCGATGGCCTGCGCCGCATGGGCATCGTCATTGCGCAGCCCGAGCAGGGTCTGCATGTCGCCGCTGCAGGCCGAAATACCCAGCAACCCGGACAAATGGTTGAGGAGCCGCTCCAGTTGTGCGGCATTATAGCCTTTTTCTTCCATGAGATAGAGCAGAACGCCAGGATCGAGATCGCCGCTCCGCGTGCCCATCACCAGCCCCCCCGTGGGGGTGAGGCCCATGGTGGTGTCGCGGCACTGGCCGTTATGCACCGCCGCCATACTGGCGCCGTTGCCCAGGTGAGCGATGATGGTCTTGCCGGTGGCGTGATCGGGGAGTTGGCTGACGATATATTCGTAAGAGAGGCCATGAAAGCCGTATTTACGGACACCTTCATGCCAGAGATTGCGCGGCAGAGGCAGGCGGGCGGCCACTTCCGGGATGTTCTGGTGAAAGGCCGTATCGAAGCAGGCGGCCTGCGGAATCCCGGGCCACACCGCCTGTACGGCCTCGATGGCGGCGATTTCTGCGGGCAGGTGCAGTGGGGCAAAGCGCAGGGAGGCGCGCAGGTCACCGAGCACCTGGGTGTCCACCAGACAGTGCGCCTGATGACGGGGTCCGCCGGAGACGATGCGGTGGCCAACGCCGTCCGGCGTTGCGTATTGCACCTCGCTCAAGGCGGCGAAAACGGCTTTCAGGGCATCCTGGTGATGGGAAAGGACCAGTTGCCGGTCGGTGATCGGATCTTGTCCCCGTTGCAGCCACAAGCGTCCGATGCTCTGCCCGATGCGTTCCGCGGCGCCCTCCGCGAGCTTCTCTTCTCCTGCAGCGCCCAACGCAAAAACGGCGAATTTGATGGAGGACGAACCGCTGTTGAGGCAGAGAATATGGCGTATTGCCGCCATGCTCACGGTTGTCCCCCGCCACCGGACAGCCAGGACAGATCCTCCAGCCGCTTGCCCAGACGTTGCAGGAAGCGCGCGGCATCCGCGCCGAAAATCACCCGGTGATCGCAACTCAGGGTGAAGTCGGTCAGCCCGTCACTACCCGCCGCCGCAACGGCAAGGATGGCGGAGGCGCCCACCGGCACGATGGCATTGAATCGCTCTATTTGCGAGAAAACCCCAAGATTGGAGAGGTAAAAACTCGCACCCTGGTAGTCTTCCGGATAAATCCTGCCTTTTTTGACTTTGCCCAGCAGAATGCGCCAGTCCTCTGCGAGTTCCTTGAGCGGCCGTTTGGCTGCGTCGCGCAGCACGGGGGTAATCAGTCCGTTTCCGGTGTCTACGGCGATGCCCATATCCACCCGACTACGCTTGGCCAGCCCCTCCCGGGTCCAGGCGTGGTTAAACCAGGGATCTTCCGCGACGGTCAGGGCGCAGGCACGGCTCAGAGCAAGGGTCAGGCTCAGTCCGCTCGCCTTGGCAGCGGCATGCAGGGGCGCCACGGCGAAGCGACTGCTGATGAGGAAAGAGGGTGTATTCAGCGTAGCGGACATGTTGCGGGCGACGGCGGCGCGCAGGAGGTTGGGACGTTCGATGGTATAAGGCGGTCCCATACGCAGATCGGTATCCTGAGGTGCGAGGGCTGCGGCCAGCACCTGGGCAGCGTGAATGGTGCCATCGGGGCCGGCTTTGACCTGAAGGATATCAAGTTCCAGATCCCGGGCCAGGGCGCGGGCGTAGGGAGAAGCCAGTAAACCATCGGCATGGGGGGGTTGCGGTGCAACGGCGTGCGGCTGGGGGAGAGGAGCGGGCTTCTTCAGGGAGCCGGAATCTGCTTGTGTTGCAGCGGTCGTAGAGGTGGCTGGTGGCAGTTTATCCGGTGGTGCGGTCTTTTTCTCTGCAACCGGTGCGGGTGTAACCGAAGGCGGTGCAGGCGGTGTACTTGGTGTGGGGGTTTTGGTGGCACCGCCCGTAT
>NZ_JABBDR010000133.1 GCF_018854495.1 Acidithiobacillus ferruginosus
CACCGCCTCCACTCCCAGCCAGCGGGCCAGGGCGTCCGCCAGCACGGCATGGGCGGGCCGTTCGCCACCGAGCAAGGGCGCGGCACCAGCCCCTACCCCACTCTGCTGGATCTCGGCGATGGCGGCATCCCGTAAGGCCGGCTCTGCGCTCAGACCCAGATAATCATTACTGGCGAAGGACAGGAGCGGTTCGCCCTGCGCCCCCACAAAAGCGGGCGGCCCGCGCTCCGGCGCAGGTTGCAGGACCTGCAACTCCCGCCAGAGGTCGTGCGCACGCAAGGTGGACAATTCAGCGCGCCATGATTCTTCCCGTTCGCTATGCATAGCTTCTTATAGGGAGGGGCCTGTGCCTTGTCAATGGAGTGCTGGAGCGGGAGAATCGTACCCGGTGACACAATACTCGCCCTGCCAGATGGCTAAACAACCCAAGGAACTTCTTGCAACGGATTCTTCCACACCTGTCCCGGCTGTATGACGCAGCGGGGCGTTTCAACCACTGGCTCTTCCCGGAACGCTGTCGTGCCTGCGGTGCGCCTGGCGCTCCGCTCTGCGCCGGCTGCTTCGGCGACTGGCCGCGCCTGCCCGCCGAGCGTTGCAGCTATTGCGCGCTACCTTTGCTGGACAATGGGGACTGCCCGGTCTGCTCGGTGGAAGCCCCCGCCTATGACCATGTCTATACCCCGTTTATCTATGCCGAACCCCTGAACACCGCCATCATCGCATGGAAGTTTCAGCAGCGTCTGGACTGGACCAGACCTCTGGCCGATGCCTGGGCCAGTGCCTGGGGCGAACATCCGCCGTCCCGCCCGGAAGCGCTGCTGCCCGTGCCCCTGCATCGCCGGCGTCTGCGCGAACGCGGTTACAACCAGTCCATGCTGCTCGCCCGCCACTGGGGCAAACGCTGGAGAATCCCCGTCATTCCTGGTGCGTTACGGCGGCGCCGCAGTACCGGCCATCAGCTTGGACTGAGCGCGGCCACCCGTCGGGAGAACCTGGATGCAGCCTTTGCCCTGCGTGCCGGCGTACCGGACCATGTCGCCATCGTCGACGATGTACTGACGACCGGCACCACCGCCGCCCAGATTGCCAGCACCCTGCGGGATGCCGGTGTGCAGCGCATCGACGTCTGGGTGCTCGCCCGTGCCCTCTGAGAGTCCATGGATGCTTGAGCCATTTTTGCACGTCATCCTGTATGAGCCGGAGATTCCCCCCAATACCGGCAATATCATCCGCCTCTGCGCCAACACCGGAGCCACCCTGCATCTCGTCGAGCCTTTGGGTTTCGCCTGGGATGACCGCCGCCTGCGCCGCGCCGGGCTGGATTACCACGAATTTGCACAAGTGCATCGCCATGCGGACTGGGCGACCTGCCGGGCATTTTTAGGCGATGCGCAGGTCTTTGCATTCAGCACCAAGGGAACGCAGTTCTATCACGACGTTGCGTACCAGCCCGGCGATGCGCTGCTTTTCGGCCCGGAGACCCGCGGCTTGCCAGCCAGCCTCCTGGACAGCCTGCCCGCCAGGCAGGTACTGCGCCTGCCCATGCGCCCCGGCCAGCGCAGCCTGAATCTGTCCAACGCCTGTGCTGTCGCGGTCTTCGAGGCTTGGCGGCAGATGGACTATTGCGGCGGCCTACATTCACCCCGGGCACCGGATCAGATGGTATCCTGTGGTAAACTGACCGGTCAGAACACCAAGAGCTCATAACAGGGGGAATCCATGGCGCGTACACGTATCGCTGCGCTCCGTCTCGACGGCGAGCATGCAGAGCAAAAGCGGGAAGAGATCCGCAGGACCTTTCACGAGACTTTTTCGCTGTACGAACAGCTTTTCGATCACCTGGCAGAACCGGCGGCGTGGTATGAGAAGGCCATTCCCCTGCGTCACCCCCTGATCTTTTATTTCGGCCATAGCGCCACCTTTTATGTAAATAAACTCCAGGTGGCCGGTCTGATCGGACAGCGTCTCGATCCTCGTTTGGAGTCCGTCTTTGCGGTCGGCGTCGATGAAATGTCCTGGGACGACCTGGACGAAACCCATTATGACTGGCCCTCCGTCGACGACGTCCGTCGGTACCGGCAGCGGGTGCGGGAACTAGTGGACGGACTGATCGGCGAGATGCCCCTGTCCCTGCCCATCACCTGGGATTCGCCGTGGTGGGTGATCCTCATGGGGATTGAGCATGAAAACATCCATCTGGAGACCAGTTCGGTGCTCATGCGGCAATTGCCCCTGTCCCGCGTCCGCGCGGTGGAAGCCTTCCGTCCCTGGACCCCCGCAGGGGCCGCGCCGGACAATATCCTGCAGGCCGTGGCCGGCGGCACCGTCCGTCTGGGCAAAGAACGCGCCGATCCCCGTTATGGCTGGGATAATGAATATGGCCTTCATCAGGTGGCTTTGCAGCCCTTTCATGCCTCCCGCTTTTTGGTGAGCAATCAGGAGTTTCTGGCTTTCGTGGAGCAGGATGGCTACAGCGAAAGCCGCTGGTGGACCGCGGAGGGAAATCGCTGGCGCCGCTTCAGTCAGGCGCGGCACCCGCCTTTCTGGGTCCCGGATCAGGACACCTGGCGGCTGCGCCTGATCGCGGAGGAGCGCCCCATGCCGTGGAACTGGCCGGTGGAGGTGAACGCGCTGGAAGCCGATGCCTTCTGCCGCTGGAAATCGGCCGGGACCCGTCAGAGCCTGCGCCTGCCCAGCGAGGATGAATGGCGGCGTCTGCGTGATCTCAGTGGACTGGCGGACAGTGACGCGTGGGATGACGCGGTGCCTGGCAATATCGGACTCGCGGCAGGCTGCTCGCCCTGCCCCGTAGATCAATTCAAACAGGGGGATTTCCATGATGTGGTCGGCAACGTCTGGCAATGGACCGCGACGCCCATCTATCCCTTTCCCGGTTTCGAGGTGCATCCGGTTTATGATGACTTCACAGTGCCCACCTTCGACCAGCAGCACAATATCATCAAGGGCGGCTCATTCATCAGCCTCGGCAACGAAATGCAGCGAGAAGCTCGCTATGCCTTCCGCCGCCATTTCTTCCAGCACGCGGGATTCCGTTATGTGGCCTCGCCCAATGCGCTGCCTGAGGTACCGGTCTATGAGAGTGACGCCCTGGTCTCCCAATACGCGGAATTTCACTATGGGCGCGAATACTATGGGGTGGCCAATTTTGCGGCAGAGGTCGTGGGAATCGCGGTGGAGGCTATGGCTGGCAAGCCGTTACGTCGCGCTCTGGACATTGGCTGTGCCGTAGGCCGCGGTAGTTTTGAACTGGCAAGGCACTGCCCCGAGGTCACCGGCCTCGACTTCTCGGCACGCTTCATCAGCGTAGGCGTGCAACTGCGCGAGCGCGGGCACTTCTCCTACACACTGACCGAAGAGGGTGAACTGCAAAGCTATCCAACGGCGGATCTCGCCACCCTGGGACTAACCGGGGCTGCAAACCGGGTCCGCTTCTTTCAGGCCGATGCCTGCAATCTGAAGCCCCTGTACCGGGACTATGATCTGGTGGTGGCAGCCAACCTCATCGACCGCCTGCACCACCCCCGCAAATTTCTGGAGGACATCGCCGACCGCATCCTTCCTGGCGGCTTGCTGGTCATCACGTCGCCCTACACCTGGTTGGAAGAATATACTGCGCGGTCGGAGTGGCTCGGCGGTTTCAAACGAGATGGAGAGAATCTGAGCACCTTTGACGCCCTGCGTGAAATCCTGTCCGGACCATTCCGTCTGCGCGATGGCAGCCCGCGGGATCTGCCCTTCGTCATCCGCGAAACGGCGCGCAAATATCAGCACAGTATCGCGCAGGTGACCATCTGGGAGCGCTTATGAGCGCGGAAGGGGGCGGCGTCGATTTCCACCGGGTCATTCCACGACGCGGAACCGGATGCCTCAAATGGGATGGTGCCGCAGAACGCTTTGGCGCTGAAGTACTGCCCATGTGGGTGGCGGACATGGATTTCGCCGCACCGGACACGGTCATCGCCGATTTGCAGGAACGCCTGAATCACCCCGTTTTCGGTTATCCGGGCAATGAAGGGGCCATGTTGCAGGCCGCCGCAGACTGGCTGGCCAGGCGCCATGACTGGCGGCCGGAAAGCGACGCGATCGCCTGCATCAGCGGTGTCGTTCCCGCCCTTTACGCCGCCGTACGTGCCTTCACTCGACCGGGGGAGGCGATCATCGTCATGCCGCCCATCTATCCGCCGTTCATGACTGCGGTGGAGGACAACGGGCGGGAATTGCTGCTGGCCCCGCTGATCGCGGATGACACCGGCCATTACCGCATGAACTGGGATGCCCTGGAAATCGCCGTCCAGCGGGCGAAGCTGCTGCTCCTCTGCTCGCCCCACAACCCGGTGGGGCGGGTCTGGACACCGGAAGAACTGCAACGACTGGGCACACTCTGCGCCGATGCCGACTGCGTGGTGGTCAGCGATGAAATCCATGCCGACCTCAGTCAGCATCCGCACTGCCCTTTCCCTAGCCGCTTCCCGCGCTCGATCCTCCTGACCTCTGCCGGCAAAAGCTTCAATCTGGCGGGACTGGGTGGCGGGGTCAGCGTCATCCCCGACGCTGGGCTGCGTCGTACCTTTCTGACCGAAGTCCGGCACAGTCAGATTCAGCACACCAACCTCTTCGCGCTGACCGCCATGACCGGCGCCTGGCGGCACGGCGCAGAATGGCAGTCCGCGTTGCGCGGTTATCTGGCGGACAACGCCCGTTTCATCAGCGAATACCTGATGCGGGAGCTACCCGAGGTCGGCTATCGGCAGCCGGAGTTCGGGTACCTCGCCTGGCTGGATGTGCATCATTACGGCAACGATGAGTCGCTTGCACGGCACCTGTTGCAGGCAGGTCTCGGCCTCAATCCCGGGCCCAGTTTCGGGCCGGGTGGCGAGGGTTTCATGCGACTGAATTTCGCTGCACCGCGGAGCGTGCTGGAAGAAGGGCTGGGGCGGTTGCGACAGGCCTTGCACCGCTAGTCCCGGAGAACTTTCCACAGGCAACCGCCCCGACGACGGTATCGGAACGGCTTGCCCTACCCTACAATACGTTCCACCGAGCGGAGGAGACCAGAGAGAAGTGACAGAGGTGCAGGGTAACCTGAAGCAAAACGCGGTGGCCACGCTGGCAGCGGGCATTCTGCGCGGGGCGGGACACCTGCCGCGGCGTTGGCGGGCAGCTCTGGGCGCAATGCTCGGTGATTTGGCGCGGCTCAGTATGAGCCGGGCGCGCAAGGTGGTGGACACCAACCTCGCCATTGCTTTCCCCAGGATGAGTCTGGCCCAGCGGCATACGCTGCGGCGCGCGCATTTCCGGGCACTGGGCCAGGCGGCCCTGGAGTTGGGACCACTGTGGTACTGGCCCTTGCCCCGCGCCCTCGGCCTGATCCGCGAAGTGCGTGGGGACGATCTGGTGGACGCCGCTTTAGCCAAAGGACATGGGGTGATTCTCTTCACCGCGCACCTCGGGGCCTGGGAGGCCGCGGTGCTCTACATCGGGCAACGCTGGCCGATAACCGTACTCTACATGGAAACCCGCAACCCGGCTGTCAACGCACGCATTGTGGCTGGGCGCGGGCGCAGTGGTGCGCAGCTGGTCCCCAAGGAGGGAGGTATCCGCCCCCTGCTCCACGCGCTGCATCAGGGGGATGCCATCGGTATACTTCCGGATCAGAACGTCGATCCGCGCGAAGGGGATTATGCCCCGTTCTTCGGCCGTCCTGCCTGCACGACACCCTTGCTGGGCCGGCTGGCGGCGCGGCGCGGAAGCCCGGTGTTCGGACTCTTCGCCTATCGGCTACCGGGTGGTGAGGGTTTTCGCATCGAGATTGTGCCCATGCCGGAATCCTTCCCGAGCGGCGATGCCAAAGCCGATGCCACGGCGATGAATGCGGCACTGGAGACCGCCATCCGTAAAGCCCCTGAACAGTACTGGTGGGTTCACCGTCGTTTCAAGGATCAGCCGGAAGGGTGGGACCATCCCTATTGAAAAACTTACGGAACGATATGATCCAGCAGGGAAAAAGTACGCCCCAGCGCACCACGCTGCTGCTGTAGAAACGCCAAGGCACGGTCGCCCATCTCTGTCGCTGGCTCCTGGGTGGTCAACCACGCACCCAACTGCGCTACCAGGGCCTCGACATCCACCACCTGAACCGCAGCGTTGGCCGCCAGCAAATCCTGGGTGATGCCCTTAAAATTATCCATATGCGGGCCGAAGGTAACCGGACGGGCCAGTGCTGCAGCTTCCAGGGGATTATGCCCCCCCGCCGGCACAAAACTGCCACCGATGGTCACCACATCTGCCGCCGCGTAAAAGTCCATCACCTCACCCAGTGTATCGATCAGAAAAACCGCGCGCCCCCCCACGTCCTCGGCACGCGAACGCAAGGCAAAGGACACCCCCTTTGCCTGCATCCGTGCCATCACCTCCAGTCGCCGCGAGGGATGGCGCGGAATCAGCACCAACAGCAGATCCGGCCATTGGCGCTGCAGGTCTTCCAGCGCCGCCAGCGCCATCTGCTCCTCACCGGCATGCGTAGAAGCGAATACCCAGACCGGTCGCCCAGCGAAGCGCTGCCGCCACTGACGCCCCCGCTCCCGCGCGGCGACGGGTTCGGGCAGGTCATATTTGATATTACCGGTCACCACCACATGCTCCGCCCCCAGGCGGCGAAAAGCCGCCGCATCCTCCGAACTCTGGGCCGCAACAGCGCTCATACTGGCCAACGCGGGGGCAAAGAGCGTCCGGAAACGGGCGTAACCCCGAAGCGAGCGCTGCGAGAGCCGGGCATTGGCCAGCATCAGGGGCACGCCCTCGCGGCTGGCCGCATGACAGAGATTGGGCCAGATCTCCGTTTCCATGATAATCCCCAGGCGCGGTCGCTGGCGGCGCAAAAAGCGCGTGACCGCCGCGGACAGGTCATAAGGCAGGTAATACTGCAGCACTTCCGTACCCAAACGCTGACGGACTACGGCAGCCCCCGTCGGCGTTGTGCTGGTCATCAGAATGGGCGCCTCCGGATAACGTGCCTGCAAAGCTCGCACCAGGGGAATCGCCGCGATGGTCTCCCCCACACTCACCGCATGAATCCAGATAGGCCGATCCGAACGGCGCGGCCCCCAGCCGAAACGCTCCCACCAGCGCTCCCGGTAGGCAGGTCGTCGCCAGGCTCGCCAGAGGGTAAAACCCAGGACGACAGGGCTGAGCAGCCAGAGCAGAAAGGCGTAGAGGCGGCGACTCATCATTCGCGGTGCAAAATACGGTCGGTCAGCCAGTCCAGACGATACCAGGGCCGGAAGTTTTTCAGGACGTGCTCACGATCATACCCGTCCTGGATCCAGGCACGCAGGGTCAAGCCGGGCTGGCGGGCGGCGGCATCGTGGTAACTGATGAAAAACCAGTCGAGAATGCCGGTATTGGCATGCCGGATATGACCGAAAGGCCACAAACGCAGTTGCCGCTGCGCCGCGCTGAGGGGTATCCCCAGCACCAGATGCAGATACAGCACGCTGATGAAACCGGCACGATCCGCGCCGGATTTGCAGTGCAGCAAAAAAGGTTGGGGTAATTGATCCAGTACCTCTATGGCCGCCAGCAACTTGTCGCGTTCCGGCAGGTCCCGGGAGCCGAAGCCCTGCAGGGTCAGGTGCGTCATGCCCAGGGCATCACAAGTCTCCTGCTCCAGACGGTAATGGGGTTCGTGGGGTGCCGGGGCACGCAGGTTCAATACCGTGCAGAGACCATGCTTTTGCTGCCAGTGCCGTAACTGGACCGGTGACGGCTGGGCCGAACGAAACACCCCTGGCGCAATCTCGTGAAAGTTCGCATAAAACAGTTCGCGGAAAATGCCGTGATCCGTCCAGAACTGATGGCGCCGATAGCGGCGGCGCTCGTCCGGCAGGAGCACCAGCGGGTTTTTCATGATCGGTGCTCCAGCAAAGGGGATAAGGCCGTCCAGACCTGCTCCGGGCGCAAGGCCTGCTGGCAGAGTATCAAGCCATTTTTCGCTTCCGGCAACGCGCATCGGGAGTTACCGCAAGGCGAGCAAGGCTCGGGACTTTGCAGGGTGGTCTGACGGCTCTCTGCCACAGAAAACCGCCCACTGGCCGTCGGTCCGTACAAAGTAACCCCCGCCAGCCCCAAGGCACCGGCCAGATAAGAAAGGCCTGTATCCATGCCCACATAGGCATCAGCCCGCACGATCAAGGCGGCAAGCTCCAGCAAGGTGGCGAGGGGCAAGGCGACCACATTATCCGCTTGTTCCGCAATGCGCCGAGCTCGCGCCGCCTCGCGCGCATTGCCTGCGGGCAGCAACAAACGCAACCCCGCCTGCTTCAGGGGGGCGGCCAATGCCCGCCAATAGTCTTCCTGCCATTCCTTGTTCTCCCACGAGGTCCCGTGAAAACCCAGCACAAAGGGCTGCTGCACCAGTTCACCCCAAGGCTGCGCCAGCGTGCCTTTACGCAGGCGCGCGGCGGCCACCTGCAAACCATAATCTGGCGGTGTTTCCGGTAAGGGGTAGTCTAAAGCCTGTGCGAACAGCTGGCGATTCCGGCCAATGGCGGGCTGTCCCCAGGCCACGCGAAACCGGCGATGATAAAGCCGGGTGGCACCCGGTTCGCGGGCGCTGGCGGCATCCAGACCCCACAGGGGCGCACCGCCCAGACGGCCCAGCAAGGCGCTTTTGTAAAGGCCCTGGGCGTCGAGAATGTGCTCGTAATGCTCGCTCCGTAGACTCCGGCGCAAATCCCGCAGCGCAGCCGCCAAGCCCCGCCACCGTTCTTTATGAACGCGCAGAGAGAAGGGGATCACCCGCGTGACCCCGGGATGCAGCTGGGCGATGGGCGCGAATGCGGGCTCAACCAACCAGTGTAAGCGCAGATCTGGCCGTGCCCGCTGCAAATCCGTCACCGCCGGCAGGGTATGTAGCACGTCGCCCATGGAACTCAGGCGCAGGAGCAGAATCTTCATTGCTGACTATGGTCTCTGAGTTCCAGCGCCATGGCATATTTCATGAACGCGCCCAGCGCCGTGGTCCAGGCAATGGCGGCACCTTCCACACCGTCGAGAAATCCCAGACGCCAGAAATAGCCGCGCCCAAAAGCCGCCAGCGCGTGGGTCATGGGCATGTAAGCATGGAGCGCTTTGCCGCGCTGGTGGACCTGCTGGGCATTGAGGGTGGCATAGAGGCGCAGTTTATCCAGCATATCCGCATAGCTCGGGAAAGAATGATGGTCCAGGATATATCCCTGCATACGCCGCGTCTCCCCCTCACCACACCAGCTTTCATGCACCGTATCCTCGGGACGATAATGCCCATAGCGTCGGTTAAAAAGCCTCACCACATAATCCCGGCTCCAGTCTCCGTGGCGTATGGCCTTGCCGTGAAGGTAATTATAACGCCTTAGCGCATAAGCAACATGAGGGTCGCTACTCCGCACCACATCCACAATGGCAGAACGCGCCTGATCGCGCAGAATTTCATCCGCATCCAGCATCAGTATCCAGTCATTTTCCGCCGACTCCACGGCAAACTGCCGCTGCGCACCAAAGCCGGGCCAGGGCCGTTGAATGATCTTTACACCCATTTCCGTAGCGATGGTCAGCGTATCATCCGTAGAGCCACTATCTACCAGCAAAATCTCTGCACCTAACGGCACTACGCTGGCCAGCGAGGCACGCAGCAAACGCCCGGCATCTCTGGTAATATAAATAACGGATAGAGCACTAGCAGCCACGGCCACCTGATCTCCAAAATAGGTACTCATTCATTTACCGCACTTCCCCGGCAGGCCCCAATGTGTTGGCCGGAACAGAAGATGCCACAACAGTATTCCTCCGTAGGTCAAACAACGTTTACGCTGACGAGGAAGAAGCCCGAGAGTAAGCACCATTGCCATTCCGTTGGCAAGAAAGTCAATTGCCGCTTTTACTGGCATCCACAAAGATAAAACCACCCAGGGAATACGGCCCTCCACCTTACGTGCATAGAGTAACCGTGAGCGCTGGAATTCAATGCGCGACCCTACTTGAAATTTTCTAGCGGTGCCACCAAGTGCGTGCTCTACCCTGGCATCTGGACAAAATACCACGTCAAATCCAAGGCGATGAGCACGTGCGCACCATTCCGTTTCTTCCAGATAAAAGAAGAAGTCTTCGTCCAACATGCCCAATTGAGGCAAGAAAGAACGGCGTACCGTCATTGCTGCACCGATCAGGCTGGGAACATTTACCGATTGACGCTCCCCCGATAGACGCCCACCGAAGTATTTTGGTGCCATTCTTTTGAGTAGCGCCCTTGGCAATATTTCGTGCCAGAATCGCGGCAACGCCGCCACTACATTTTGTGTACGGCCGGACGGGTCAATCAGGCGGGCACCCACAAGGGCCGCCCGAGGCCAGGCCAGAAAACAGCATGTCACAGCCTCCAGCGTACCCGATAACAATTGCGCGTCATTATTCAGAACCATGACAAAATCACGATCGGCGACCGCCAACCCCTGGTTGACCGCACGGGCGAAGCCCGCATTACAACTGTTAGCCAATATTTTGATGTCGGGAAACCGTTGCGAAATCACCTCCACCGACCTGTCATCGCTACCATTATCGACGACGATACAATGCTGCGCCAACACGCCCTCCGCAAGACAGGAAGAAATCGCGTCAAGTGTTTTTGATACGCCATTGTAGTTAACAATAATAACGCAAAATTTCATAGTCACGATGATGCGACACCCGTATATTGCATGGGTAATCCTATACACGAAGCCAATCTCAATGCGTCTTCGCAACCCCAATTCATAGCCTTATAAAGCATCACCCGCCAGAACACTGCTGGAACCGGCAATACGCACCATCCCGGTGAGGACCCGTGAAAAATCAACGCCGTTAACGATATCGTCATCGCGCCAGAAACTGACTTAAATGATTTATCAGGTAAAAAAGCCGTTAGCCCTAAAAATACGGCAGCCATGACTACAAATTTATGTCTCTGCTTGTTGTCGCCGCATATCACCGTTCGCATTCCCTACGCGAAGCGACCGTCAGTTGCAGTCGCGCCACGCAAGTCATCCTGGGCAAGGGGGATTGGCAGGGCGGCCAGTATCGCCAGCGAGAATACATTAGCATACCCCCAAATCAATGTGTCAGAAAAACTACCAGCTATAAATACCGCCATATAAACTAAAACAAACCAGCCTTCGGGAAACGCCTTCAGCCGCCATGCTGGTGCCGTTACGGCCCACAAGAACCACACCAGCAGCAACAGACCGGGAATGCCTAGCATGGCCAGTTCAAGGAGATAACTGTTTTGAGGCTGGCTCATGATCAACGGAGATGGCAGATCAGGTAAAATATGATTTTTCTGTAATTGTGCCATCTCGTTTGCGTAATTGCCTGTACCAACCCCCAGGATAGGATGCTGGAAGCCCATGTGCAGTGCGCCCTGGGCCATCAAAACACGCAGTCCCCAACTGGTATCGTAATCACCCTTGCTGACGACTTGTAAATTTTGCAATCCTTCTTGCACTCGATGCTGAACAATGGGAGACATTCCCATCCCAATTATCGTCAGCGCAATGCCCCCCAATGCCCAATAACGCCACTGCCCCCTGAATAACACCAATACCGCAAGCGGCATGAGGATAACGAAAAGCAACTGGCCCGTACGTCCGGCACCCATGCCCAATTGCAGCAGGAAGGCTACCGCGAGAATTGCGTTTGCCCATCTCGGCAACAAAACCCTATCCCGCATATCGTAGGCTATCCATAGCAATGCCATGGTCAGCGTCATGCTGAGAAAAATATGATTGGCGTAACCGACAGGACCAATCCTCGGAATCAACGGATTCCATTTCCATATTCCAAGCCACTGACATAAGCCGACGATCCAGTTCAATGTCAGTCCCGCCAGAAATAAACCCGGAATCATCCGGAACCTGCTTCTGTTCCAAGGCAGGGTTGTTCCTGCATACGCAAAAAAGAAATATCCGAGTCGGCTTATGGCTATCCAGGTATCGTGAGGGTTCGCTCTGCTCCAAATGGTGCCTAGCAACGTCCATAATATTAACAGGGTCAGAGGTACGAACCATGGGCGCGTCGGGATCTCCCGTAAGTTTTTCCAGTACCCGCTCATGATATATAGCAGTACAAAGATACCGCCACTGATACCCGCTGCCGCAGTACTTAACGGAAAGAAAAAAATCGGCAGACAAAAAAACAGGAACATGGTTTTTTGTAAAAGTGCTTTCATAGGCGTAGCATCAGCGCGGTTTATATTCAATTATAGGCCACCCCATGTTATGTGGTCGCTCGTGAATGGAAAAATTGGGTCATTCATGGCCTTTGTCCTTCTGGCCGCAAACCGTGCCGCGACATAGCAGCCATACACCCTGATACCGTGACACAACGGTATAGCCTGGCGGCACCGCCCCAGGGTAGCTGATGACGAATCCGTTGGCCAAATTTGGTGGCGGCGTTACCAGTGGAGGATGCGGCCTTATCGCCAGGTCAATGTCGGCGGTCACGCCGATACCTACCCATGCAACGTTCGTAACATAGAGGGGTGCCCCACGAGTTTGCAGGAGCACATCCCGCGCTATGGCGCCGATATGCGGGCGGAATCGATCGGTATACGCGGGAAAGGCCCATAGAGCGAAAAAATACTTGAGAAGGATGGCTGCCATCATCCACTTTACGGCCAAACGCCGTGTCTTTTCGGCATCAACGATCCACCCCGCCAACACCAGTGCCACAATTCCATAGAGCGGCATCAGGTAACGGAGCCCACTTTGCGGCGATAGCCAATAGGGCAGGTAATTCACTCCTGCTATCCATAGAGCCGTCCGCACCTGCGGATCGTTCATACGGGAAATCGGATAACGGCGCAACATGGCATACAACACGACGCCTCCGACCGGAAGCAACTGCCCGAAAGTCTGCGCAGGGAAGACAAAAAACTGATGCAGGTAATCCAGCAGTCCCTGCCCCTGCAATTTGCTGATGATGTCGTCGAACATTCCATGGGCCATGGTGCCGCCGGCAGAGGCCATGGCGTACCAGAGGACAGGGATCACCAACGCCAGAAGATGTATGCCCCAGGAGGGCCACGAAAACAAAAAACGCCAGCCACGGGTTTGGTAGGTCACCACCAATACCGCCACGCCGTAAAATACATAGACGGTCAGAGCCTTGGTAAGAAACGCACAAGACAACGCTAGTACGGCAACAGCGAAGAAGCCAACACGCCGCTCCATCACCGCAAGCCACCCAAGAAGCATGGCCGCCAAGCAGAAAAAGGCGAACAGCGGGTCACTATACGCGAGCCAGCCATCGTAAAAGAGCACGTCCCCCAATGTGATATACACCAAGGCAGCGAAAGCAGCCAGCCTCCTTTCCTTCCAGACTCTTCCTGCGAACCATCCCACGAGCAGTCCGGAACCCACCGTCGCCAAAGCCGCGATCAATCGTGCCGCAACCAGCATGTGAGACCAGCCAATCAACATGGACACCATGGTGATGAGCCAGTTATCTAAGGGGGGGCGCCAATAGTCCTGTCCGTACATGACCGGGGTGAGCAGATGGCCGTGATACCACATTTCATAGGACATGAGCGGATAAACCGCTTCTTCACCGGTATACTGGACGTTGCTGAGAGTAAAGACGAAGCTGGCCGCCGCGAGCGCAAAAAGCAGCCAGTAATTTCTGGTATTAGTTGCGGTCATTAGATCCGGTACCCTGATGGCGGAAAGCATGTGTAAAGCCCGAGTCGTCGGAGACACCCCTATCAGTTGGACGGGGCATCAGCGCGGCGTTCAATCCGTCTGCGGGGCCAAAGGCAGATCGACGCCGGCATAGATGTCCTCTACTGAAAGTGCCAGATCGACACAGCGGAAGCGCAAACGGTCGCTTTCAGGGTCATTCAGCAACTCGTACCACCAGCCTTCGGGATGCCGGCGGAATGCCTCGACGACGGCTTTTTCACTATCCACCAAAACATATTCCTGTAGGCTAGGAAGCGTCTGATAAGCTTGTAGCTTTTCACGACGGTCCACATTCGCCGTGCGAGCCGACAATACTTCGACGATAAGGCAAGGATCTTCCAGATAGAGGGAATCTCCGGACAACGGCACACCAAAACGCAACACGACATCGGGGTAATAAAAGGCATCTACAGCTTCTACCCGCACTTTCATATCGCTGTTCAGAACCTGGCAGTGACTACCACGGGTCTTTTGCCAGAGCAGTCCATACAGGTTGCCCGCAATCTGGCTATGACGCAGCTTGGCCCCGGTCATGGCATAGACCTGCCCGGCCACATACTCGTGGCGTATATCGGCGCGCTCCTCACCTTCCAGATACTCTTTGACAGACAAAGGCCGCAACATGGCTACCTGCATGACCTTTCCCCCTGCCCCAGCGAATAAACAGCCCCTATCATAAGACGTGGAAGCATCGGTGTCATCGCGCCAGGGTGGCCAGAAAATCGCGGGCGATGACATCCGCATCAAAGCGCCGGGCGTAATCCGGTCCGGCCCCAGCCAAACGCTCGCGCAGAGGGGCGTCTGCTGCCAGCCGCAGAATAGCGTCCCGCCAATCCCTCCCTGCCCCGGCAGGCAATAACAGACCGCTCCGATCCGCCGCAAAGCTCTCGGGAATACCCCCCATGGCCGCACCCAGCACCGGCGTCGCGCAGGCCTGCGCCTCCAGACAGACGCGGCCAAAGGTATCCGGCTCGATGGAAGGCAAGGCAAGGGCATCCATGACGCTGTACCAGGGCGTTGCCGGATCTTGCCAGCCCAGCAGATGATGCCAGGGCTTATCCTCCAGACACGCGCGCAACTCCGCTTCATGGCTGCCACCCCCCAACCACAGCCCATGCACCCGTGCATCTGTGGCATGCGCGGCGTCGATGGCATCAGCAAGCATGAACACACCCTTGCCACGGTGCCAGGCGCCGACAAAGCCCACGAGAAAATCCTCATCCGTCAATCCCAAGGCGGCGCGCTGCCGCGTTCGCGCCGTGAAATCACGCTGAAAATCCGCCAGACGCAGGGGATTCGCCAATACTTCGGCACGTTCTGCGGGCACGCCTTGCGAGATCAGGCGCTCCCGCAGATAGGCGGAAATCGCGAACAAGCGCAGAGGCCAGCGCGAGAGCAGCCAGCGGGTATTGGGCTTGAGGCGCAGATCCATGTGCCGGAACAATGCAAGAGGCCGCCCCTCACTGCGGCTGATCAGTGCCAGCGGCCAGTATTCCTTGCTGAAGCTGCCGATAACCCAGTCCGGCTGCACCATACGGATAGCCCGACGCAAGGCACGGATGCCGCTGGGATCGGCGCTGTTGCGGAAGACTCCGAAATGCCGGGTCACCGGCGCAGTCTCCAGCGCCTGCGCGATCCGTCCTTGCGGATGCACCAGACAATGCACCTCCGCCCCCTGCTCGGCCAGGGCGCGACTCAGGGTGATCATGTGCGTCTCCGTACCACCGCCGCCGGGGTTGGTGCCCACCCAGAGCAGACGACGCGGAACTGCGATCAATGGTGGTCCTCATGCATGGTCAGCAATTGCAGGGGAAACACATGCGGCGCGTGGTGTCCGCCGACCATCACCCGTGGCAAGCCGAAGAGATCCCCACCGGGCTGGGCGCGACCCCGCTGTACGGTCACCGCAGCGGCAAAGCCGGCGCGCCGGGCCGCCTCCCGCTCGCGCAGCCCCGCCGCACCGTAGGGATAGCAGAACTGGGTCACCGGCACCGCCAAAAGCCCTTCCAACTCGCGCCTGGATCCTGCCACCTCGTCGTCCAGCTCGGACTCGCTCAGTTCCGGCAAATGGGGATGATGGCGGCTGTGCGCCCCGATCTCCATCCCGGCATCCCGCCAGCGGCATAATTCATTCAGGTCCATCAGTGGCTTATGTGTGCCAAGCTGCTGCGCATCCCAGTGATTGTCGGTACCGATGGCGGCACTCACCACGTAGCAAGTGGCGGTATAACCGTAGTGCAGCAACACCGGCAACGCGCATTCGAGGTTATCCCGATAACCGTCGTCCAGAGTAATCACCGCCACCTTGCCCTCGCGCTCACCACGCAGATAGGGCAGCGCCGCAGACATGGACAAACCGCGGTAACCCAACCAGTGCAGCAGCGCCATCTGCCGCGCAAAGCGCCCGGGCGAAACATAGAGACCGCGCAGCCTGACCCCCTTCGGGGCCACCGCTATGTTGTGGTACATCAGAATGGGAACCGGCTTCACGCGGGCGGATCGAGATGTACGGCATAGCGGACCGCATAAGTCTTTTTATCCTGGGACTCATGGTAGACGCGCACCAGCATCTCGCCGAGGATGCCGGTATTGAGGAATTGCAGCCCGGCGAGGAAAAACAGCACTCCGGCAATCAACATGGGGCGCCCGGACAGCGCTGCGCCATAGCCAAATTTATCCACAAAAAGATACAGCAGCATGGCCGAACCGCTGCTCAGGAGGATCAATCCGATCACCCCGAAAAAATGCATGGGTCGCTGGCTGTAGCCCAGAAAAAATTTGACGAAGAGCAGATCCACCAGCACCCGGAAGGTACGGGTGATGCCGTATTTGCTGTGCCCCGCCCGGCGCGGGTGGTGCCGTACCGGCACCTCGACGATGCGATCCGTATAAGTCAGGGTGGAAAGCCAGGCCGGGATAAAGCGATGCATTTCGCCATACAGGCGCACCCCCTTGATCACCGAGGCCCGATAGGCTTTGAGGGTACAGCCATAATCGTGCAGATAAACCCCCGTGAGGTGGCGGATCAGGTGATTGGCAATCCGCGACGGCATTCTGCGCAACAACAGACCATCCTGCCGGTTTTTCCGCCAGCCGGCCACCACGTCCAGATTCTCCTCCAGCAGACGCCGCGCCAGAGGCAGGATATCTTCCGGATCATTTTGCAGATCCGCATCCAGGGTCACGATCACCTCGCCCAGGGCGGCGTCGATCCCCGCCTGCATCGCCGCCGTCTGCCCAAAATTCCGTTGCAGGTGGATGACCTTGAAACGCGGGCCGCGCGCCTCCGCCTCCCGGTCCAGCGCGGCGGCACTTCCGTCCCGGCTGCCGTCATCGACGACGATCACTTCGGCGTCGGTGTCTCCCAGGGCGTTGCCAAGGGCCGCACAAAGCGGCGAGACATTGTCGATCTCGTTGTAGAGCGGGATCACGACGGAAACCAGGGCCATTTATCGCTCCCAGTGCCGGAGCAAAGCGCGGGTAGCGGCCGCAGGATCCTGCGCTTCGAGAATGCCGGAGAGCACCGCCACACCCCGCGCACCTGCCGCCAAGGCCTCCGGCACCCGTGCTGACGTCATTCCGCCGAGCGCAATGAGGGGTAGAGAGGACTCAGCGGCCATCGCCGCGAAACCCCGGGGTCCCAACGCCTCCGTATCCGGATGGCTGGAAGTGGGGAAAATCGGCGAGAGAAAGGCATAACGCGCGCCCAGACGCGCCGCCTGTTGCAAGCCCGCAGCGTCATGACAGGATACCCCGAATGCCTCATCGGGTTTTACGCCCGCGTCTGACTGCGACTGGGTCAGGTGACGACCGGTCCTTGGCCAGCCGGGCAGGGGGTCGGGATGATTGAGGTAGACCTGCGCACCCCCCGCCAACGCCCCGGCGCATAGTGCCGCCAGCACGTCAGCGCTGGAGTCATCCGGCGCCGCTTTGCAGCGCAACACCAGCCAGCGCAATCCGGCATCAAGGGCCGCTTCCAGTGCGCGCCGGAAATCGGGCAGGGGCAACCTTCCCGGATCTGCAATCAGGCAGAGGGGCGGCTGGGGCAGAGCCTCCGCCAACACGTCCGCAGTCAGACGGAGGTTCGCGGGGAGACACTCCAGCGCTGGGATCTCCCAGGGAAAAAGCCAGCGTACTTCCTGTCCCTCGCGGCCATGGGCCGTGCCCGTCCAGTGTCGCACCCGGTAGAAATGCAAGCGCACCGTCCGCTCCGGATAGGTATATTCCAGCACCCGGAAGGGTTCCGGCGCGGTTACCATAACCCCCAACTCTTCCCAGAGCTCCCGGACCAGCGCCTGTTCCGGCGTTTCGCCCGGATCGACCTTGCCACCGGGGAACTCCCAGAACCCCGGCCAGGGCTTGCCCTCCGGGCGCAGTGCAACCAGCAGGCGCCCGGAGGCGTCTTCAATGATTCCGGTTGCGACGGGAACGGTGGGCATCAGCTACGGTAATCGGCGTTGATACGTACATAGTCATAGGACAAGTCGCAGGTCCAGATTTGCGCTTCGGCGGCCCCCCTGCCCAGATCAACCCGCACCGGGATTTCCTCCTGAACCATTACCGCCTGTCCAGCCGCCTCGCTGTAACCCGGGTCGCGGGCACCATCCCGCACGATGCGCGTATCGCCCAGCCAGACCTGCACCCCCGCCACATCCAGGTCGTCGACGCCGGCTGAACCAATGGCCGCCAGCAAGCGCCCCCAGTTCGGGTCAGAGGCAAAGAACGCGGTCTTGATCAAGGGGCTATGGGCCATGCGGTAAGCCACCCGCAAGCACTCCGCCTCATCACACCCGCCCGAAATACGGATCGGAATGAACTTGGTCGCCCCCTCGCCGTCGCGCACCACCGCCTGTGCCAGCCATTGTGCGACAAGGGTGATGGAGTCTCTCAGTTTCCCGTAGCGGGGATCCGTCACCTTCGTAACGGGCGGTAGCGCCGCTCGTCCCGTCGCCATCAGGACGCAGGCATCGTTGGTGGAGGTATCGCCGTCCACCGTGATGCGGTTGAAGGACTGCGCCATAGCCTCCTGCAGGCACTGCTGCAAGGCTGCCCCATGCAGCGGGGCATCGGTGGCGATGTAGGCCAGCATCGTGGCCATATCGGGGCGGATCATCCCCGACCCTTTGGCCATGCCGGTCACCGTGATCGTAACGCCGTCCATCTCGATCTGCCGGGAACAGCACTTGGCGATGGTGTCGGTGGTCATGATCGCCGCCGCCGCAGCCTCCCATTGGTCCTCGGCGAGCCCGACAACGCAGGCCGGCAAGACTGCGGCGATTTTTTCCGCCAGCGCCACAGGCTCACCGATCACCCCGGTGGAAAAGGGCAACACCGCTCCGGGCGCACAGCCCAACTGCTCGGCCACTTCCCGGCAACTCGCCTCTGCCGCCTGCAAACCAGTCACACCCGTACCGGCATTGGCATTGCCCGTATTGATCACCAGTGCCCGCACGGCGGACCCTTCCGCCAGATGATGCCGCGCCACCAGTACGGGCGCGGCACAAAAGCGGTTGCGGGTAAAAACGGCCGCCACCTGGGACCCCTCGGCGAGATGAATCAGGGTCAGATCACGACGACCCACATAACGAATACCCGCCTCCGCCACGCTCAGGCGAACTCCGGCTACGGGCAGGATATTCCGGGGAGGATCAAGACCGACGGCCATACGCTTTCCTTATTGCAGGCGCCCGTGACAATGCTTGTACTTTTTGCCGGAACCACAAGGGCACGGCTGATTCCGTCCCACCTTGTCGTCACTGATCGCGGGGCTGTGACCGGCCTCCTGTTCACCAATGACGCCCAACCCCGCCAGTGCAAGGCCGGCATCCTCGACAAGCGGTGCCGCCGCCGCCGCAAAATCCGGATGGGAGAACTGCAAATGCCGAGGCTGGGCGGCACGGGCGATGGCGTCCCAATCCAGCGGCTCTGCCGGAGCCGGACTCACATGCAGGCGCGAGAGGGTGCTGACCACTTCTTCGCGCAACTGATCCAGCATGGCGTTGAACATGATCAGAGACTCCCGCTTGTACTCCTGTTTGGGATTCTTCTGAGCATATCCACGCAGGTGAATGCCTTCGCGGAGATGATCCATGCTCGCCAGATGGTCCTTCCACTGGCTGTCCAGGACCTGCAGCAGGATGGACTTTTCGAAGTGACGGGTCATCTCGCTGCCCATGAGAGACTCTTTGGCCGCGTAAGCGGACAACACCATCTCCATGATCCGCTCACGTAGCACCGCGTGAGTGAGGCCTTTATCCTGCTCCAGCCATTGCCCGACCGGGACCTGCAGGCCAAAAATCCGCTCCAGTGCCGCTTCCAGGCCTGGCAGATCCCAGCGCTCTTCCATGACGCCTTCGGGCGCCGTGGCGGCCAGCACTGCGTCCAGAACATCGTCGCGCAACGCCCTGATTTCCGCACCGACGTCATCGGCATCCATGAAGGCGTTGCGCTGCTGATAGATGATCCGGCGCTGCTCATTGGCCACGTCGTCGTATTCCAGCAATTGCTTGCGGATATCGAAGTTGCGGCTTTCCACCTTGCGCTGGGCATTCTCGATGGATTTGGTCACCCAGGGATGCTCGATCGCCTCCCCCTCCTTCATGCCCAGCTTCTGCATCAGGCCACTCAGACGGTCGCTGCCGAAAATGCGCATCAGGGGGTCATCCAGGGAAAGGTAGAAACGGGTGGTGCCGGGGTCGCCCTGGCGGCCGGACCGCCCGCGCAACTGGTTGTCTATCCGCCGCGATTCATGACGTTCGGTACCGATGATATGTAATC
>NZ_JABBDR010000134.1 GCF_018854495.1 Acidithiobacillus ferruginosus
GCCCTACGTTTCACGGTCTTTGTCGCAGTCTTTGGGGGCGCCGGTGTTGGTACAGGGCATGCACCTGGGCTGGAATTGGGGACCATCGCTGGAACTCGCGACGTTGCGGGTGGGTACGCCGTCCCGGCCCGAACTGACGCTGCAAGGGGTACATCTGCGCCTTTTCGCCTTGCCCCTGCTATGGGGGGACTGGGTAGCCCAGAATTTTAGCGTGGCAGACGGGGTGGTGTCTGTCGTTCAAACGGCCGACGGCTGGCGGGTGGCCGGGCAGAAGCCAGGGCCCAGTGGAAGGGCGCTGCCACTGGATCTGAACTGGGCACAGGTGGATGTGCGACACCTGACCGTGCAATGGCGCTCCCAGCCTCAGGCCGACCCTGTCCCCCTGCATGTACAGTGGCAGAGCAGTGGCGGTTTGCGCCCGCAGATGCAGGTGCAGGTGCGCTGGTCACCCCAGGGTCTGTTGCGTTACACCGGCGCAATGCGCGGCATCTTCACGCGTCCGGGGCGCTCCTCAGGCAGCGGTAAGTGGGTGTTGGAGTCGTTGCCCTTGTCCTGGCTCCATCCATTGGATACGCATCTGCCGGCGTTGACCGGAAGCATGAGCAGCCACGGGTATCTGCAGTGGCGTTATGGAGTGCCACGCCTGGCCAGCGGGCAATTTGTCCTGCACGACGCCGGGCTAAACGCCAGACAGTGGACACAAATCCATGGCCGTTTGCACTGGAATGGGACGGCTTCCTCCGGAACATTGCAGCTTGCCGACGTGACAGGACTTGCTGTACAGCCCCTGGCCGCGCGATTGGGGCTCGATTGGCGCCGTCGCCTGCAATGGCAGATAGAGGCGCCGCTGCTTCCCGCCGCACTCCTCTGGAGCGTGCCCGAGACGGCCCTGCCCGTCCCTTTGCGCTGGATACCCCGGCAACAGTGGCAGGGTAGCTTGCGCAACCTGTACTTTCGCTCCCGCGGTGCTGGACACCAGGCTGCCGCCTGGCAGCTTCAGGCGGTACTGCGTGACATCGCCGTCTCGCCCCATGGAAACTGGTTTGGCGTGCAGGGTCTCAGCGGCGACGTCAGCCTTCGTCCAGAAGCTTTGCAGTTTCATCTCGCGAGTCGGCAGTTCACCCTGGACTGGCCGCAACGTTTCGCGGCACCGCTGCGCCTGCGTGAAGTGTCCGCCCGAATCGTTGCCCAGAAAGCCGGTACCGACTGGTCGATTCGGGCCGATCCCATCGTGTTACAGGGGCCAGGTCACCTGCATGCCAGTGTGGCGCTGCAAGGTCGGGAACTGCGCCTGAGAGCCCGGCTCGACGATATGCCGGCGACGGCGATAGCCGATTTCGTACCCCGGACCGGCATCAGCCCGGCCCTGCGCCACTGGCTGTTGCAGGCCTTCCAGGCGGGATCCGTGCAGCATGCCGATCTGCAATGGCAGGGGCCATGGAACCACCTGCCGCGCCAGGCGCCGGGTGAGCATTTTTCCCTGCGGGCCGATTTTCGCCACGTCACGCTGCATTATGCCCCGCACTGGCCGGTGGCATCGCAGATGAACGCACAACTCCTCTGGAGGGGAGACCATCTTTCCGTCCGGAGCCGCCAGGGTGACATTTTCGGGGTGCCGGTGGCTTCCGCCAGTGCCGATCTGGACCATCTGTTCGCGCCGCATACCTCGCCGTTGCAGATCACAGTGAATACGCCGGTCACGCTCGAAAAAGTGCTGCCTTTTTTGCGGGCAACCCCCGTACTGGAAGGCAAGTCCGCAGCGGATATCCCCCTACACCTGACGGGTCAGGGGCAATTGCAATTAGCCCTCAGCATC
Source organism: Acidithiobacillus ferruginosus (assembly GCF_018854495.1). GTDB lineage: Bacteria > Pseudomonadota > Gammaproteobacteria > Acidithiobacillales > Acidithiobacillaceae > Acidithiobacillus > Acidithiobacillus ferruginosus. The sequence goes on from NZ_JABBDR010000134.1 coordinate 1,817, forward strand.
CCTTTCGGGCCGGAAAAGACTGCGGTGAATGGTCGGGTCGATGTCCATGACATGGGGATCGGCTGGGACGCCTGGCAGGCCACGGGTATGCAGGGGCCGATTTATTTCCAGCGGGACAACATTCAGGCCGGTGCGCTGAAAGGCATTTTTGCCGGTGGCCCGGTACAGGCGAGTTTGCGGGCCAGTCAACTGGAAACCGCGCCGCGGCTGGATTTTTCGCTGCAGGGTGCATTGCAGGCGGTGGATCTGCCCGTGCCGCAGCGCTGGCGTACGGCTTTTCGCGGTGCTGTGCCATATCAAGGTAGTGGTACGTTGCTGAACAACGAGTTACATTTTAAGGGTGGTGCGGATTTGCGCCAGACCCGCAGTGCCTTGCCGCAGCCTTTGAGCTGGGCATCGGGCAAGGGCGGAAACCTGACCTTGCAGGGTCAGGGTGATGTGACCCGTCATCTGCAGGCCGATTTGAGACTGCCGGTGGGGTCTGCCGTCCTGGCCTGGCAGCGGGGGCCATCGGTCTGGCGATGGCAGGCAGGAGCCGCACGCCTGGGTGGGGGAACCACCCCGTCGCTGCCCAAGACCGGATTTTCCCTTCGGGGCAGTGGCAACAGCTTCGCTGTATGGCCGTGGCTGAGTCTGCTGAAGAGTGAAGAGGATCGTGGTACATGGCCGGCAATCCGCTTCGACCTGCATTGGCGGCACCTGCTGCTTTTTGAACAGGATTGGCCGGATGTGCGGATGCGCGGTCAGGTGGCGGCGGAGAAGCTGCATCTGCAATTGACCGGTCCCCAGGTGGCGGGTGCCCTGCAATATACGCGCGCGGTACCGCCGATGGATCCTGCGCAATTGCGCCTGGACATCCAGAAATTAAGCATCGCGGCGCCTTCATCTCCTCAGGTTCCGCCCTCCGGTCTTCCGCAGACGCTGGGGGGAGCAACCGGCAGCCCGCTGGCGCTCCACGCTCATATCGCCCAACTCGATTGGCATGGCCACAAGGTGCGGGACGTGCTGCTGGATGCCGGGCGATCGGCGACGGGCTGGAAGATCGCCATGATCAAAGGCGACTGGGCAGGCAGTCAATGGGATTTCAAGGGATCGTGGCAGGGCGCCGGGGCAGGTCAGTCGGCCTTTCAGGGGAATATCCGCAGCGACAATATTGCCCCCGTTCTGCAGGATATCGGTATGGAGACCCTGGACTACGGCCGCGCCGATTATGCGGGACAACTGTCCTGGCCGGGTGCGCCCTGGGATTTTTCGGTGGCGCGCGTCAGCGGCAACATCCAGTCAAAGCTGTGGAATGGTCGCCTCCGGAAACTGGGTACAGATATTTCCTGGCTCGTATTCCTCAATCCCACCACATTGTTCAAAGACGTGATCACCTTTGATTATCGCCCGCTCTTTGGCAGAGGACTGTTCTTTTCAAAGCTTTTTGCCGATTTCCAGTTACAGGACGGTGTCGCCCGTACCCACAATATGCTTCTTCGGTCCAGCGCTCTGGAAATGACGGGGCGCGGCGCCATCGATCTGGCGCATCAGTCCCTGGATATGGAACTGCAGGTCTACCCGCTGCAGAGTTTCGACCTGCTCCTCGGGCGTTTTCCCATACTGGGCCCCGCCCTCTTTGGGAAATCGGGTAAGGTGTTAGAATGGCATTATCAGGTTGACGGACCCTGGGGGCATCCCGAGGTGCGTGAGGTGCATGCACCGGCCACGGCCGGGAAGGACTGAGACCATGAAGGTGCGGGTTGCCGTAGTGCAGATGGTGTCCTCGGACGTAGTGGCGGAAAACCTCGCCCGCGCTGGATCCCTGCTGGGGCAGGCGGCTGCGGGAGGCGCGGAGCTGGTACTCCTGCCCGAAAATTTTGCCCTGATGGGGCGCGATGAAGAAGCCAAACTAGCCATCATGGAGAGGGATGGGGATGGCCCGATCCAGTCTTGGCTCGCGGCACAGGCACAGCGCCTGGGCTTATGGCTGGTGGGGGGCAGTATGCCTCTGGCCGCCGCTGACGGACGCTGTTATGCCGCCTGTCTAGTTTTCGACCCGACCGGACAACGCCAGGCACGTTATGACAAGATGCACCTCTTTGACGTCGATCTGCCGGGTGGCGAAAGTTACCGGGAGTCTCGTACCATCGCTCCCGGCAGCAGTCCGGTGGCCGTGGCCACGCCCTGGGGGCGGCTGGGCCTCTCCATTTGCTATGACCTGCGTTTCCCGGAGTTGTACCGCAGCTACGCTGGGGCCGAACTGCTCGTCGTCCCCAGCGCCTTTACCAGGCAGACCGGTGCGGCGCACTGGGAGTGTCTGCTGCGGACCCGCGCCATCGAGAACCAGGCGTATGTGCTTGCCGCCGACCAGGGTGGTTTGCACGAGAACGGTCGCCAGACCTTTGGCGGCAGTATGATTGTCGATCCCTGGGGTCAGGTCCTGACCCGTCTGGATCAGGGCGAGGGGGTCGCGCTGGCCCAGGCGGACGGAGAATTTTTGCAGCGCTGCCGCAGTAATTTGCCCGCCCTGAGGCACGCCCGTCCGGCATTGTACGGCGACTGACAGGCAATGCCCGCGTAACCCTGTTGTAAGGGTGACAGGATCCACCGCAGCGCCGTGCGCCCTGTTTTGCCCTTGGCAAACAGACCAGCTTGCCAAATTGAGCGTCTTCAAACCCCATCCGCTGCAAAGACCACGTATGGCTGGGCGGGCTTTATACCTGTCTGGGGAGCACCCATGCTATCCTCCCGGGCTTTACGGGCGGTGGCGATTGCCCGAGGATGGGTAAAATTTGCGGTGAGCGGGAGTTGGCAGATGAGGAGCGTATGAATGCTGAACAGGACTTCTTTGGAGATGGTGCATGAAGCAGTTTAACGGCGCATTCTTTCGTGACCTGTGGCGGATGGTCAAGCCTTACTGGTGGCACTCCGAGGAGCGCTGGGTGGCGCGCGGGGTCTTTGCCTTCATCATTCTCCTCAATCTGTTCATGGTGTTTATTTCTTATCGCATCACGGAGTGGTACGCGGTGTTCTGGAACGCCCTGCAGCGCTTTGCAGTGAACGCCGCCTGGCACCAGATGCTGATCTTTCTGGGGCTGGCCACTCTCTATATCATCGCCGCGGTCTCCCAGACCTTTTTTACCCAGATGCTGGAGATTCGCTGGCGACGCTGGCTGACGCGGCATTATCTGGATTCCTGGCTCGCCAAAAGTACCTTTTACCATATGCAGGTGCTGGGCGATGGTACCGATAACCCGGATCAGCGTATCAGCGAGGATCTGGCCAGTTTCACCGGGCAGACACTCAACATCGTGATAGGCCTGCTCAGTTCCGCCACGACCCTCGCCGCCTTTGTGTTCATGCTTTGGAATTTGTCGGCCATGATCACCATTCCCTGGCAGGGGAGTGTCTATACCATCCCCGGTTATCTGGTCTGGGCGGCACTCATTTATTCGGTGTTCGGCACCATCCTCACCGCCCTCATCGGGCGGCCGCTGATCAGTCTGAACTTCAACCAGGAGCGTTATCAGGCGGATTTCCGTTTTAGTATGATGCGCCTGCGGGAGAATAGTGAAAGCATTGCCCTGTATGGCGGGGAAGCGGAGGAGCGTCACCACTTTCTGCAGCGGTTCGCCAACGTCTATGCCAACTACTGGCGGATTATCTGGCGGTCCATGCGTCTCAACTGGTGGGTGTCCGGTTATGGTCAGGTGGCGATCATTTTCCCGATTCTGGTGAGCCTGCCCGCCTATTTTGTCAATAAAGCCATCGGCATCGGTGGCTTGCAGCAGATTGCCTCGGCTTTTGCCCAGGTGCAGGGCGCGCTGTCTTTCATCGTCAGCAGTTATGGCGGCCTCGCCAACTGGCACGCGGTCGTCGATCGTTTGCGTTTTTTTGAACAATCGATGGACGAGGTGCGGGTCATCCGGGAGACCCATTACCAGATCGAGCACAAGGATGGTCCGCGGCTCATTGTGCAGGCCCTCAATGTGCGCCTGCCCGATGGCCGGGAATTGATTCATCACCTGGATCTGGATGTGCGCCGCGGTGAGCGCCTGCTGATCATGGGTCCGTCAGGCGGAGGCAAAAGCACACTGATACGCGCTCTGGCCGGTATCTGGCCTTTTGGTGAGGGGGAGGTGGAACTGCCCCGAAGCGACCGCCCGCTCTTCCTGCCGCAGAAGCCGTATCTGCCCCTGGGTACTTTGCGCGATGTACTGGTCTATCCCTTCGGGGTGCCCGGCGTCGAAGACGCCCGCCTGCAGCAGGTGCTCCATCTGGTCGGCATGGAGGCGTTGGCCGACAAACTGGATGACGCCCGTTTGTGGTCTCATGTATTATCTCTAGGGGAGCAGCAGCGTCTGGCCTTTGCCCGTATTCTATTGCAAAAGCCGCAGTGGGTGTTTTTGGACGAGGCCAGTTCGGCACTGGATGAACCTGCCGAGGACGCGCTCTACCACATGCTTGTCGAGGAACTGCCGGAAACCGCCATCATCAGTGTCGGTCACCGCTCCAGCCTGTTGCGGTATCATGAGCATTGCCTGCATCTGCTGGGTGACGGATCCTGGCGTCTGGAGGCCGTCGTCCATCCCGTTCCCGGGGGGCAGCAGCCGGCACTGGCCTGAAGATTCGAAAGGAGACCCAACATGGCTATGACCGCCAAAGAATTACCCATCGGGAGCAAACTGCCCGAATTTTGTCTGCCCGTCGGTGGCCAGGCGGGGCAGTGGTGCAGTGTGCAGGCGCAGGGCAAGCCCCTGCTGGTACTTTTTATCTGTAATCACTGTCCCTATGTGATCCACATCAGTAAACGCCTGGGTGAGCTGACGCGACAATGGCAGCAGCAGGGTGTGCAGGTGGTGGGTATCAACAGCAACGATGCCCGCACCTATCCGGAAGATGCGCCGGAAAAAATGCCCATCGAAGCCCGGCGTGCCGGGTACCATTTCCCCTATTTATTTGATGCAGAACAAGAGATTGCCAAGGCTTTTAATGCGGTGTGCACGCCGGATCTTTTTCTTTTTGATACTGCGGGCGGGTTGTTCTACCACGGTCAGTTCGATGCGAGTCGTCCCAGGAATGATCTGCCGGTGACCGGTGAAGACCTGTCTGCAGCCGTGGCTGCAGTGCTGGCAGGTGCCCAGCCCCCGGCCGAAGTGCTGCCCAGCATGGGCTGCAGTATCAAGTGGCGGCCGGGCAATGAGCCGGAGGGCTGGGTATGAGTTGGACACCGGCCTCGCGCTAATCAGTGAAGAATGGTCTGTAGCAAGCTGCCGGGCGTTTCCTGCCGCTTTGCGGCAAAGTGGTTAAGCCTGTGGCTTTGGCGCTGCCGGCGTAAACGCAGCAGGCGCTTTTGCAGCTCGCGTTTGATGCGCTGCCGCTCGTGGCCAGCCATAAAGGATGTGTAACTCGGGAAGCTGCGTACCCGGCGTAAGGCGGCCAGAAGATTGGCGGTGCTGTCCATGTCTGTCTCCATTGCGTTCCGGTGATGAATACGAATGGAGAAAGCAATAGTTGTGCCACAAAAATAATCTATTAAAAACAAGGTGACGGCGTTCTTGCGCGGGTCGCCGGAATAAAAATCTGTCTCGTTTGGACGACAATGCCCCGTAGCGGACGTATCAGGGCACGGGTATGTTCTCTGGCAGCGTTGTTTTTGCTGCCCTAATCCTTGTTGCAAAAAGTCTCCATGATGGTTTGCCGCTGCTCTGGATCAGTGCCGCCGGAAAGCATCGAGGACCAGTATCACGGCACCGATGGAGATGGCGCTGTCGGCGATGTTGAAGTAGGGCCAGTAGAGGCTGCCCCAGTGGGCGCCAATAAAATCGATCACATAGCCGAGGCGGATCCGGTCGATCAGGTTGCCGACCGCACCGCCGAGAATCAGGGCAAGGGATATGGCGGTCCAGGTGGCGCCGGGCTTGAGCCGACGCAGGATGGCGACGATGACCACCACCACCAGCAGGGCGACGCCGATGAGCAACCAGCGTTGCCAGCCCCCAGCCCCCGCCAGAAAACTGAAAGCGGCACCGGTGTTGTGTACGAGACGAAAATTGAGCAGCCCCGGAATGATGACAAGGCCCTGCCCCACCCGCCAGATGTGGCTCAGCCAGAGTTTGACGCCCTGATCCAGCAGGATGACCCCGAACGATAACCATAAATAGCGCAGCATCAGCAGAACTCCCGTGTTTCTCCGGGTAAGGAGAGATTCTCCACACAGCGGCCGCAAATGTCCGGATGCCCTGGATCGAGACCGATGTCCGGGCGGCGGTGCCAGCAGCGTGCGCACTTCTGGCCATCACTGGGCCGGACCTGTATGGCGATGCCCGGAAGCGCATCGTCGCAACCCTCCTGACGCTCTTGGTAGGGGCGCAGGGCACACGCGGAGCTCAGCAGGAAAAAGCGCAGTTCCTCACCGAGTGGTGCAAGAAACTCATGCCATTCGCTGTTGGCGTAGAGGGCGATTTCTGCATCCAGGCCCGAGCCAATCTTTTTTCCCTGACGCAGGGGTTCCAGTGCGGCGTTGACGGCGTCCCGCAACTGACCGAGCCGTTCCCAGCGTCCCATCAGGACTTCACTGTCGGCAGGCAGGGGTATTTCCGGATATTGCGCAAAAAACACGCTGGAGAACGGGCGATTGCCCATCCCGTCCCAGATTTCTTCAGCAGTGAAGCTCAGGACGGGGGCCATCCATACCACCATGGCTTCGAGCATCTGCCAGAGCACCGTCTGCGCCGAACGCCGCGCCCGCGAGGCTGCGGGGGTGGTGTAGAGGCGATCTTTCAGCACATCCAGATAGAGTCCCCCCAGCTCCACCGAGCAAAAGTGGTGCAGACGCTGCTGGACGCGGAGGAATTGATATTCGCTGTAGGCAGCACGAATTTCTTCCTGCAGGAGCGCGGTACGGGCCAGCATCCAGCGGTCCATTTCCAGCAGATCCGCCGTGGGCAGGGCGTCGGTGTCCGGATTGAAGTCATGGGTGTTGCCCAGCATATAGCGGGCCGTATTACGGATGCGCCGGTAGCTGTCGCCCAGTTGCTGGAGGATGGTGTCGGAGATGGGGATCTCGCTGCGGTAGTCCTCCGATGCCACCCAGAGCCGCAGGATGTCCGCGCCGTAACGGTCGATGATCGTCTGTGGGGCGATGACGTTGCCGACGGACTTGCTCATCTTCCGGCCTTCGCCATCGACGGTGAAGCCGTGGGTCAGCACCGCCCGGTAGGGCGCCCTTCCTCGGCTGGCGACGGATTCCAGCAGGGAAGACTGGAACCAGCCGCGATGCTGATCGGAGCCTTCCAGATAAAGGTCGGCCGGGCTGTGCAACTCAGGCCTCTGCTCCAGTACAAAGGCGTGGGTGCAGCCGGAGTCGAACCAGACGTCGAGAATGTCCGTGACCTTGTGAAAGTGATCGTGGCCGCAACCGCTGCAGTGCGCATCTGCAGGCAGAAAATCGCCGTCCGGGTGGTTGAACCAGGCATCGACCCCACCCGTTTCCACCGCACGGGCGATACGTTCGAAGGTGTCGGCATCGCGTAGGGGTTCGCCGCACCGGGTACAGGAGAAGATCGCGACGGGCACGCCCCAGGCCCTTTGCCGGGAGATGCACCAGTCCGGACGCTGGTTGACCATGCCGGTGATGCGGTCTTTGCCCCAGTCGGGAATCCACCGGGTGGCGTCGATGGCGTCGATGGCCTTCTCACGCAGGTCATTGGCGCCCATGCTGATAAACCACTGCGGGGTAGCGCGGAAGAGTAGCGGTGTCTTGTGGCGCCAGCAATGGGGGTAACTATGGCGGATCTTCTCGAAATGGAGCAGGGCATTGCGCCCCCGCAGGAGTTCAGGGATCCGCTCATTGGCCTCCTGTACGGTGATGCCTCCCAGCCCCAGCGGCAGTTCGTCCTGAAAACGACCGTTGCCGAGCACGGGACTGTCCACCGGCAGGTGATAACGCCGGGACGCTTCATAATCGTCCGCGCCGTGGGCCGGGGCGGTATGAACGCAGCCGGTGCCCGCCTCCAGGGTCACATGCCGACCGAGGATGACCGGCACTTCGTAATCCAGGAAGGGGTGTTTGAGGCGGAGGCCCTCCAGCGTCACACCGGCGAACTCGGCCAGCACCTCCGCTTCCGGGTGACCATAGCGGGCGAGGGCGCTTCCTGCCAGATCTGCGGCGAGGATCAGATGCCGGTTGCCGGAGCGCAGCAATACGTAAGTATATTCCGGGTGCAGGGCTACCGCCTGATTGGCGGGCAAAGTCCACGGCGTGGTCGTCCAGATCACCACGCTGGCCTCTATAGGTTCAGCGAGGCCAAGGCGTTGGCTCAGATCGGGGGCGTCAGCGACGACGAAGGCGACGTCGATGGAAGGATCGCTGCGATCCTGATATTCCACTTCCGCCTCCGCCAGAGCACTGCCGCAGTCCACACACCAGTGTACCGGCTTGGCACCGCGTACCACCTGGCCATTCACGGTCAGGCGACCGAGCTCCCGCAGGATATTGGCCTCAGCCTGGAAGTGCATGGTCAGGTAGGGGTTTCCCCAATCTCCGATGATGCCGAGGCGCTCAAAATCCTGCCGTTGCCCGACGATCTGGCCTTCGGCATAAGCACGGCAGGCATTGCGAAAGGCCTGGGCACTGACTTTTTCGCCGGGACGCCCCAGTTCCTTTTCCACCTGGATTTCGATGGGCAGCCCGTGGCAGTCCCAGCCCGGCACATATGGCACCCGGAAGCCTTCACTCAGCTTGCTTTTGTTGACGATATCCTTGAGCACTTTGTTGACCGCGTGACCGATATGAATCTTGCCGTTGGCGTAGGGCGGGCCATCATGCAGGATGAACGCGGGGCTTGCGGCACGCGCCCGCTGCAGCGCCCCGTATAGATCATGCTCCTGCCAGCGGGTCAGAGTCGCCGGTTCACGCTCCGGCAGTTTTCCCTGCATGGGAAAAGCGGTTTTGGGAAGGTTGAGGGTCTGCTTATAGTCCATGATTATTCAAAGTCCTGGGGATGTTCGGCGAAAAAGTTCCGGGTGTTCACGACGTCGTTGTCGATGGCCGCCTTGAGGGTATCGAGATCCACATATTTCTCTTCGTCCCGCAGCTTGTGGTGCAGCTCTACGGAAACCTGCTGTCCATAGAGGTCGGGATTGTCCGCATCCAGACAGTGGGCCTCCAGTACCATCTGTTTGCCACCGACGGTGGGGCGCAGACCGATACTGACGGCGGCGATCCAGTTTCCTTTCGGACTCAACAGGCGTCCGGCAAAGATACCCTTGACCGGCACCGGGCGACGATTCAGAGGGATATTGGCGGTCGGGAAGCCCAGTTCCCGGCCCAGATGATCGCCATGCACGACCCGCCCGCAGAGGGCATAGGGACGTCCCAGCCAGGACGCCGCATGGGCCAGGTCGCCGCTCTGCAGAAAGGCGCGGATGCCGGTGCTGCTGACCCGTTGGCCGTCGAGCAGAAAGGGGGGCTGCTCTTTTACCGAAAACCCATACTGTTGCCCGAAGCGACTGAGCATGTCCAGGTCGCCGCGCCGTCTCGCCCCGAAGCGGAAGTCATGGCCGACGCTCAGCAGCCCGCAGCACAATTGCCTGACCAGTATCTGAGTAATGAAATCCTCGGCAGGCAGGTTGGCCAGTGCCTGATTGAAGGGCAGGCAAGTGATGCTCTGTACCCCATTGTGGCGGAGTGCCACCACCTTCTCGCGCAAACTGCTTAGTCGTGGTGGCGCGTCCGCACCCCGGAAAAACTCCCGGGGAAGGGGCTCGAAGGTGAGCACCGCAGTGGGCAGGCCGCTATCCTGCATGGTCTTCAGCAGCGCCTGGTGGCCGCGATGCACTCCATCGAAATTGCCGATGCTGACCGCCTGAGGCAGGTCGGCGGCGCGGTTGCTGCGGTGGTGGAGAAAGGAATGCATGCGCTTCGGTGTGTCCGGGTTTGCTGAAAAATGCGGTCATCTTAGCCTAAAAATGTGGATTTCCCTAGGTTGAGGCAGCGCCCGCCCATTCTTCCTCATCATTCCCCAGCTTCGCCGGCCGTCGCCCAACCGGGCGGACGTTCCCGCAATATGTCCAGCAGGGGGCGGCGTTGGCCAAATCCCTGGTCGTGGCCATGATAAAAGCCCAGGGCGGCTTCGGGGTACCTCCAGCACACATATCCATCGCCGGTGTCGAAGTCGATCAGCCAAAGGCCGGAAACGACCACGCCCAGTCTTTCCATCTTGTTGATCCATCGCTGAACGATCGCTTCGTAGTCGCCCTCGTAGCGGGCCAGCGCCGCGCGGTTCTCCACACCGGCGCGCATGGCATCGAGTACCGGCGCCAACTCATCGTACGCCTGGGCAGTAATGACACGGACCAGGGGAAAAACGGCCTCTGCCTCGCGCAGGGAAAATATTTTCACCTGGCCAGGCCGCTGAATGGCAAAGACGGTATCCCCATGTCCATGTGGTCCATCTGAATCAGACATGCAAAGACCTCCGTCCGTATAAGTCGCGCAGTTCCCCGATACCGAGCCACCATCCACCCATAAGGTATAAAACGGCAGCGAGAATCACCAGGCCGAGCACCCGTAACAGCCGTTCCCAGAGTGGCAGCGACAGCCAGAGGGGCGTATCTCCCCGCAGATACAGCAGGACGATCCCCATGAGCAAGGCTAACCCTCCGGTTTTCAGCAGGAAGACTCGCCAGCCCGGCTGCGCCTGATAAATCCCGTCGCGCCGCAGGCGACGCCAGAGCATCAAGGCGTTGACCAAGGCCGCCGTACTGGTTGCCAGAGCCAGGCCCAGCTGCTGCAACGGCCAGGCCAGGATAAGACTGATACCCATGTTGACGACGACACTGATCATGGCGAAACGCACTGGTGTGCGCGTATTCTGATGGGCGTAGAAGGCTGGTGCGAGTACCCGTGCCGCAATGATCGGCAGGATACCGAGGCCATAACCTATCAGGCTCAAGGCGCTTTGCCGCGCATCTTCCGCCGTGTAGGCCCCATAACGAAACAGACTGATCAGCAAGGGCTGCGCCAGAATGAGCAAGCCGACGGTAGCGGGTAGTCCGATGAGCCAGGTGAGACGCAGGGCCCAGTCCAGCGTTTGCGGGAACCGCGGCGAACGCTCTGCCGCCTGGCGGGAGAGCAGCGGCAGCACGACTGTCCCCAAGGCCACCCCGAAGACGCCCAAGGGAAACTCCACCAGGCGATCGGAGTAATACAGATAGGACACTACATTGGCGCCCACCAGGGAGGCGAGAATGGTGTTCAGAAACAGGTTGATCTGCGCTACCGATGCGCCGAAGGCCGCAGGCCCCATCAACCGCAGTAGCTGGCGCACGCCGGGATCGCGGCGCCGCAGGCGCGGCCAGTGCAGGTACCCGACCCGCCTGAGCGCGGGCAGTTGAAAAAGCAACTGCACCACCCCGCCGACAAGCACCCCCCAGGCCACCGCTATGGCGGGTTGTTGCAGGTGCGGCGCCCAGAATACGGCTGCGGCGATGATGCTGAGGTTCAAGAATACCGGAGTAAAGGCGGGTACCGTAAAATGTCCATAGGTGTTGAGTACACCGCCGGCCAGCGCGACCAGCGAAATAAAGAAAAGGTAGGGAAAAGTGATGCGCAGCAGTTCTACGGTGAGGTGAAACTTGTCCGGATTGTCTGCGAAGCCGGGGGCGATGGCATAGACAACGGCGCTGGCCCCCAGCATCCCGACGATGGTAACGATCGCCAGGGCAAGGGCCAGCCACCCGGCCACATCGGCGACAAACGCCCGGGTCTCGCTGGCCGGGCGTGTAGCCCGATATTCCCCCAGCACCGGGATGAAAGACTGGGAGAACGCCCCTTCACCGAACAGGCGCCGGAACAGGTTGGGAACGCGGAATGCCACGAAAAACGCATCCGCCATCTCTCCTGCGCCAAAGAGCCGCGCCAGAATCACGTCGCGGGCAAAGCCCAACAGGCGTGACACCATAGTATTGCCGCCGACCTTGAGCACGCTGCGCAGGGGGTGGAGGCCGCTCATGAGGACGGGGGATATGGGGGATTGGGCATCATCGCTGGATGATGGCATGTGGGCGGGAGGACGCCAAGAGCGTCGCCCTGACCACACACAGGATACCGGTAGGGTTCACCCACAGGAATGTGCCGCCGCGCCCTGTGCCGACAGGGTGCGATGACTTTGAAACCCGGCAGGCGTCGGCGCTGGCTGAGGGATCATCGGCCATTACGTCGGCACGATTTCCCCGCCCATCATCTTTTGGCACCTGCTCTGGATGCGTCCGTAGGTGTTAAGGCTGACGCGTTTGCGCTTCCCGCTTCGGGGGCCGGATCAGTAACGGCGCGGGAGCCGACACGATGGCCTTATCACTCCGACGGAGAGCTGCTTCCACCGGGCAAGCAGGCCGACGATGATGGCGCGCATACAACCGTTCCCAGTCGCGGCGGGTCTCAGCGGGTTTGGCGCGCGCCAGCGCCAGCATGCCAAAGCCGTCGTCATCCCAACCGCAATCGCTCAGCACATCCTCGGGCCAGCGTTGCATGTATGCGTCGCGCATGATCCTTCTGCCCAGTTCGGCAAGATCCTCCGGCACTCCCTGAGCCACGGCCCGCGCTTTCCATTCATCCCATTCAAACAGCATCTCTTCAGAATCTGTCATGTGGCACGCTCCTGTAGTTGCAATCGATACCCTGGCCCGCAAAGCCGATGCGTCGACCACTCAGGTCAGGCGCCCCGGTTTTTTTCGATATAGCTGTTTAGGTGTAGTTCGGGATACTGGCGGCGTCAAGGTGACTTGCGCGTATTTTGTACATGGCAAGCCGGCGAGGATGTCGCCGGACGGGCGGCCGTATGCTAACTTTACCGGAGGAAGCCCGCTTTCCGCGGGATTGTGCTGGAGATCCGTCAAAATGATACGCAGTATGACCGGGTTCGCCCGTTGTGAAAGTCGTGGGGCCTGGGGCACGCTGGCCTGGGAACTGCGTACTGTAAATCACCGTTTTCTGGATGTCGGTTTGCGCCTTCCCGAGGGTTTGGGCGCCCTTGAAGCAGCGGTGCGGGCCCGCCTGCAAAAAACGCTGGTGCGCGGTCGGGTGGATGCCTGGTTACGTTTTCAGCCTGCCGCCGGCGGGTCATTATGCCTCAACACGGCACTGGCGACGGAGTTGCGCGGACTTTACGGGGAATTGGCGGATATCTGGGAATTTGAAGAGACCGCCTTCAACCCTTGGGATGTACTGCGCTGGCCGGGCATGGTGCAGGCCTCCGGCATCGATACGGAGGCGTTGGAGGCGGAAGTGCTCGCGCTGCTGGACACCGCGCTGACCGGATTGCAGGAGGCACGCGAGCGGGAAGGCGCCGCCCTGACGCAACTGCTGCTCCGTCGCGTGGAAGCCATTGCGGGGCAGACTGCGGCGCTGCGTGATCACCTGCCCCACCTGGAAAAGGCGTTGCGCGAACGTTTGCAGGCCCGCTTGCACGATTCGGCGCAGCAGGTGGATGCAGGGCGCTGGGAGCAGGAGTTGCTCTTCTATTTGCAACGTCAGGATGTAGCCGAGGAGTTGGACCGTCTGGATACCCATCTGGCGGAATTACGGCGTGTTTTACAGCGGCGGGAGGCGGCGGGACGACGCCTCGATTTTCTCATGCAGGAGCTCAATCGCGAGGCCAACACCCTGGCTTCCAAGGCCGGAGACAGCCAGGTAACCTTTGCCTCGGTGGAGCTGAAAGTGCTCATCGAACAGATGCGGGAGCAGGTGCAGAATGTGGAGTGAAAGTCAATGACGGGGGGAGCGGAACGCGGTATCCTGTGGATTATTTCGGCACCCAGCGGTGCGGGAAAGACCAGTCTGGCCCGGGCGCTGGTGGCGGCGACCCCGCGATTGCGCACCTCCGTCTCTTACACCACACGGCTCCCGCGACCGGGCGAGGCAGAGGGAACGGACTATCACTTCGTTCCCATGGAGACCTTCACGGCCATGGCGGAGCGGGGCGAGTTTCTGGAGTATGCCCGGGTGCATGGCAATGGTTATGGCACTAGTGAACCTTGGGTGAAGAGTCAGTTGTTCGCCGGGACCGACTGCCTGTTGGAGATCGACTGGCAAGGCGCGCGGCAGGTGCGGGAAAGACTGCCGGGGCAGGCGGTCAGTATTTTTATCCTGCCGCCGTCTGTCGCCGCTTTGGCGGAACGTCTGCGTGGCCGTGGCCAGGATTCAGAGACGGTCATTGCGCGCAGGCTGGCGGCAGCACGTGAAGAGCTGTTGCATTATGACGAGTTTGATTATCTGGTGGTGAATGACCATTTCCAGGATGCGTTAGCCGATTTGCAGAGCATTGTCCATGCCGAACATCTGCGGCTGAGTTATCAGCAGCATGCCCAGCATCAACGATTAAAGAATCTTCTCGGTATTAGCGGTTAAATTGATAAAAAGGTGAATAGACGATGGCACGAGTAACAGTAGAAGATTGTCTGGATCATGTGGACAATCGTTTTGAGTTAACGTTGGTGGCAGCGCGACGGGCGCGGCAATTGGCCTCCGGCGCTGCGCCGCAGGTGGATCCTGGACGTGACAAAAATACGGTCATAGCTCTGCGCGAAGTGGCTGCCGGCAAGGTGAGCCGGGCGATTCTGGACGAGCAGATGCCGCCACCGTTACCCAACTTCCCCGGTGCGGCGAACCGCGAAGCGGCTGGAGCTGAGGATGCCGCTGGCGAGTGAAAGCGAGCTAGGCACAATGGTGCCGACCCTGCCTCTGACCGCAGAGGTGGGCGATGTGCTGCGCCTGCCGCCGGTCTCGCCGTCTCTGGAGGACCCCTGCGCGCCGCTGCGGGCGTTGCTTCAGCAATACATGACGCCAGAAGAAGTGGCGCGCGCACGTGATGCCTACGAATTGGCCGCCAACGCACATGGCGCACAAACCCGGCGCAGTGGCGAGCCCTATATTCATCATCCCGTGGCGGTCGCCTGCATCCTCGCCGAGCTGCAACTGGATATTTTCACTATTCAGGCTGCCCTGCTTCATGACGTGATCGAAGATTGCAATATCAGCAAGGAAAACATCATCGAGCGCTTCGGGCCGGAAGTGGCAGAGATGGTGGACGGGGTCAGCAAGCTGGGGCAGGTACGTTTTGAAACCCGTGAAGAGGCACAGGCAGAGAATTTTCGCAAAATGTTTCTGGCCATGTCCCGGGACATCCGGGTCGTGCTGATCAAGCTGGCGGATCGCTTGCACAACATGCGTACCATGGGGGTGATGACGCCGGAGAAGCGGCGGCGTATTTCCCGGGAAACCCTCGATATCTACGCGCCCATTGCGCAACGCCTGGGTATTCATGCCATTCGCATCGAGCTGGAGGAGCTGGCCTTCTCCCATCTTTACCCCAAGCGTTGGCACACGCTCAATGAGGCCGTAAAGGCAGCGCGCGGTAACCGTAAGGAAGCCGTGCAGAAAATTGAGCATGCCCTGGAGGACCGCCTCCTGCAGGAGGGCTTCGCCGCCCAGGTCAGTGGCCGTGAGAAGCACGTCTACAGTATCTACAGAAAAATGCAGAAGAAGGGTATGCCCTTCGGTGATATCCACGACCTCCATGCCTTCCGGATTATTGTTGCTGATGTGGATACCTGCTATCGCGTTCTGGGTCTGGTTCACAGTTTGTATCGACCGATTCCCGGACGTTTCAAAGACTACATCGCCATCCCGAAATCCAACGGATATCAGTCTCTGCACACCGTGCTGCTGGGCCCTTTCGGGCATCCGGTAGAGGTGCAGATCCGTACCGAGGATATGCACCGGGTCGCCGAGGCGGGGGTGGCGGCACACTGGCTGTACAAGACGGGCTCCAGCAACGTGCATGCCGAAACACAGGCGCGCGCCTGGTTGCAGCGTTTGCTGGAACTGCAGATACAGGGGGGGGATTCCCAGGAATTTCTGGAAAGCGTCAAGCTCGATCTTTTTCCCGATGAAGTTTATGTGTTCACCCCCAAGGGCAAAATTCTCAGCTTGCCACGGGGTGCGACGGCGGTGGATTTTGCTTACGCCGTGCATACGGATATCGGTGACCAGGCCGTGGCGGCCAGGGTCAATGATATGTATGTTCCCTTGCGCAGTCCTCTGAACAACGGCGATAAAGTGGAAATCGTCACCGCGGCTTCGGCGCACCCGCAACCCGGTTGGCTGGATGTGGTGGTGACCGGCAAGGCACGCAGCAGCGTTCGCGCCTATCTCAAGACCATTCAACGTGGTGACGCGGAAGTGCTGGGCCGCAATTTGCTGGAAAAGGCGCTGCAGAGTCTGGGTGCCAACCTCCAGCAGGTCGAAGCGACTGATTTTCAGCGGGTGCTGGTGACGTTCAACGTGCAGGATGAGAGCCAACTGCTGGCGGCCATTGGCATGGGTGAGGTTTTTCCGCTGGTCGTAGCGCACAAACTGCTGCCCGAGGAGGGCGATCGCGGGCGGCTGGCGCAGACCGCCCGCCGTCTGGGCCATGCCGTCAGCCAGCTCCTGCCCAGTCGCCTCAGTCGCGAGGAGGCCACGAAAAAGCCCTTGCTGATTCGGGGGACGGAAGGTATGCCAGTGACCCTGGCTCGTTGTTGTCGACCCATCCCTGGCGACCCTATTTTGGGTTTCATCAGTGTTGGCAAGGGTGTGGTGGTACATACCCATGATTGTCACAATATCCGCGAGTGGCGCAAACGCCGTGACCGCTGGGTGGACGTGCAGTGGGATCCCGCAGCCCAAGGCGAATTCCCGGTAGCGATCCGGGTGGTTGCGGAGAGCGCCCGCGGCGTGCTGGCGCGCATTGCCACCCTGATTTCCGATGAGGATTCCAACATCGATCATGTGGATATCGAGCCGCAGGATGGACTCTACACAGGCATCACCTTTACCATAGAGGCACATGACCGCGACCACCTGGCCAGAATCATGCGGAGTTTGCGCAGTTTGCCCATGGTGTCGCGGGTACAGCGGGTCAAAGGCTAACAGGGAGTTCAATCCATGCCGGTACCAGTAGAAAGCAGTTCCGCACCTCAGGCGATCGGGGCCTACAGCCAGGGTATGGTGCATGGCGGCCTGCTCTACCTCTCTGGTCAGATTCCCCTGGATCCACACACCGGGGAGATGGTGGAGGGCGACATCGCCCTGCAGATCCGGCGGGTGCTGGATAACCTGCAGGCGGTCTGCAATGCTGCGGGCGGACGTCTGCAGGATGCCATCAAGCTTCAGGTCTACCTCACGGATCTCGGCCATTTCGCACAGGTGAATCAGGCCATGGAGGCAGAGTTTTCCATACCCTATCCGGCACGGGCGGTGGTGCAGGTGGCGGCTCTGCCGCGCGGAGCGCAGGTGGAGATCGACGGCATCGTCGCCCTGGGCAAGGCTGGCTGAGATGGAACGCTCAGAAGCGCTCGCCCAGCCCATGCGCGCACTGCTGCAGGCGCATCCGGTTTTGGTTTCGCTGCTGGAGGAGCGCGGTATTCATTGCGGCGAGTGTTTCATTGCCGAGCGGGAAACACTGGCGGGGGTAGCCACCATGCACCATGTCGACCTCGACGAACTTCTCGCAGAATGGGCACGTCGCGAGGCCCTGCCGCGCACGGAATAGCATGGCGGGAGCCAAGGCGGGACTGTATCTGCAAAGTTCCGTCTCGGCGTTACGGGGGGTCGGTCCTGCGCTGGTTCCGCGTCTGCAGCACATGGACCTGTGGCGGGTACAGGATGTCCTGTTCCATTTGCCCAGCCGTTATCAGGACCGCCGCCACATTGCGTCCATGGCGACGCTTCAGCCTGGCCAGGAGCGTGCGATACTGGGCGAGATCGTCCGGGTCGATCACCAGCGCGGAGGGCGTGAACAATGGCTGGTGACTGTGAGCGATGGCAGCGGGCGTCTGCAGATCCGGCTCTTTCACATGGCAGTGGCATTGCGTGCGCAATGGCAGGTCGGGCGGCGGCTCTGGTGTTTCGGAGAGTTGCGCGGCGGTTTTCACGGCCTCGAAATGATCCACCCCGAATGGCAGATGGCGGATGTCCCGCAGTTTCAGGCTCCGCGTCACCTCACCCCCTTTTATCCCAGCAGTGAGGGCATCACTCAGACCCAGTGGCGACGCTGGATAGCGCAGGCGCTGACCCTCCTCGATCAGCTTCCCGACTACCTTGAAGGCCGGCTGCCTCCACAATGGCCCGGTTTGCGTGAGGGGTTGCGCCTGCTGCATGAAAGTGCAGACGAGATTCCCTCCCCGCAACATCCGGCCTGGCAGCGGCTGGCGTTGGAGGAGCTGCTGGCGAATCATCTGGCGGTACGCCGGATGCGGCAATCGGGGATGACGCAGAATGCCCCTTGTCTGCGGAGTGAGGGGCAGTTGTGGCGGCGTTTCCTGGCGCGTTTGCCGTTTTCGCCCACCATGGCGCAGGAACGGGTGATTGCGGAGATCAATGCCGATCTGGCGCGTCACCGGCCCATGCGTCGTCTATTGCAAGGGGATGTGGGCTCCGGTAAGACCCTGGTCGCGGCGGCGGCGACGCTGGCCGCGCTGGAGGCGGGATATCAGGTGGCGATGATGGCGCCGACCGAGATCCTCGCGGAGCAGCTCCATGCGCGGTTCCAGCAATGGCTGGAACCGCTGGGCCTGGAGGTGGGCTATCTGGTGGGCAGCCGTTCACCGCGTGCCCGTCGCGAGGCGGCGGAAGCGCTTGCTGGTGGCAGCCTGAGGTTGGTAATCGGCACCCAGTCGCTGTTCCAGGAGGGGGTGGCGTTTGCATGTCTCGGACTGGTCATCATCGACGAGCAGCACCGCTTTGGCGTGGAGCAGCGCCGTCAGCTGCTGGAGAAGGGTGCCATGCCACACCTGCTGGTCATGACCGCCACGCCGATTCCGCGAACCCTGGCGATGACGGTGCATGCAGATCTGGAGGTATCGGTGATCGACGCGCTGCCGCCGGGGCGCACCCCCGTGGAAACCCTGGTGATGCCGGACAGTCGTCGGCCCGAACTGATCGGCCGGATGCAACACATGCTGGAGGCGGGGCGGCAAATCTATTGGGTTTGTCCCCTGATCGAGGAATCGGAGATTCTCGAATTACAGGCGGCGGAGGCGAGCGTTGCGGATCTGCAGGCGGCCTTGCCGGGCGTGGCCGTCGGCCTGATACACGGGCGAATGCGCAGCGCGGAAAAGGCCGAGGTGATGGCCGCTTTCCAGTCAGGCGCGGTACGCATTCTGGTGGCGACGACGGTGATCGAGGTGGGGGTGGATGTCCCTGGCGCCAGTCTCATGATCATCGAACATGCGGAGCGTCTGGGTCTGGCGCAATTGCATCAGTTGCGTGGCCGGGTAGGGCGGGGCACGCAGCGGAGCAGTTGCATTCTGCTCTATCATCCGCCCCTGAGTGGCAAGGCGCGGGAGCGTTTGCGGGTGATGCGCGAAACCTATGACGGTTTTGCCATTGCGCGCAAGGATTTGGAGTTGCGCGGGCCGGGCGAATACCTGGGTACGCGGCAGGCCGGCATCCTGCAGATGCGCGTTGCAAATATTCTGCGTGATGAAGCATTGCTGGTCATGGTTCCGGCACTGGCGGATCGCCTGCTGCAGGAAGACCCCGAGGCGGTGCAGGCCATAGTGCAGCGCTGGCTGGGGAACCGGGTGGACTACGGGCAGGTTGGCTAGCGAAAATCTGTCAGAAGATCATGGATTCCGCGCCCAGACTTCGGGTATATTATGAAGTACCGTGAGTACGAGTATTGGGGAGAAGTGGGGTGATGCGCAAATTCGGGATATGGGAATTGTCGGGGGCGGTGCTGGGTGTTCTGGGATTGGCGGGTTGCGCCACGACACCTGTGGCCACCGCGCCGGTACACTCGGTAGCTTACTATGCCGCGCGGATTCCCCCTCCGGTCGTTCAGCCGGTGGCGCCCGTAGTCTCTCCGGCAAGTCCCGCGCATGTGGTCCGATCGATGCGTATCGTCATTTCGACCGTTACTCATTCCCTGAAAATCTTCAAGGGCGGTACCGTGCTGGCGACCTACCCGGTAGCCATCGGCTTCAATGGCGCGGCCCCCAAGCGGATGCGGGGAGATGATGTCACCCCCGTCGGACGTTATCGCATCGGCTGGGTCAGTCGGGGTACACCCTACGGCCCCTTCATGGGTTTGACCTACCCCAACCGGGAGGACGCGAAGTGGGGATTGCGGGAGGGCATTATCAACAGGGCGCAATATCGTGCCATTGTCACTGCCATCGACGCCGGGCAAACGCCGCCGCAAAATACCCCCCTGGGCGGTGAAATAGGCATTCACGGCATGGGTCCGAAATTTTCGGACGACCCACAGAGCAAAGTATTCCCCGGGCGCTGGACAGCTGGCTGCGTGGCGTTGTCCAACTGGGATGCGCAGCAGATCGCCGCGTTGGTGCGGGTGGGGACACCCGTGGAAATCGTGGGGGACGCACATAGATTCCGGGGTGGTTTTGACCGGGTCAGCACGGACTCCCGGTACAAGTCCACCGCCGCGTTCGATACCATGGCGACGCCGAGGGCTGTTGCGAAGTCCCAGGATACCGCCATGGACACCCTGGTATCAGCGCTCGCCCCGATCGCCGCACACTGATATCCCGGGTTTCAATGCTGCCAGTTGGCAGCCTGACTGAACTCCCAGGCCTGTTCGATACAATCTCCCAGGGCGACGCCCCCCTGCCAGTTGGCACGGAAGTGCAGCCCGGGGTGACCGGCACTCAGGGTGTCGATCCGCTTCATCCGGTCCAGGTGTCCGATTTCGTATTGCGGGATGGCTTTCGGCCAGACCCGGCAGCGACTGAAAACGGGATCGCCACTGATCCCCAGCAGTGGGCCGATCTCGCGTAATACCGTTGCCAGCAGGTCATCATCGTCCCGTCCGGCAAGGACATTCTGACTGCCACCGATAAAGGCCGTCAGCAATACCTGCCCCGCCGGTGCGCGCCCGGGAAAAAGGGTGGAGGAAAAAAGCACCCCCAGCGTTTCCAGCCCCATGACCCGCGGAATCAGCATGCCGAAGCCATTCAGTGGGTGCTCTACCTGTGGGCGCTGAAAACCTATGGACAGGCTGCCTACGGCAGGGTAAGGGATGGCTTCCAGTTCGCGGGCCAGCGTAGCGTCCGTTGGCGCGAGCAGTCTGGCCGCGGCACCTGCGGGCAGGGCGAGAACGAGCCGTTTGCTTTGCCAGGTCTGGTTACCGCTGCCGACCTGCCACATGCCGCCGCTATGGGCCAACTGGTCGACCGGAGTATCACAGCGCAGCGTATCGCCGAGTGTGTCTGCAACCCGCAAAGGGAGGACCTGCAGGCCTTCGCGAAAGGACACGAGGCGGGTTTTGGGGGTGGCGGGCAATTTCCTCTTCCGATTCCGGGCACGCAGCGCACCGCGCAGGAGCGAGCCACCATCCTGCTCCAGCGCGGCCAGGCGGGGAAGGGTGGCCTGCACCGAAAGGCGTGCAGGATTGCCGGCGAAGACGCCGGAAACAAAAGGGTCAACCAGCCAGGTGAGGGCCTCTTCTCCGAGACGCCGCCGGACGAAGTCGGCGATGCTTTCCTCGCCATCCGGCGTCCGATGCGGTGGCTGGAAGGGCTCGCCGAGGAGTCGCAGGCGACCGCGCATACTCAGTAGTCCACCGCCGAATAGCACACCCGGTCCCAATGCGACGGGTTGCCGGTGGCGATTGAGAACATAGCGGCGCCGGGCGAGCGGGTTGGCTTCGACGATGTCTCCTTCCAATTGCAGTTCGCGGAGCCATTCTGGGACGATCCGGCCTTTGAGCATCAGCGAGTTGGGTCCCATATCCCGCAGGTAGCCATCTTCCTGTCTGCTCTGCAGGTTGCCGCCGGGCGCGGCGCCGGCCTCCAGCAGCAAGGGCGACCAACCTCGTTTACGCAGGAAATACGCCGTCGCCAGGCCCGAAATACCCCCGCCAATGATGATGACTTCTTCCATAGGGTTATGGCTCCTTACCCAGATAATAAGGGCTCTGCACATACCAGCCGTGAAGGTGGCGGAGCAGGGCGATGAGGACGGCGGTAACCGGTAAAGCGAGCAGCAGGCCGCTGAAGCCGAAGAGTTCGCCGCCTGCCAGCACGGCGAAAATGACGGCGACCGGGTGCAGACCGATGCGGTCCCCCACCAGATAAGGGGTAAACACCATGCTTTCCAGTATCTGGCCGATGCCAAAGACGATCAGCACCCCGAGAATGGGCAAGAATGCGCCGGTCTGCACGTACATGGCGAGGGTGGCCATGGCTATGCCGCTCACGACGCCCAGATAGGGCACAAAACTGAGCAGTCCCGCCACCAGGCCGACGAGGACGGCGGTTTTCAGGCCGACGATACTGAGGCCGATGGCGTAACCGGCGCCGAGAGCCAGCATCACCAGGAGTTGTCCGCGCAAGAAGGCCATGAGCATGGCGTCGGCGTCGCCGGCCAGACGTCGGGAAAGCGGCAGATAGTGCGGTGGGATGAGTGCGGCAATACGGGCGATGAGGCGTGGCCAGTCGCGTAGTAGATAGAAGCCCAGCACCGGCACCAGAATGATGCTGAGCACACTGCTGATCAGGCCGGGACCGGAGCTCAATGCCATCTGGAGGCTGCGTCCCAGCCATCCCGCCAATTTCTGGGCATTGGCCGTGGCATAATGGGTGAGGCTCTGACTGTCGAGCGGAATGCCGATCCGCGCGGAGAGTTGCGGGATGATCCGGGTTTGCAGGAGTTCCAGATACTGGCGCAGATATTCCACGAAGAGCAAAGACTGATGGCGGATCACGGGGAGCAGGGCCATGGTGATCCCGGCCAGAACCAGAATGACGAGAACGAAAACCAGTGTGGTACCCCAGGTGCGATTGATCCGGTATCGTTGCAGGCGGGTCACCAGCGGGTTGCCGAGATAGGCGAGAATGCCGGCAATCAGAAAGGGGCTGAGAATGGGGGAGAGACGGTAGGCCAGCCAGCCCAGCAGGATCAGGATGGCCAGCACAAAAAATCGTTGCATCGTTCGCGAGGCTCCCCGGCCCGAATCTGGTAATGGTCCGGCCAGAATACCCCAGTATGGTCGGGCTTCGCCATGGGTTAGGGCCCCTTGAAAAAACCTGTTCCCATCCAGATATATCTGACATGTAGATATTGGCCGTATGGCGGCCGGGGGGGGTGTTTCGTGAAACTTGTCAGACCAGCAGCGGTGGCCGGTATGTTTTATCCTGGCGAGGCTGCCGTTTTGCGGACCGAGGTAGAGCGTTTATTGGCCAGAGCTGAACATGACGATGAAGCGGCCGCGGCCCCATGGCCCAAGGCCATTATTGTCCCCCATGCGGGCTACATCTACTCGGGAGCGGTGGCCGCTTCCGGTTACGCCCTGTTGGCCAAGGGGCGGGGGCATATCCGCCGGGTGGTGCTTCTGGGGCCGGCACATCGTCTGCCATTTCGCGGTCTCGCTCTGCCGGGTGTTCAGGCCATGCAAACGCCGCTGGGTACCGTCGCGGTGGATCAGGCGGGGGTGGAGGCACTGGCCGGGTTGCCCGAGGTCCGGGAAATGCCGGCCGCGCACGCTCAGGAACATGCCCTGGAAGTACAATTGCCTTTTATCCAGGAGGTGCTGGGTGACGTTAGCGTCGTCCCGCTGGTGGTGGGAGATGCCCGTCCGGACGAAGTGGCCCAGGTCCTGGAGAAGCTCTGGGGTGGCGAGGAGACGGTCATCGTGATCAGTTCCGATCTCTCTCACTATCATCCTTACGCCGAAGCCCGTGCCATAGACCACCATACGGTGGAGGAAATATTACGCTTCGATCCCACGCCCATAGACCACGAACAGGCTTGCGGCGCCACGCCCATCAACGGCCTTCTCCCGGTCGCCCGCAAGCACCACTTGCACCCCCGTCTGGTGGGTCTGTGTAACTCGGGTGATACCGCAGGGTCGCGTGATGCGGTGGTGGGCTATGCCGCAGTCGCTTTTTACGGAGAGAGCCATGACCACACAGGAAGGTGACGAAAAGACCGGCGGAGTGCCGCCGGAAGCCGGAAGAACTCTGCTGCGTCTGGCCCGCACCACCATTGCCGGGGCGTTGGGTTTGCCCGCTGAGTTCGCGGCTGTGCCGGACTGGGCGCAGCAGCCCGGAGCGACTTTCGTGACGCTCACTGGATCACAGGGTTTGCGGGGCTGCATCGGTAGCCTGCAAGCCCACCGGCCTATCGCCGAAGACCTGCGCGCCAATGCCCTGGCGGCAGCCTTCGAGGACCCGCGTTTTCCGCCGCTGGGTGTGTCGGAATGGTCAGAGGTGCGAGTGGAAGTTTCATTACTCTCTTCGCTGCAAACCATGCATTTTGACAGTGAGGAGAGTCTGTTGGCGCAAATTGAACCCCATCGGCATGGGTTGGTTCTCGCTTATGGTGCGCGTCGTGGCACCTTCCTTCCCCAGGTGTGGGAACAGCTTCCCCAGCCATGGGAATTTCTGCGGGCGCTCAAACGCAAGGCTGGTTTGCCTGCAGATTTCTGGGCCGGAGAAATGGAAGTGTATTGGTATACGGTGGAAAAATGGAGTGAAGAGCAGACGCCAAAGGGGAAGGGCAATGGATAAGGAAGCGCTTATAATGCATCCGGGCCGCTACTGGCACAAACTTGCCGATGGGCGCATTCAATGTGACCTCTGTCCGCGCGACTGTCGTCTGCAGGAAGGGCAGCGCGGGGCCTGTTTCGTGCGGATGCGGGAAGGCAATACCATGGTCCTCACCACCTATGGCCGCTCCTCGGGTTTTTGCATTGACCCCATCGAGAAAAAACCCCTGAATCATTTTTACCCAGGCAGCAGTGTGCTCTCCTTCGGTACTGCGGGCTGCAACCTGGCCTGCAAGTTTTGCCAGAACTGGGATATTTCCAAGTCCCGCGAGATGGACCGGCTCCAGGACCAGGCCAGCCCTGCGGGTATCGCGGCAACCGCCCGGTCGTTGGACGTCAAAAGTGTGGCCTTTACCTATAATGATCCGGTTATTTTTGCCGAATACGCCATGGATACGGCGGATGCCTGCCATGCCGTCGGCATCAAGACCGTTGCCGTTACCGCCGGTTATATCCATGCGCAGCCGCGGGCGGAATTTTTCGCCAAAATGGATGCAACCAATGTCGACCTCAAGGCCTTTACCGACGAATTCTACTTCAAGCTGACCGGAGCGCATCTGGCCCCGGTGCTGGAAACGCTGGAGTATATCGTCAAGGAAACCCGGACCTGGCTGGAGATCACCACGCTGCTCATTCCGGGCCACAACGACTCAGAGGCGGAAATTCGTGCGGCGGCGGAGTGGATGATGGGGCATCTGGGTCCCGACGTACCGCTTCATTTTTCTGCTTTCCATCCCGACTACCGGATGCCGGATGTGCCTGCCACACCGGCTGATACCCTGGTGCGGGCACGCCGCGTGGCCATGGAGACGGGTTTGCATTACGTCTATACCGGCAACGTACATGACCAGGAAGGCGATACCACTTTTTGTCCCGGATGCGGGTCGGCATTGATCGTCCGCGACTGGTACCAGATATTGTCGTATCACCTGACCCCGGAGGGCCATTGCCCGCACTGCGGGCACCATATTGCCGGGCATTTCGAGGCCAAGCCGGGGAGTTTCGGGCGCAAACGCATTCCTTTGCGCATCGGGGCCTGACGGCTGACTACGGGTTTGCGCCCCTGTTCAGCAAGGCATTTATGGCTTCCAGGTCTGCCATGTTGATCTGGCCGGATGCGGCCTTGAGCTGTATGCGCGCTATTATCTGGTTATAGAACGCCACATTGTAGTCCTGCTCGGAGCGGATGTAGTCCGTGGCCGTTTGCAGCAGGTCGATGATGGAGCGGGTACCCACCTCATAGCCCTTGCGCGTACCTTCCAGGGAAACCTTGGCCGAGACGACGGTCTCCTTGGCGGCGTGCAGTTGGGCTACGCTGTCTTTCAGATTGAGGAAGGCGGTCTGGGTATTGAGCGTGACTTCGTCGCGGACATTGGCGACGTGATCGACACTGGCGATGGTCTGTGCCTGTGCCTGTTGTACGGAGGCAGAGGTGTGCCCGCCCTGATAGAAGGGTACGGAGAGGTTGAGGCTCACCCCGGCCTGATTCATGGCCATACCGGGAAAAGGACTACCCAGGGAGTGTTGTGCGATACCCTGAAGATCCACCACTGGCCAGCGCGCACGGCGGTTATATTCGACCTGATCTTGCGCGGTTTGCAACTGTGCTTCCGCCTGATGCATGAGCGGCTGATCTTTGACGGCGCTCTGCACCCAACTGGTCATATCGTCGGGCTGAGGGCCCATGGCCTCATAATGCCCCAGGTTGTCGAGTATGCCGATGGGATGATGGGTGAGCCGTTGTAGGCGGCGCTGGGCAACGGCGACCCCGTTGCGGGCCTTGATAAGATCAGCTTTGGCGGCATCAAGGCGGGCTTGTGCCTCACGCACGGCGATGATGTCGCCGGTGCCGATCTTCAGCGTGGCGGCCGTCTGCTTGTAAATACTTTCGAGCAGCGCGTTCTGTTTTTCGGCAACGTGTTCCTGGGCTTGGGCCTCCAGTACGCCGAAGTAGGCCTGAGCCACCTGCAAAGCCAGTTGTTGCTCGGTATAGGTGAGGGCCGCTGCGCTGGCCTGAATCTTGGTGTCGGCCTGCCTGAGCGCCGTCCACGCCTGACCATCAAAAACGGATTGGGTAATATTGACGCTGTAGCTGTCCGACAGGTACGCGCGATTGATGGGTTCCGCACCAAAGCCGGTGATGTCGGCCGTGTTGAAGCCAACGCCAGCACCGGCACCCACATGGGGGAGCAGGGCGGAACGGGCGAGGGGCTTGTCCTGCATCTGCGCCGACAGTTCGGCGCGGGCCTGCGCCAGGACGGGGTCTGTCCGGTAGGCCTGCTGATAGGCCTCAACGAGGCTTTCCGCCCAGGCGGGCGTCGTGCCCAGAATCAATGTCACCATGAGAAGCGAAAGACGTGGGGGTAGACGATCTGCGCGCATGGGAATGACCCTGTTATGACGGTAAGTCCACAAGATACTGACCGATCGGTCAGCCGTCAAGGGAGGATCCCGCAGTCATGCGCCTCGATGCCGCCTCCGGGAATGGGCAAAATGGCGCTTCTCCCTTATGCTGACCCTCCCGTTTCAGTGGATTCTGCGCTGCTTATGCCTCACTCTATTCTGACCCGATGTGCGGTGCCCTATCCCGAGAATGCCGCCACAGTATTTGCGTCGCTGGCCTCAACGCCCTGGTCCTTCTTTCTGGATAGTAGTGCGACGGTGTCGCTGCAGGGGCGTTACAGCATGCTGGTGACGGCACCGCGCCGGCGTCTGTGGCAAGAGGCGGGGCGGCTTTGGATTGCCGATGGAAATGGTCCCGCGCGGTGCTCGGCGCTTTCGCTCTGGGCGGCATTGCGCGAGTCTGTGGCGAGGCTTCCCGATGCCGCTTCTCTGCCTGCGGAACTACCTTTTGCGGGCGGAGCTCTGGGTTATCTGGCCTATGATTTCGGGCTGGCGGGGCAGGGTATTCCGCCGCCTCCCGCACAGTCTCTTCCTGAAGCGGCCTTCGGTATTTACGATACCGCGCTGCTGGTCGACCATCATGGGCGTAAGGCCTGGCTTTGTGCGCCCGAAGACCGGATGGTGCAGGCACTCGCGGAGTGGCAGCCACGCCTGGCTTGCGGGAAGGTATATCCCCACGATCCGTCTTTCCAGGTGCGAGGGCCGGTACGGCAGCTCTGGAGTCGCAGCGAATATGCCGCAGCTTTTGCCCGGGTGCATGCCTATATCCAGGCGGGTGACTGCTATCAGGTGAATCTGGCTCAACCCTTTGTAGCCTCGTACGCGGGCTCGCCATGGTCGCTTTACCAGCGTCTGCGAACGGCCAATCCGGCACCTTTTTCTGCATATTTGTCCCTGCCCCAGGGCGCGGTGCTGAGTTTTTCCCCGGAACGGCTGCTGCGGGTTCAAAAAGATCGTTTGCAGGTCCGGCCCATCAAAGGGACGCGCCCGCGTCTGAAGGATCGGCAGGAAGACCAACAGATGGCGCAGGCACTTTTGGCCAGCCCCAAGGATCGTGCCGAGAATTTGATGATTGTCGATCTGCTGCGCAACGATCTGGGGCGGGTGGCAGCGACCGGTTCGGTGCAGGTGCCGCAACTCTGCGCGCTCGAATCTTACGCCGAGGTTCATCATCTGGTCAGTGTGGTAGAGGCGCGGTTGGCGTCGGGGCAGGATGCCTTGAGTGCGCTGGAGGCCTGCTTTCCGGGGGGGTCCATTACCGGGGCTCCCAAACGCCGGGCCATGGAAATCATCGCCGAACTGGAGGCCGGAGCGCGTGGCCTGTATTGTGGGAGTGTTGGGTATCTGGATCAGCGCGGCGGCCTGGATATGAATATCGCTATTCGCAGTATGACGGCTGTCCGGGGGGAATTACGCTTCTGGGCGGGAGGCGGCATCGTCGCAGATTCTGATCCGGATGCGGAGTATCAGGAGACGCTGGATAAGGTGGCTGTATTTCATCGCGAGCTTGCCGCATTGGCAGGAGAGGGGTGAGGATGTTTGTCATAGTGACCTCAACTGGCATAGAGTCGCTCCCAGCCTTGACTACAAAAAAACGGAACATGTCCAAAGAATACAAAAAACATCATACCCATTGGCAACTATTGTTGCAGATCGTCTTTACGGTCGGCATCCTGTTTTGGCTCTTACACAACACCAACTGGCAGGAACTGGGTCAACGCTTTGCGGATATGCGCCTGCTCTGGTTCGTGGCGGCCGTGTTGTCCTACGCCATGAATCTGTCGGTGTCCGCCATACGCTGGCGCATCATTCTCAAGGCAATGGAGCGCTCCGCACCCATGCTCTGGCTGCTGCGGCTGAACTGGGTGGGTGCGTATTTCAATCAGATACTGCCGGGGTCTGTATCCGGTGATGTGATCCGCGCCTGGTACACCCGCCACCAGACTCACTCCATGCCGCTGGCGCTGGCCGCAGTATTCGGAGACCGCTTCATGGGGTTGGGGGCACTGATTGCCATCGCTGCCGTCGCCTTTGTGCTGGGCGGTGCGCGGGTGGGATTGTTGCCGCAGATGGGTTGGACGATCGGGGTTCTGGTCTTTGCTTACGTCCTGATTATATTTTTGATTCTGAGCCCATTGCTCAACTTTCTGGAAAAATTTGCGGGTAAACTTGGTGAAAAGCTGCACGACATTCGTCTCGGCATGGGCGCGCTGCTGCGTCATCGCCTGGCCCTCAGCGGAACCATTGCACTCTCCTTTGTGGTGCAATTTTTTTCGATCCTGACTTTCTGGCTGCTCGCCCGTGCCCTGGGTGAAGCCCCCGACGCCGTGGCGGTCTGGGTGGTCTGGCCGGTGATCAGCCTTTTTTTGGCCTTACCCATCTCTTTTGCGGGCTGGGGGCTGCGTGAGGGGCTGATGGTGTTTTATCTGTCTTACCTGCACATGGGGCATGAACAGGCCCTGGCGCTCTCACTTTTGCTGGGCTTTACCGTCGTGCTGACCAGCTTGCCGGGTGCGCTGCTCTGGATTGGGCTGCATCGCCACCATCAGGCTCCACCAGATTTGAAAATTCCGCCCGCCTCGCGTTAAACTGCGCGTCTTGCTGGCGTAGCTCAGTCGGTAGAGCTACTGATTTGTAATCAGTGGGTCATCGGTTCGATTCCGGTCGCCAGCACCAAATAAAACAGGCACTTAGCTCAGTAGGCTGGGTGCCTTTCCTTTTTCGTGTAAGCGCATTGTAAGCATTTGGAGAAAATCGGGCCTAAAACCGACCCCTGATCTGGCAGAATCTTCTCTCTTTTGCACAGGCTTTCTCCCCCTGTCCCATGCCTTCTATCAGAATATTATTTAATAATAATATATTCTTAAAATTACTTTATAGCGACTATAGCGATTCTGCGACCGTATGCCTGCGACTTTTGCGACTATTGCGACTGTTGGCTATAACCTGTTGATTCAGAGAAAGACTTTGCCGGAAAAATGTGCATTTTTGCCGTGCGACTCTTTGCGACTCTTGCGACGATTCGCACAAGCTGTTGATATTGCTGGCGCTGGTGTTTTTGGTAGGCTTTGCGATTCACGCGACCGGGGGAGAAAGCCTTGCTAAAAAGCGGGTCTTGGGCTGTCACTGTGACAGCGCCAGCGCAAAGCGTGAATATCGCAAAGCGTAGTGGTGCGCGGGTCGCGTGAATCGCAAACGCTCTATAGCGGGCCATAGCTGCCCTCTGGTGCATCCTGTGAGGAGACTGGCGACGGTGTGTGGCTCTGCCCTGTTTATGTGCCTTCTGGCGTTTTCCTCGCCGCGTCTCCCGGTCATCGTGAGCGATATTCTCGGGCACAAGACTTGCTATTAAGCATATGCCGTGCCCGGTGAATTTATTTCATTGGTTACGGTCGGGAACAGCGCCAGCCACAGAATAAAGCCAGCCGGTCATGTGAGTATCACGATATACATGGTCACTGTGACGCCAAGGGTACACGGGGTCGGGGCCAATCATCTTTATGTGCTGATCTGGCGGGGTCTACCCCCTCGCGGAAAAATCACCACATGGGGAAAGCCGCCACTCTCTAAAATCCGGTTTACTCGCTCCTTAATGGCCGGACTCCTCCCGGCTCAATAACCATTGGTTCATGTCGGCGCCGTTGTGTCGGATGCAGCCCTGAGTTACCAGCGTTGCCGGAAAGCCGTGCTTCTTGCGCCAGCGCCGGATCGTTTCTTGCGATATGCCCAGCCGTTCGCAAACTTCCCTTGGCGAGTAATAAAGCCCAGGCTTAAATATTGGTGTCGTCATCGGGTCTTTCCTCTTATGATCTTGTCCAGTCCGGCCAATGCCTTCTGGATATGCGCCGGCAGCTCATCATCGGGTAGGTGGCTGTAGGTCATCCTCAGTCTAGCGTACTCGCTCGATGCCCGCGCCGTGCTCATGTCTGGTGCGTCTTGTTCCTTCGGGGCGGGTTCCGGGGATGATCCGGGGCGACCTTCGACGCGGTCCCCCGAGTTCGACAGTTCATCGGCAAAAATCGCCGATTTCGTAATGCTGCCCCAGCATTCATAGGGGTTTCAGCGCG
>NZ_JABBDR010000135.1 GCF_018854495.1 Acidithiobacillus ferruginosus
TTAAGCAATATGCCGGTCGAGGCTGCAAGGCCTATCACCCAGCAACACTGCTGGCGATTTTAGTCTACGGCTATGCCAATGGGGTTTTCTCCAGCCGCAAGCTGGAACAGGCCACCTATGATTCTGTAGCCTTCCGTTATCTCGCTGCAGGCTGCCATCCCGATCACGACACGCTGGCGAACTTCCGCCGCCGTTTCCTGGGTGAGCTGCAAAACCTGTTCGTACAGGTGCTGGAACTGGCCCAAGAAATGAAGCTGCTGAAGATTGGCCGGGTTTGCCTGGATGGCACCAAGATCCACGCGAACGCCTCCAAACATCAAGCACTGTCCCACGGCCATATCGAACAGATGGAGCGGCAACTGAAGGCCGAAGTGCAGGAATTGTTCGCGCTGGCAGAGCAAGCGGATCAGGCAGTCATTCCTGATGGCGTGAATCTGCCGGAGGAAATACGTCGCCGTGAAGACCGGTTAGCCGTGATGGCCGCCGCCAAGGCCAAGATTGCCGAACGGGTTCAAGCCCGTTATGAAAAGGAAAAAATCCTTTACGACGAGAAAATAGCCCGCCGCGCTGAACGTGAAGCAACCGGCCAGAAACGTCTGGGCAAAGAACCCAAAGCACCCGATCCCGCCCCGAAAGCGCAGGATCAGATCAACCTCACCGATGAGGAATCCCGCATCATGCCGGTCTCGGGTGGCGGCTTTGAACAGTCCTATAATGCCCAAACCGCCGTCGATGACCAGACCATGCTGGTGGTGGCCACGGGTGTCAGCCAGGCACCAAATGACAAAGAGCAGGTACTCCCCATGCTGGAGACGCTGCAAACCCAAGCTGCGGCATTGGGTCCCATAGAGGCGCTCGTTGCCGACACCGGCTACTGCAGTGAAAAGAATGTCGAAGCCTGTGAGGCGCTGGGCATCACTCCCTTCATTGCCGTGGCACGGGAAGATCACCATCCGGACTGGCGACAGCGACATACCGAGCCTGAAGAATTGGCTGAAGATGCCACCCTGATGCAGGCCATGATTCATCGTCTGAAGACCCAGGCTGGCCGCGGCATCTACCGGCTACGCAAGCAAACGGTAGAGCCCGTCTTCGGCATCATCAAATCGGTGATGGGGTTTCGGCAGTTCTCATTGCGCGGCCTGCGCCAGGCACAAGGGGAATGGAGCCTTGTTTGTCTGGCGTGGAATATAAAACGTATGGCCGTATTGCGCCTGTAGGGCAGAAACATGAAGAAACGCAGCAAAAAATAGGGCAATAATGGGTAAAATCACCAAAAAATGCGTTTTCAAAAAATCCTGGGCGGAAATGGGCTGCAGTCGTGAGCTAAGACCGACAGGCTGCTAGACTAAAAAGCTGTATTGCTCTGACAGAGGACGCCGCATGCCGTTAGAAGACAACGCCGGAGCCGGACAGCCCCAGCGCGCCAATGCCGCGACCCCCATTTCCGAGGACGAGATCAGCCTGCGCGACCTGTGGGAGATCATCGCCAAACGCAAATGGCTGGTATTTCTCAGCATGGTGGTCTGTTTGGGGCTGGCGGCCGTCTATGTGAGTCTGGCGACCACGATCTATGAGAGCAAGGCCGTGGTGCAGATTGGCAAGGTCGCCGGGCAGCCGGTGGACAACGGCCTGCAGTTGGCCAACCGGCTGATGAACCAATACACCCCGGTCAATACCGTGCAGGCAAAAAAGCAGATGCCCAAGCTGTACGCCGTGACGCCGGATAAGGCAGACGGCTCCATTCTGACCCTGGAGGCCCAGGGGCGCTCGCCACAAGAGGCGCAGCAGTATCTGCAGGGGGTCATCCAGCGATTGCTGGCGGAGGATCAACAACGCTATCAGCAAATCGTGGGGACCCGCCAGGCGCAGTTGACACAGTTGCAGGCGCTGTATCAGGGCATGCGCACCTCCCTGGATACCAAAAGTGGCAAAGGGCAGGTCGATTCGACATCGGCTTTGCTGTTGCTGGAGCAGTCTCGGCGCAGCGACGCGCTTACCAACATACAGGCAGCCATCGCCAAGATGGAAAACGCACTGGCGCCCAATAACACCAGTCCCACGGTGCAAACCCTGTCCCCCCGTTATGACCCCATCCCCGTCGCGCCCAAACGTGGGCTGATTCTGGTGCTGGCGGGGCTGGGCGGTCTGATGTTGGGCGTGTTTCTGGCGCTCCTGCTAAATGCGCTCCGCAAACAGTCGGCATAACGGCCCCGCAACTGCCCAGGCCGTACGCCTTGACGCCCCCATTCCTAACCCCTAACCTAGCCATAAGTTCACTGCCTGAACAAGACCATGCTCGACGACGCCACACGCTACCATTTACTCAAGCTCCTGATGGAGCACCCCGAAAGCACCCAGCGCGAGCTGGCCGCCGCCATGGGCGTGAGCCTGGGCAAGGCCAATTACTGTATCAACGCCCTCATCGAAAAGGGCATGGTCAAGGCCGATAATTTTCGCCGCAACCCCCACAAGGGCGCCTACGCCTACCTGCTGACGCCCGAAGGGGTCCAGGAAAAGACCCGGGTCACCGTTCGCTTCCTGCAGCGGAAAATGGCCGAATACGACACCCTTCAGGCGGAGATCGCCGCCCTGCGCCGGGAAGTGGACGGCCTCAGCGCGTCCGGCCTCGATGCCGGGAAGGGGGCGGCATGACCGGCGCCGAGCGCCTCGCGCGCTACGAAGACCTCTTCGGCCTGCCCGACAACGTCGTGGGCGAGATCATTGCCGGTCAACTCCACACCCATCCCCGGCCCGCACCGGCTCATGCACGGGCCAGTTCGGTGCTCGGTAACAAAGTGGGGACACCTTTCGATCAGGGGGAAGGCGGCGGCCCCGGCGGTTGGTGGGTACTCGACGAACCCGAACTGCACCTGAGCGAAGACATCCTCGTCCCGGACCTCGCCGGCTGGCGCCGGGAGCGGATGCCCGCACTGCCCAAAACCGCGTGGTTCGAGATGGCCCCCGACTGGGTCTGCGAAGTGATCTCTCCGGCTACTGCTCGTACCGACCGTGTCCTCAAACTGCCCCGCTACGCCGCCGCCGATGTCGCCCACTGCTGGCTCATCGACCCCGACGCACGCACCCTGGAAGCCTATGCCAACCAGGATGGCCGCTGGCTGCTCCTCGGTACCTGGGGCGGTACGGACCAGGCCGCCATCGACCCCTTCGCCGCCATCACCCTGGATCTCTCCGGGCTGTGGGTGGATTGAACCCCATGCGCCTCAGCACCGAGCAAATCGCCCAGATCCGCCAGAGTGCGGCGGAAAGCTTCGGCCCGGAAGCCCGCGTCTGGCTCTTCGGTTCGCGGGTGGATGAGAGCAAGCGGGGCGGCGACATCGATCTGCTCGTTCAGACGCGCGCGCTGTCAGCCGACGCTGCATTGCGGCGCAAAATACGCATGCTCGGCCTGCTCGAATCCCGCCTTGGCCAGCGAAAGATCGACCTTGTCATCGAACAGCCTGGCGATGCTCGCCCGATTGTGCGCGTCGCCCACGAAACCGGGCTTGCCCTATGAAACAGACGCCAGAACAAGAGGATATCGCCGCCATGTCTGTCGTGGATCGTCTCAATCGCTTGGAACAACTGGGCTGGCTACCCTCTGCGGCGGAGTGGTCGGAACTTCGCCGTATTCGCAACGCATTTGCCCATGACTACCCGGAAACCCCAGAAGAACGCCACGCGCAGTGGCGTCTAGCCATGGCTGCCGCTGAACGGGTATTGACCATTCTGGATGGATTTGCCGCCCATATGCACACAGTGCTGCCGGGCTGAACTCATGCGCCCCAGCCTCGAACACATCGCCCAAATCCGCCAGAGTGCGGCGGAGGTCTTCGGTCCGGAAACAGAAGCCCATATGGACATGGGCCGGCAAAGTCCCTGACATGACCGCCCCTCACCCCCGTATCGCTCGCTCCACCCTTATCAATCTGGCGGGCGCTGCCGTACCTGCCGCCCTGCTGTTAATCACGGTACCGATCTATCTTCACCTCATTGGTGAAGCCCGCTACGGCGTCCTCGCCATAGTCTGGCTGCTGCTCGGCTACTTTGGGGTATTTGATCTTGGATTCGGGCGGGCAGTCGCCAACCGCATCGCCGCTCTCCACGACGCTACGGCCGAAGAGCGACAGGGCATTTTTTGGACCGGATTAGCGATCAGTGTTGTTACCGGCCTTATTGGCGGAGCTATTCTCTATCTGCTTGGGGATTGGCTGTTTGCTCATGTTTTCCACATCTCTGGTTCTTTGCGAATTGAAGCGGAAAATGCCATGCCGTGGTTGGCACTTGCGTTGCCACTAGCCATTATTATCTCATTGCTGGCAGGTGCCTTGGAAGGGCGACAAGCCTTTCTTGCGCTTAATGGAGCACAAATTTTTGGTACAGTGCTCTACCAGCTTTTCCCGTTAGTCGTAGCCTATGCGGGATGGATAACGCTACCTTATTTGATAGCAGCCGCCATCATTGGACGGCTATTGAGCGCCCTATTACTTTTCGCTCTCAGCTATCGCCATGTACCCCTGTCGCCACGCCCCCGCTTTGCCCTCCACCAGGTGAAATCCTTGCTACATTACGGCGGCTGGATCACGGTCACCGGGCTGGTCGGTCCCTTGTTGACCGTTTTTGACCGCTTCCTCATTGGCGCCAAGGTGGGCATGGTGGCAGTCACCGCCTACACTGTGCCTTACAATCTTGTCATGCGGCTCTCCATTCTTCCTGGCAGCCTACAAACTGCGTTGTTCCCCAGATTTGCCATGGTGGACCCCACCGAGGCAAAGGCGCTGGCGGCGCGTGCCGTGTTATCCATAGGGGCTATCATGACCCCGATAGTGGTGATATGGTTGCTGCTCATCAAGCCCTTTCTGATCCTTTGGGTGGGCGCAGCGCTGGCGGAAAAAACCGCCCCGGTCGGACAAATACTACTCGTCGGGATATGGATCAATACCCTAGCCATTATTCCCTTTACCTATCTCCAGGGCAGGGGGCGCCCCGATTTGCCCGCCAAGTTCCATGTCCTGGAGCTTCTGCCCTACGTCGCTATCCTGTGGGTGCTTATCGACCGCCTTGGCGTGCCGGGTGCCGCTTGGGCCTGGGATCTGCGCGTCCTTGCCGATACCCTGCTCTTGTTCTGGGCGGCGCGGACTACCTCAGGCTTAAACCGCACCTTGGCTGGTATCCTGCCCATTACCGGGGCATTGGTTATTGCCTTTGAAATGCCTTATGACTCTGCCCTGTATATTGGGATTTCGCTACTGTTGGTGGGTGCAAGCATTGGCTGGTCCATTGCCAGCATTCCTCAAGATCAGCGCACGGCCCTCTCGCGTCGCCTTTTATCGCGAACGCCTCCTGTCAACTCAACAGTAACTCAGGAAAAACATGGATCATAAACGGTTGGAAAATCAGCCCTGGCCCCCGGAAGGTCTGGAGCAAGTAGAGCGCTGCCCGATTTGCGGTGAGGCAGACCGAACGCTGCTTCATGACGGGCTGACGGACAAGATATTTTTTTGCGCACCGGGGCGGTGGTCACTATATCAATGCCCGACCTGTGGCGTTGCCTACCTGGACCCAAGGCCGACCCCTGCCACCATAGCCATGGCTTATAGTGACTACTACACCCATGAAGAAGGGGATGATGCTCCCAAGGGAGGATTCGCGCGTTTTAAGCGCCATTTGCGCAATGATTACCTCAATGCCCGCTATAACACCGATCTCCAGCCTGCATGGAAGGTCGGGCGATGGATCACACGCCTGTTGAGCCAGAAACGGAAGCAGATCGACGAAAGCGTTCGCCACCTGCCCGCCACTGGAAAACCGAGTGTGCTGGTAGACATTGGCTGTGGCAATGGTCAGTTTCTCGGCGCTGCCATGCAACTGGGTTGGGAGGCCTGGGGCGTTGATCTCGATCCCAAAGCAGTGGAAACTGCGCAGAAGACGGGGGCTACCGTCATACAGGGCGGCTTTCCAGACACTGGCTTACCTTCTGCTCACTTCGATATTGTGACACTCAGCCATGTGATTGAGCACGTTCACGACCCTCTAGCTGCGCTCCGGGAAGCATTTCGCGTACTTAAACCGGGTGGACACCTCTGGCTTGCCACGCCAAACATGGGGAGTTTCGGCCACGCACGCTTCGGTGCCGATTGGAGGGGGCTTGAGCCGCCGCGGCACCTCGTCCTCTTTAACAACAACAGCCTAGAAAAGGCGTTAAATGGCGCTGGATTTATAGATATTGAGCACAAGCCATGTCTGAGGCAGGCAGCATGGTTTTACCAAAGCAGTTTGCGTATTGCTCATGGTCAAGACCCGTACGACGCTAACGCAATCACCTTGCCCCTAGCCCTGCGGATTGCAGCCAAACTCGTTGATTTCAGAGTGGTGGTGTCACCCTTTCGCTGTGAGACCATCATGGTAACTGCGAAACGGCCAGATTCCGATTAACGCCGCAGGGATGGGAGCAGTTCATGGTTATGGAAGAAACCAACAGCACTAAAGGTGTTACGGTGGTCACTGTAACATATGGCGAACGTCGCCATTTTCTGGAGCCCATGTTGCGTGCAGCTTTGGCCCAAGGCGTAGAAAGGATCATCCTCGTCAACAACGGCGCCAATTGGGATGTGGCAGGACTCGCGAGAGAGATCGATCGTGCGCGCATCAAGCTCGTTCAATCAAGTAAAAACATGGGCTCTGCCGCTGGTTTCTCCACCGGGATATCTAAAGCCCTGGAGCAGGGCGCCGAGATGATTTGGTTATTGGACGATGATAACAGGGCAACCGAGGGATCCTTAAAAGCGCTACTCGATGCCTATGCAGAATTGCGGGAGACACACTCTCGTGACGAGTTCGCCGTCCTGGCTTTTCGGCCCGAGCACCAAGCTGACGTTGCCATGGGAGCACCCCGGTGCCGGGTCAATCCACGGCGTTCCAGCTTTCTTGGTTTCCATATTTTTGATATTCCCCATAAAATTTGGCGGCGAACGCCGCTGGGTAAGCGCCGCACGAACCAAGTGTTGCCTAAAATTATCCGGCTGGACACAGCCATTTATAGTGGTCTCCTCTTTCATCGCATGCTAGCTGATCGCATTGGTTTACCCCGAACTGACTTCGTTCTCTATGGTGACGATAATGAATTCACTTACCGCATTACTCGGCATGGGGGTGGTACCTATCTGATCACCGGAGCGTTGCTGGAGGACATGGAATCATCTTGGAATATTAAGCGCCGACATAGCAATTCCTTTTCTGGTCTGTTGAAAGGAGAAGGCGACTTTCGAGCCTATTATGGCATGCGCAATGGCGCTTTTTTCGACACCTATTGCAAAGATCATAATCCAATGATGTATGCCATCAATCTTAGGCTCTATCTTGCCATTCTTTTTCTGTTCTCCAATATATACAATCGCCGTGAGCGCTATCGCTTGCTTTCCAAAGCGGTGAAAGACGCCCTCGCGAAGAAACTTGGCCTTCATTCGGATTATCCGTTATGAAAATATTGCACCTGAATACCTTCGACGACCCGGTCGACGGGGGAGGCGCTGAAGTTGTTCTTTGGGAACTGATACGGGGACTCGCTAGTGCGGGCCACGCTAATGTTCTTCTTGCGACCTGCGACCAACCCGGGCTGCAAAGGACTGAACGCGATGGCATTCCCATCTGGCGCGCGGGGCTCCGCAATTTGTACTGGCCAGGGAACCGTATACCCAAAGGAGCCGCCCTGCGGGCCATGTGGCATGCGTTCGATAGCTACAATCTCTGGATGCAGGATCACCTGCTTCGGGTATTGCGAACAGAGCGGCCTGATGTGGTGACGGTACATGGCCTGTCCGGATGGTCAGCAGCATCATGGAAAACGATCCAAAGCCAAGGCATCCCCATCGTGCAAGTCCTGC
The DNA here is from genome assembly GCF_018854495.1 of Acidithiobacillus ferruginosus. GTDB lineage: Bacteria > Pseudomonadota > Gammaproteobacteria > Acidithiobacillales > Acidithiobacillaceae > Acidithiobacillus > Acidithiobacillus ferruginosus. The sequence goes on from NZ_JABBDR010000135.1 coordinate 7,884, forward strand.
ACGACCATTATCTATTATGCCCAAGGGCAACCATGTTCAAAAAGGGGCGTACTTGTGAAAAACAATGTACTAGTTGCCACTTGCTGCGCATTCGGCATCCCAACTTAAGCAATGCGCTCTCTGCGGTAGTAGGGGTAAGCCGCTATATTCTTGATCGCCATATGGCATTGGGCTACTTTCAAGACGTAGCTCTGCGTCAGGTGATTCACAATGTCCGTAGCCCCGGCGCCTTGGGTCTTGATGAGCCTTCGCCGGTGCGTGAATCGCCTACTGGCTTGCGCATAGGCTTTATCGGCCAGCTAGTCCCTGCCAAGGGGGTAGATATCCTAATAGGAGCGTTCAAGGCGGCCGTGTTACCGGACGCGGAACTCTGGATTGCGGGCAGTGGTAAACCAGATTATGAGGCGTCATTGCGAAAAAACGCTGCATCAACCCCGGTGCGTTTTCTCGGTCGCGTGCCACCACGAGACTTTTATCCTCAGGTGGATATTGTAGTGGTACCTTCATTATGGCAGGAGCCCCTTGGCTTGGTCGTGGCGGAGGCCCTAGCGTTTGGTAAGCCCGTCATCGCTTCAAAGCGTGGAGGCATTCCGGAGATGATCAAAGATGGTGAGACTGGTTTGTTATTCGACCCGAATCGTCCGGAAGATCTGCAGGAATCTTTACATCATCTTGGCAGTGATCGGGCAATGCGCGTCCGTATGGGGAAAATGGCCAAAATATCGTCTACCAATTTTCTCGATGTAACCCGATGGGTCGACGGATATATAGGTATTTATAGGCAACTTGATAAGCGCGGAATATAAGAAGAGGTTTATTGCATGGATAGTATTTTGGCGCATGAAGCAATACCAAAGTATTTTGGTCGTCGTGTGCGCAGCATGCTATTAATGCCTGCTATAGTTCGCTGGACAACGACATTATTTTTGCTATCATTGGTTTGCTATGGTCCTTTTCGTTATTATATGGCGAAGTTTGGCCTTGCTGAATTTGTGTATATACCAAAGATTCTGTTGCTTATTATGATACCATTCATGATAAGTTACTTTGGGCGCGCTAGTAAGGCATTAATTATTGGGGGTGCGATTGTAACGCTATTCGCTGGGTGGGGCATGATAGAGCTTCCTTCTCCTGACCAATCATTATTTGGAGTGTGGGTGATCATACCATTGCTATATGGTTTGGCGTCAGCGCGCTATTTTATTAATGATCAGAACGCATACAAGAAGATATTTGTTGTGTTATTTATTATAGCTTTTTCAGGGGTTCTTGTTAACGTTTTCGTGCAATATCCGTGGGTTGGTGCAAGCTTTAAAATTGGTGGGGCGGAAGTGCAAATTTCTCGGAGATGGTGGGCGTTTGGGATCAGTAGGGTCGGCGGATTTTCCGGCGCCTCTTTCGACGCGGCCATACAGATCATGTTTTTTTCTGTCTGGCTGATGTTTGTTATAAACAGCAACGCCATAAAAATATTGGTGTGGATTATTTCTGGTGTAGGTATTACGCTGACAACAACAAAGGGTGTCCTTGGAGCATATTTGATATTAACTACATTTTTTATAAGCGGAAAAATATTTGGCCATAAATTGTTGTGGCGCCAAATCTGGGTGCTGCTTTTGTTGGTTAATCTCAGCTTGTTAGTTATTTTGCCGCTGTCAACTGTTATTATCCATTATAATCCAACATTTCATGGTTATTTTGATCGGTTTATCTTTGCGAGTTTCGGCGATAGACTGAACTATACATGGCCGGCGTCATTCGGCCTTTTGCATCATGATGCGGGATGGTTTTTCGGTCGGGGGATTGGCGGAATCGGCACCCCGCAAACCTATTTCGAGCCATCAAATGCGCTGCCCGCAGATAATTTATATGTTTATTTGGCGGTTGATCTTGGGCCGATTCTCGCTGCCGTAATATTGCTTGCCATTTGCTTGAAGGCGGCCCGGTCATTTTGGAGGGCGAATGATGCATCTTTAACCTTTTCTATCCTTATTGTTTTGATGGCATACGGTATGGTGGTAAATATCATTGAAGCACCTATACTATCCCTTTTCTTTGGGGTGGTCATTGGTAGATTATTTCAGAAGGACCGAGAGGTATAATTAAACGTGTTCTACGTTAATTCCAGAACTTTAGGCCATTCCATAACCGGTGTGCAACGCTATTTGCTAGAGTTGCGTCAACGCATGCCTGCAGATGAAATACAACAAATAGCCCCCCAGCATCCTCTCAGCGGTTCCCGCGCGCACCTCTGGGAGCAGGCGGTCCTGCCGCTGCGGACGCGGGGGCATCTGCTCTGGAGTCCAAGCAACACGGGTCCTCTGGGGGTATCCAGGCAAGTGGTGACCATCCATGATGTAGTACCGATCGACCATCCAGAATGGCTCAATCCGCGCTTTGCGGCGTGGTACCGATTTCTCACGCCCAAGCTGGCGCGACGGGTCTCACGGGTGATTACCGACTCGGAATTCACCAAGTCACGTCTTTTGGAAACCACTGGCGTCGCTGATGACAAAGTTATTGTGGTCCCATTGGGAGTGGACGCACGTTTTGTTCCACAGGATAAGGCGCAGATGGACAGCTCCATCCAAAAACTGGGGCTGCCAACTAGCCGTTACGTGCTGAGCCTCGGCTCCCTGGAGCCGCGCAAGAATCTTGGGCGGCTACTGCGCGCCTGGGAGGTGATTCATCGCGGCTTGCCGGAAGATGTGTGGCTGGTCGTGAGCGGGGCGAAAGGGAAAAGTCTGGTATTTCAGGATGTCCCGGAGCTAGAGACGCTGCCACCGCGAGTCTTTCTCACCGGCCATGTCCCCGATGAACTTCTCCCCTCCCTGTACGCCGGGGCGATGACCTTCGCGTATCTTTCTGTTTACGAAGGTTTCGGGCTTCCCCCCCTGGAGGCGATGGCATCAGGTACCCCTACGCTGGTGGGTAACCGTGCTTCGTTGCCGGAAGTGGTGGGCGATGCGGCCGTGCAAGTGGACCCTTTTGACATCGAAGCCATTGCGGACGGTCTTCATCGGCTGATCAAGGATTCTTCCCTGCGCACGCTGCTACGGGAGAAGGGTCTGGAACGTGCCGCACAGTTCAACTGGGATAAAACCGCCGAACAGACCTGGCGGGTGCTTGCGGAGGCTGCGAAAGACTGATGCGCGTCGCTATTGTCCACGACTGGCTGGTGGTGTACGCAGGCGCGGAGCGGGTGCTGGAGCGCTAATGTCGGTAACTAAGGTTGCATTGATCATTCCAACGTTGAACGGTGGCGAAGTCTGGCTGCGCTGCCTCGATGCCTTGCGCCAGCAGGTTCCGCCGCCAGAGTACGTGTTGATTGTAGACTCTGGCTCAAAAGATGGTACGGATGTGGCTGCATTGGAAAACGGTTTTGAGGTCCTGCGCTTGACCAAGGGGACATTCGACCACGGAGGGACGCGGCAGATGGCTGCGAACCGACTGACAGCGTTTGATGTGCTGGTTTATCTCACCCAGGACGCCGTGCTGTCAGATTCCAATGCCTTGGCGCAGTTGGTGGCGCCATTTGCTGATCTCCGAGTAGGTGCTACCTATGGGCGCCAGTTGCCTAGGCTGGGCTCCGGAGCCATAGAGGCCCATGCGCGACTTTTCAATTACCCACCTCAGTCGAATAAGCGAACCATTGCAGACAAGACACGTATGGGTATCAAGGCGGCCTTCACCTCCAATTCCTTTGCGGCCTACCGCACTGAAGCACTTATGGCGGTTGGAGGCTTTCCCCCAAGCCTGATTCTGGGTGAAGACATGGTGGTGGCTGCAAGGATGCTGCAGGCAGGCTGGGCTGTCGCCTATGTAGCCGAAGCTCAGGTGTGGCACTCGCATGGCTATAGCGTGGTGCAGGAGTTTAAGCGCTATTTCGATATAGGCGTGATGCATCAGGATCAGGCGTGGATTCTTCGGGATTTTGGAAAGCCGGAAGGCGAGGGCGGCCGCTTCGTGCGTTCCGAGATTGCCTATCTCATTCGGCACGCGCCGTGGTTGTTGCCTTCTGCTTTTATTCGCACCCTGGCCAAATATCTGGGATACAAGCTAGGCCAGCATTCGTCCTCGTTGCCCTTGTCCACCAAACGAAAACTGAGCATGCACCGAGGTTTTTGGGATAAGCATGGGTAGGAATGCGCGGGTCTGCATGTTGGCGGCGGAGGAGGACTTCGCCCTGCGCTTCGCCCCGGAGCGCTTCCGCGCGGAGTTCACGGCCTTCGTGGAGCGGGAATGGGCGGCGTTCCGGGGTGGTTAAACAGGGCGGATGTTCGACTGGATGAATTGTAAGGTTCGCTCGCGCCGTTGCGATGGTGTGTCTTGACCCGGCACTGCCTGCACCCGATAATACGCAGCCCTGTCGGGTATCTTGCCAGGGCCTTTGGGGGATGTAGCTCAGTCGGTAGAGCAGCGGCCTTTTAAGCCGTGGGTCGCGGGTTCGAATCCCGCCGTCCCCACCAAATAAAACAATAGATTATACGAATTCTGGTCTGGTCAATTTTCGCATTTTCGGCAACCGGTATCCAAGCGGTATCTATTGCGCGAACCCTACAACCTCCTAACACGGCCCGCTTCTGCGGAGACGCTCCCGAAAGTTGCTATTGTCAAGGTCATCAATAGGGTGTACAAACACCTATGTACGCAAACACTGATTGGAGAGCGCCATGAATACCGTTCGCTGGAACATCGCCGTGTCGCCGGAGGTGGATCAGTCCGTGCGCATGTTCATCGCTGCACAGGGCGGCGGCCGCAAGGGCGATTTGTCTCGCTTCATCGAGGAAGCCGTGCGCGCCTATCTCCTGGAGCGCGCCGTCGATCAGGCCAAGACCACCGCCGCCGGCATGAGCGAAGCCGATCTGACCGACCTTATCGACGAAGCGGTGCAATGGGCGCGTGAGCATTGATGCGCGTCATCCTGGACACCAACGTGCTGCTCGGCGCGCTGATCTCGCCGCACGGCCCGCCCGACACAATCTACCGCGCTTGGCGCGCGGCGCGCTTCGAGCTGGTGACATCGACGGCCCAGCTTGACGAACTGCGGCGCGTGAGCCGATACCCGAAGCTCAAGACCATCCTGCCCGCGCACCGCATCGGCACGATGGTCAACAACATGCAGCGCGCCATCGTGCTGAATACCCTGCCGCCTCTGCCGGAAGGCGTGGACGCGAACGATCCAAACGATGCATTCCTGCTGGCGATGGCCATGGCGGGCGAAGCGGACTACCTCGTAACCGGCGACCGCCGCGCCGGGTTGCTGCAACGTGGCGGCATCGGCCGCACGCGCATCGTCACTCCGGCCACATTCTGCGCCGAGGCGCTTTGACGCCCCATGTCGGCCAGCTTCCTGTCCCCACCACGCAACGCGAACGCTATAGCCGCTATCCAGACACGCTGATGAATATTCAGAGACGAAACTCGAAATCTCAAAACCCGTCATACATAGTATGAAATCGAGAATGAATTTAGAGGCTGTCCGCAGCTATACGGTGAGGTTCGTTCCGTTATGCAATGACGCAATCAGCGGGCAGGAAACATTCCCCTGCCGCGAGTGACAGGCGCACACCAGATCAGACAGGACGGCCTCCATGCGCGCCAGGTCCGCCATCTTTTCGCGCACGTCCTGGAGCTTGTGCTCGGCCAGACTGCTGGCTTCCTCGCAATGGGTGCCATCCTCCAGCCGCAGCAACTCGGCAATTTCATCCAGGCTGAACCCTAGCCGCTGGGCCGACTTCACGAATTTCACCCGCACCACGTCCGCCTCGCCGTAGCGGCGAATGCTGCCGTATGGCTTGTCCGGCTCCGGTAGCAAGCCCTTGCGCTGATAGAACCGGATCGTCTCCACGTTGACCCCGGCCGCCTTGGCGAAAACGCCGATGGTCAGGTTCTCCAAATTATTTTCCATACCGCTTTACTCCGTACATAAGTACGGAAGTAAGGTTACGCTATCCAATCCAAATTCGAAAGGAGAAGCGTATGTCTGAACCACAAACCGGGCGCGGCGCGCTCTTCGCCGGCGGGCTGGCCGCCATCCTCGCCTCGACCTGCTGCCTCGGGCCGCTGGTCCTGGTCGCCTTGGGAATCAGCGGCGCCTGGATTGGCAACTTGACGGCGTTGGAACCGTATCGCCCGTTCTTCATCGCCGCGGCACTCATCGCGCTGTTCTTCGCCTGGCGGCGCATCTACCGCTCGGCACAAGCCTGCAAACCGGGTGAAGTCTGCGCGATTCCACAGGTTCGCTCCGTTTATAAGCTCGTTTTCTGGATCGTAGCCGCCTTGATCCTGGTTGCCATCGCTTTTCCGTACGTCCTGCCGCTGTTCTATTGAAAGGAGATTGTCATGAAAAAAATCGCGATCCTTCTTGCCCTGTCCGCTGCCCTGAGCGCGCCCGCCTGGGCCGCAACCGAGACCGTCACGCTGTCGATTCCTGGCATGACCTGTGGCGCCTGCCCGATTACCGTGCGCACTGCACTCCAGCGAGTGCCTGGCGTGGAAAAGGTTGGCATCGACGAAGCAAAAAAACAGGTCACCGTCACCTACAACGACAGCAAGACCAACGTGCAGGCCCTGACCCGGGCAACCAAGGATGCTGGCTACCCTTCCAGCATCAAGCAGGGAGAGCGGGATCATGGCTGACACGATCATTCTTCAAATCGAGGGCATGACCTGCGACTCGTGCGCCGTGCACACACGGCAGGCTCTGGAGAGGGTGCCCGGCGTCCGCTCCGCCTCGGTGTCCTACCCCCAGCAGCGAGCGGAGATCGAGGTGGACACCGGCGTGGGCCTGGACCCGCTGGTTGCCGCAGTGGCCGCGCTGGGCTACCGCGCCCGGCTCTCGGATACGCCGAATACGCCCTCTGGTCTGTTGGACAAGGCGCTGGGCGGACAGGACGGCGAAACGAGGCGTAGCGGCGATGGAGAGGCGCTGCATATCGCCGTGATCGGCAGCGGCGGCGCGGCGATGGCGGCGGCACTTAAGGCCGTCGAGCAAGGTGCACGCGTGACGCTGATCGAGCGCGGCACCATCGGTGGTACCTGCGTGAACATCGGTTGCGTGCCGTCCAAGATCATGATCCGCGCCGCCCATATCGCCCACCTGCGCCGGGAAAGCCCATTCGATGGCGGCATCGCTGCGGTGGTGCCGGTGATTGACCGGGGCAAACTGCTGGCGCAGCAGCAGGCCCGCGTCGATGAACTGCGCCACGCCAAATACGAGGGCATCCTGGACGGCAATCCGGCCATCACCGTGCTGCATGGTGAGGCTCGTTTCAAGAGCGGCCATAGCCTCAACGTCCAATGGAACGATGGCGGCGAGCGCGAAGTGGCCTTCGACCGCTGCCTGGTTGCCACGGGCGCCAGCCCGGCGATTCCGCCGATTCCCGGCTTGAAGGACACAGCCTACTGGACTTCCACCGAGGCGCTGGTCAGCGACACGATTCCTGAGCGGCTGGCCGTGATCGGTTCGTCGGTGGTCGCGCTGGAACTGGCGCAAGCCTTCGCCCGGCTCGGTAGCCAGGTGACGATCCTGGCACGCGGCACCTTGTTCCTCCGGGAAGACCCGGCCATCGGTGAGGCCATCACGGCGGCATTTCGCGCCGAAGAGATCGAGGTGCTGGAGCGCACGCAAGCCAGCCAGATCGCTTATGCGGATGGCGAATTTGTGCTTGCCACCGGGCACGGCGAGATACACGCCGATAAGCTGCTGGTCGCCACTGGTCGCGCACCGAACACACACGGCCTGAATCTGGAAGCGGCGGGCGTGGCCGTCAATGCGCAAGGGGCCATCGTCATCGACCAAGGTATGCGCACGAACAGCCCGAACATTTACGCCGCTGGCGACTGCACCGACCAGCCGCAATTCGTCTACGTGGCGGCAGCGGCTGGCACCCGTGCGGCCATCAACATGATGGGCGGTAGTGCGGCCCTGGACTTGACGGCGATGCCAGCCGTGGTGTTCACCGATCCGCAAGTGGCGACTGTGGGTTACAGCGACGCGGAAGCGCAGCACGACGGCATCGAAACCGACAGCCGCACGCTGACGCTCGACAACGTGCCGCGGGCGCTCGCCAATTTCGACACCCGTGGCTTCATCAAGCTGATCGCCGAGAAGGGTTCTGGCCGGTTGCTGGGTGCGCAGGTCGTGGCCCCGGAGGGCGGCGAAGTCATCCAGGCGGCGGCCCTGGCGATCCGCAACAGCATGACCGTCCAGGAACTGGCTGACCAGTTGTTCCCGTACCTGACGATGGTTGAGGGGTTGAAGCTCGCGGCGCAGACCTTCAACAAGGACGTGAAGCAGCTTTCCTGTTGCGCAGGGTGAGGGAAAGGAGGTTTACCCCATTACTTCATACTAGAGACGGAAATACCAGACAGGAGGATGTTGGCGGTCTTGTGCACCCAGCAGCGCTGCTGGCAGGATATGAGCATGCTATATTTAAAAAAGGGTCTTTTGCATCTGGTTCCGCGATCATGTTCTACTGCGTTCTGCGTCCTATCTCGCGCTCCTGGCTTATGGCTCTTCTGGTCGCTTCGGCAGGTCTCGTTCTGTCCGACTGGATGAGTTCGCCGATAGCGCAGGCTGATCCTATCTACCGATGGGTATCTCCGAGCGGCGTCATCAGTTACGGAGACCAGCCTCCTCCCGATGCCCGAAAACTTCAGGAGTTACCTCCCGCCCTTCCTCCGGTCCCTGCGCCCTCGCAAAAGCGGCAACCTGCACCGTCACCCAAGCCTTCCACGGAAGGGAATAAAGCGCTGACTGCTATGGAGAGGCTAAACTTACTCACCGCCATCAATAATTATCAACGAAGTCTGCAGCCACAACCGGAATCCCGGCGGCATGTATACATTCCAGCCTATATAGGCCCAGGACCTTACCACTTTGAACGCCCTCGTCGTCGCCACCGACCTCCACCCTTCCACCTGCGTCCTATCCGCCCCCCTGCCAATCTGCCACCGACAGTGCTTCTGCCACCCGCGGCACCCGCATCGGCTTATTCTTCACCGGTGCTCTTGCCATAATGCAGAGCAAATGATGGACTATGCGGCTCTCATTTCAAGGTAAAATGCAGGCACTAAAGACGGCTCGACGCGAAATGGCCTTGCAACATTGCATAGAGGATGATTTTTTCTGACGCGACGGTCACAGCTACAAAAAATCGTGCCCATATCGCTGGGTGAATGGACGGTATGCAGCGGTTGCAGCCGTCCAGCGGACTGATCATCATGTTCTCAAAACTCGTCACCATGGCTGTAAACCGTAGCAGTCTTTTGAGCATGGTTTTCGAGAGTTGCAACCATTTTCTGGCGGATCGGCATTTTGAATTGTACGGCGATTTGCCGTATTATTGTCTCAGGAGGAGGATAACCATGCCAGTCACCGTCTCTACCGCCCGTCTCGAAGCCAGAATCAGTACGGATCTGCATGCGATGCTCAAGCGTGCTGCTGAACTTCAGGGGCGCACCATGACCGATTTCGTGGTAGCTGCCGTGCAGGACGCCGCGCAACGCGCCATCGAACAAGCCGAAGTGATCCGTCTGTCGCTGGCCGATCAGGAGTGTTTCGCGCAAGCGCTGCTGTCGCCACCGAAACCAGCCCCCGCTTTGGAACGCGCCTTTACCCGTCGCAGCAAGCTCTTGCGCACGGAATGATCCGCGCACCATTCCAACTTGTGCCGCTTGATTCCGCACAGGACCGCGCTGCCTTCCGTAGCGATTCGGAGCCGCTGAATCGCTACCTGCGAGAGCAGGTCACCCAGGACATTCGCCGCCGCGTGGCCGCCTGTTTCGTGGCTTTGGCAGACGGGCAGCGCATCGCTGGCTACTACACTTTGGCATCAGCAAGCCTGCTGCTAACCGATCTACCTGCCAGCACCGGCAAGAAACTGCCGCGCTATCCAACCGTGCCCGTTGTTCGCATGGGCCGCCTGGCTGTCGATCAGGCATTCAAGGGGCAAGGTCTTGGCGGTGCGCTTCTGGCGGATGCGCTCGACCGTGCTTCCCGTTCGGAGATTGCCGCCTTCGCCCTGATGGTGGACGCCAAGGACGAGGCGGCAGCGGCGTTCTATCGGCATCACGGCTTCATTGTCTTGCCAGACTCGCCGCTTTCCCTGTTCTTGCCGCTGGCGACCGTCCAGCGTTCTTGAAAATAAATACCCGGCGGAGCCGGGCTGAATGTCTAAACTTCAGTTTTAGTCCATAGAGTTACGAAGCGTTATAACACTCCATAGGTGGCGAATGTTTGGTGCTGAGGCATGGTCAATGGCTGACGCTGATTGACAGTAGTGTGGAAGCCTCGTCCTTCCTGCTCTTAAGAGCGGCAGCCGTAGGCAGAGGGCAGGGAGGACGTCCACGAAGGTGCCGCTTTACTCGTGTGCATCCTCGTAATCATGATCACTTGCGACCGCAGCACGGAGTATCACGCCAATCCAACCGTACTCAAAGGTGAGCCCAAGTCCAATGGTGCCATAGATGAAAAAATCTAGGTTATCGATGCCATAAATCACTATGTTGAGCACGGCAAGGGCAAGTATGCCAACGATCATCGCTATGACAGGTTCTAAGTGTTTGCGATTTTTCTGCGCAAGCACCCTGGCCACAGCCGCGCCGGTTTTGGCAACTGGTGGTTTCAAGCCTGAAGAGCAATAGGAGCTGTTGCCCGCGCGACCTTTTGTATCAAATTGTCCCATGGTGCTGATTTGGTAAGCGGCGAATGCCTACTATGATGCCTTCTTTGCGACCGTAGAACAACGCGACAGGCCGGAGCTCCGCGGTCCTCTGTGTCCCGCCCTCTACAAGATGCCGTTCTCCAAAAGCTGGTTGCAAAAGCAACATAAATTGTTATAATTGTTTCATGGCATAGGAGGCGCACCATGACTCAAGCAGCGGTCACGACAGACAAAGAAAGCAAAGTCCATGACCGGTCCGTCCTGGCAAAAATGCTGATGAAGGTTTTCGACCTCTGGATGGTGGTGAATGAAGATCAGCTTGCCTTGCTGGGTTTGGCTGCCGACAATCGTGCCGCCCTCAGTCGGTACCGCAAAGGCGAACCCCTGGGCGCAAACAGGGATCTGCTGGAGCGTGCTGGCCATTTACTCGCCATACATAAAAATCTGCGATTGCTTTTTCCGCATGATAGGGACCTGGCTTATCAATGGATGACTACGCGTAACCGCGCGTTCGATCATCGAACCCCCGTGGAAGTGGTCCGCGAGTGGGGATTCACCGGATTGTTGATGGTGCGGGCCTATCTGGATCATGCCCGGGGCGAATGATTTGGTGGAGTCATTCTTTGACGGTCTGACGCTGGCTGACACGCACCAGACGCTGATTCGCAACATCATCAGTTTGCGGGTGTCGGAGGATCTGTTTAACGATCTTTCGGACAACCCGGAAGACTGGCTCGTGGCGCAGCGGTACGAAGCAGCCGCCAAGCCGCACCACTATGCTTCCCAGACGCCTGCCATTGATCGGCCATTCGAGGAATCTGGATGGTTCGCAGCCATCTGGTTCCCATTTAAAAACTGGACGGCAAGCCGATACAGTGATGGTTCCTTTGGCGTTTGGTATGGCGCGGACACCGTGGAAACGTCCGTTTATGAGACGGTGCATCACTGGAAGGCACGGCTGTTACGCGATGCCGGATTTGAGCAGATGGTAATTTCTGGAAACCGGGAAAGCATTACCGTGGATCGTTTGTTATATGGGGTCCGTTGTGACGCCGCGTTGGTGGACCTGCGCCCACGTGTCGCCGATTACCCGGCGCTGGTTGATCCGGAGAGCTATCATTTTACGCAGCCTATGGGCGCTCGACTGAAGGCGGAGGGGCACCCCGGGCTGATTACTCTCTCTGCACGATGTGTCGGGGACGTGTATGCCGTGCTTAACCCAGATGTGTTATCCAACCCCAAAATCCAGTCTTATCTGACTTACCGTCTTACCAGACATGGGGTGCAGGTGAGTAATGGGTCCCGCGCTCCGCAAGGGGCGAACGAAGCGTGGATGTGTGTCACTTGATTCCACGGTCCGGCGAATGTCGCCCAGCCGGTACGCTCCTGCGCCGATCGCGTGCGCCACACCCGACGCCCTGACGCTAACCCATCAATTTCCCTTTGTTGGCATCGAGAAACGCGGCGGTGACTTTCGATTCGCCCGCTTCCCTGGCTGCCTTCTCGATTTTGGCCTTGGCCATGTTGCGCACGAAAGAAGGCATCTTCTCCATGCGTTGCAGTGCGTCTTCGTCCCAGGGCAGCGTCTGTTCGCTCATTCGTCGACTCCTTCATCAGGTAGGTACAGGTAGGGGATTGCGCTTGCGCGCACAGGTATTAAGGATATTATCAAGCAGTCCGCGCAGCAAGACACGACGCGCCTGTGACCTCAGGAAAACCAACGCAGGAATGCCGCGGCGGTGAGTGCCGTGACCCCCAGGCCAAAATCGACACCCAGAACCCGGCGCTGCCCCGCGCCCGACCATCCACTTTCAAAGCCCAGGTAGGTCATTCCGAGGATGATACCCGCAACGGCACACGCCATCTTGAGGAACAGTGCCGTCAGGGCGATCCCGTGGATGTCGGGCAAACGGCCATCATAGACATAGCTGGTAATCCCGAAAAGGGCGCCGGTTACCCCCTGGTTAACCCATCCCAAGGTGATTACCCACACCAGCGTTCTCTGCAAGCCGGGAGAACGGCGCGCCAGCAGCAGCGCCGCAGCGCCGCCGCCGACGATGGCCACCGCCCCCAGATTGTGCAGCGCCTGAATGCAGGCATAGAGCAGAAGTTGGGTGCTGAAGAAGAAGCCCGACATGGCTACTTGACCGTAACCAAAATGCACCGGTTGACCCCGATGAGGACGTGCGCCACCGTGGCCTCCTTGATGCAGATGTCATGGGTACCGGGCGCCAATGTGCCCAAGGAAAAGGTCCCTTTCAGTTCATGGCTTAATCCGGCCATGTGGTTGTCGACATAGAAGTGGATGTGATTGCCGTTAGGGGCCAGGGTGACATCGTAGGACAGGACCACGGGGACACCGGCTCCGATCTCGGCGCCATTGGCGGGGGCGAGGATCTGGATATGCTTCAGGCCGGAAGGCGTGGTGCCCTTGGCTTGGGGCATTTTTCCAACGGCGTTGCCGTTCATGGCGAGCTGCAAGGGAGGACTGGCCGCAGCTCCGAGCGAAACCATCATCGGGCATAGCGACACAGCGGCGACCAACAAGATACGGCGGATATCGGGGATCATAAGGCACCTCCAGTGTATGGCCGGACACTACTCCTGCTTGGAGTATAGTAGATGGGAAAGAGAATGCTTCCGCCGTGGTCCGCAATGGACACCGAACGTGCTGCACTGCGCCTGACCCATGCGATTTTTCATCGGGAGTTGCGCAAACCCACCAGAAGAGCTACATGAATCAGACCCCATAGCCACCAGGCCGGTGCGCCGCTCACGTTGAGGGGATCGCAAAACAGGCCGCGCACGTTAGTCCACCGGAGCCGGCGCTCTTCCTATTAATATTCCAGATGGGTTAAGTTGGTATTATATAGAGTGTGGGGCACATCATGGGAACGACTGGTGCTGTAATACCCAGACGGATAAGGAGCGCGTTATGCCGCAAAGCAGCGGATTGTTGGTCATTGATCTTCAGTTTGGATTTTCCCCCAAGCCGGACCTGGTGGACCGTATCAGGGATGCGACGCAGGATTATGCGGTTGTGGTGGCCACCCGTTTCTGCAATCCGCCCGACAGCCTGTTCCGGACCCGCATGAACGACGGCAACGATGGCGGTGCGGTGATCGACGTGGGGCATGCGGTGGTGATCGATAAGCCGGGTTATGGATTGAATCACGCGGCGATAACCGTCTTGCGTGAGTTTACGGGAATCACCGAATGGGGGCTGGTCGGTAGCCGGACGGGCGCCTGCATCATGGCCTGTGGGTTTTCCCTATGGGACGCGGGGATACCGTTTCACGTCATTCGCGATCTGTGTGCTTCTGAAAAGGGATCCATGTGCGAAGCGGTCAGCACGGTCCTGCAACAAAAATTTGGCGTGTGACCACCGCTATTTCTTGCCTATATACACATCCACCAGTTCGCCGGGAAACAGGTTCATGTGTGCCGGAATCTTGAACTTGAAGAGAATCGGCAGCACCCGTACGTCCACTTTTTCGGTTCTTTGATCGGACAGTTCGATCTTCGGCGTCACGTAGGGCTGTATCCGCACAAACTGCAGCGGCACGCTGACGTTGCTGAGTCCGCGAATGAACATTTTCGCGGTAATGTCTGCGGGAGCTGGAAGCCGTGGCACCAGTATTTCATCCAGATAGGCGCGGACCTGCAGATAGCCGGTCTTTCTGCCCATCACCACGACCGGATTCATCCCCTGCGTATAGGTGCCGTAGACCCCCTGGGGGGACGCGTAGCTGCCGACGGCGGCGCCGATGCGCAGGACATCGCCGGTGACCGGCGCCCGCACGACATATTCCCGCAGCAGGGCGTTGCTGGACGCATAGGTTTTTTGTGCCGCGTCATATATGGCTTGTTGATTCCGGATATCGTAACGCCAGGCGCCGGCCCTGGTCAGCGCATACTGCGCCTGTGCCACCTTAAGATTGTTCCGGGCAATCAGGACCGAGTTTTGCACGTTCTCCAGGGCTAGTTTGCTCACTGCCTGGGGATCGATGGCCCTTTCCCTTTGGGTGATTTCCAGTTGTGCCTGCTGGTATTTCAGGCTGGCTCGGGCATATTCGACCTGTTTTTCGGCAATGGTCAGGGTCTCTTTGCGGGGTTCCGCTTTCAGCTCCTGTAACAGGGCCAGGGCGGCCTGGGCCTGGGCCTTGTTCTGGGCCACCAGTTCCTTTTGCACGGAGTCATCGATGGCGAAGAGCGGCGTCCCCTTCGCCACCGTCTGCCCCTCCTGGACGAAGATGCCGGTCACCCTACCGGATACCTGGGGGTAGATGTTGATGTTTTCGCCATCGGCCGCGTAACTCTCGATGATGCCGTTGGCGAATATTCCGTTGACGTAGGGGTTGTAGTTGGTGGCCAGCGGGGGTTGCGGCGGCGTTTGCCGGCTGTATATGTAGGCGCTGACCAGGCCGATGAGGATGCCGACGATGGCGAGCCCGAATAGTATCTTATTTCTCATGGTCCGCTCCTGCCCCGGGGACGATCCGGCCATCTTCCATGCGGATGATCCGCGTCGCGTATTCATAGATTCTGCTGTCGTGAGTCACGATGATGATCGCACGCTGCGTATTCAAAATATGCTCCTTGACGAAGGCAACGATTTTCCTGCCGGTGTCCCCATCCAGGGAAGCGGTAGGCTCATCGAAAATCAGCAGGTCCGGTTGGGCAACGATGGCGCGGGCGATGGCGACCCGTTGCTGCTCGCCCCCGCTCAGTTTGTAGGGCGGCAGGCTTTCTTTTTCCGCCAGACCGACGATCTGCAACGTTTTGCGCGCCGCCGCCAGACTCTTGTCCCAGGGCTCGCGCCGGAGAATCAGCGGAATGGCCACATTTTCCAGGGTGGTCAGGCGAGGAAAGAGATGATAATCCTGAAAAACGAAACCGATGGTCTGCAGGCGAAAGCCGGCCAGTGCGTCACTGCCCAGCTTCCAGATATCCGTATCCTTCACCACCACATCGCCGTCATCGGGGCGCAGGATGCCGGAGATGATGCTCAACAGCGTGGTCTTGCCGGAGCCGGAGGGGCCGACGATATAGAGCATCTCGCCGAAGTCCACCGCGAAGCTGACATCGCGCAGCGCGTAGGCCTGGTTTGGCGCTTCGCCAAAGGATTTGGTGATATCCCGCGCGGTCAGGATCATGCTAACCCCGGAAGACGTCAAAGGGGTCGATGCGGATGACCTTGCGAATGCCGATATAGCTCGAAAAAGCGGAAATGATCAGGACCATGATCAGGGCCAGAAACAGGTTTTCGTAAGTGACCATGGCGGCGTAGTTGGCGATCTTCATTTTCCCAATGGCGATCATGGTGGAAGACAGCAGCACGCCAAAGCCGAAACCCAGAAAACCGACGACCAGCGACTGAAAGACGATCATCTGGATCAGTTCGCCGCTTTTGGCGCCGATGGCCTTGAGCGCACCGAAGTGCTCCAGATTGTCCAGAACGAACATGTAAAAGGTCTCTCCGGCGATGGATAGTCCGACGAGAAAACTGATCAGGGTCATGATCAGGATGTTGGTGCCCATCCCGGTCTGAAATTCATAGAACCGGTCGTTGCGAGCGATGAATTGCTGATCGGTCAAGGCCAGATAGCCCAGTTGCTTTACCTGCTGCTCGATGGCGGCGATATCCCGAGTGCTCTTCGGCTGCACCAGGAGGTAGGAAATCAGGTAGCGGGTGGAGGGCAGGTCCTGGGTGGCGCGGTTGTAGGTGGTATACAGGGTCGGCAAACCGAACAGGCCGGACACCGGGGTGTGGGCCAGGGCCACGACAACTGCGCGATGATCATTGATCTCAAAGCTGGTGCCTATTTTTGGGCTGCCCAGTTTGGCGTAGTTGGCGTCCTTGACCATGATGAAGGCGTTGTTCTTGTAAATATCCAGAATATTGCCGGAGATGATCGTCGGTCGGCCGAAGAGGCTGGCGTCGTCCAGACCGATGATGGTGGCGGACTGATAGGTGCCGTCGTTGAGTTTGACGAGGCCAGCGCCTACATAAAAGGGCACCGCAAACTTGACGCCGGGTATGCTGCGCACCGCGTCCAGCACGTAGTTGGGCATGGGGATACTGTTTTGCGGGGTTTGGACGGCGGGGTCCATCACCCACATCCTGGCGCCGACATTCACGATGTTGGACGCGGATTGATAGAGGATGCCGGAGAACATGGAGGTCATCTGCATCATCAGAAAGACGGAGAAGGTGATGCCGATGACCAGGGTGGCAAATTTGCCTTTGTCGTTGAGCAGCAGTTTCAGGGCGATACGGAGCAGGCCGTTCATGGCTGAATGCCTTTTGGTGCGTTGCCCCTGTGCGTGACGCTGATCGCACCCATATTTCTCCAACCTCCGCCCGATTCCAAACAACCCCGAACCTGCCGGCCCGCCAGGTAGAGATGACGCTTCCTCGCAGCCATCATGTCACGATGTGCGATCTGCTACCAACCCGGAATGCTGTTCAATCCTCCGTAAACTCCCAACCCCCCCGCAAGAATCGTCACGAACAGCACCAGCCAGAGATAGGGGCCGCGCAAGCGGTGTTCGGCGGGCAGGGCCTTGACAGACAGGGCGACCAGAAAGCCCAGCACCAGGGGCAGGAGCAGCGCATTCATCACTTCGACACCGATGTCGAGGCTGACGAGATCGGGGATGGTGATCACTGCCGCAGCGCCAGCCACGATAATGGTGGTGTAGATCCCGTAAAACCAGGGCGCATCTTTGGGGTGATGCTCCAGCGAGTGGCGAAAGCCGGTGACTTCCCCCCAACCCCAGGCCCCGGCGAGGGAGGCGACGATGGCCGCCACCATGCCTGCCCCAAGGATGCCCAGGGAAAACACAATCCGTCCCCAGGTGTTGCCGAGATAGGGAATGATGGCCTCCGAGAGCTGATGCACCGTATCGAGGGGTGCGTTGGGGTTGAGGCGGCCAATGGTGGCGGCTGTGGCGATCAGCACCGCCGCCATGATCGCCTGGGTAATGATCGCGCCGAATGCGGTATCCCAACGGGCATGGCGGTAATGTTCGGGGTGCAGACCCTTATCAGCCACTGCCGACTGCTGGTAGAACACCATCCACGGCATGATGACGGCACCGATATTGGCGGCGACCAGCATCATGTAGTGGTCGTTGGTGATGGGGGCGTGCAGCAGGCCATCCAGGATTTCATGGATGCTGGGATGGCTGGCCCAGGCGATACCAAAAAAAACCAGCTCAAAGAGGCCCATGATCAGGGCGATGCGTTCGACGCGTCGATACGAACCGGTCCAGACGATAGTCAGCAGGGTGGCTGCGGCCAGGGTAACCCCGACCCAGCGCGGCAAGCCATAGAGATGGCTGACGCCCGCGACTCCTGAAAATTCCGTCAGCAATGCGCCGGTGGTGGCAACACTGAGACCGGCGACGGAGAGATAGGCCCAGCCTTTCCCGAAGGTTTCGCTAATCAGTTCGCCGTGGCCTTTACCCGTAAAAATGCCGAGACGGACTGTCAGCTCCTGCACAATGTAGAGAATAGGCATGAGGACGAATTGCAGGAGCAGCAGCTTGAAGCCCCATTGTGCGCCACTCTGGGCGGCGGTGATGATGCTGCCGACATCCGTATCGGCGAGCATGACCACCAGACCGGGGCCCAGTACCGCCAGGAAGATACCCCAGCGCGAGCGATGGGCTGGGGATTGGATATTGCGGGCAGCGGGCGCAGCAGACATGGAATGATCCGTATTTTTGGTGGTAGACGAGAATGATTCCCGTTTATTGATGCCTTGTCAAGCATCGGGCCGTCCGAAAAATACCCCTAAAAGGAGGTTGTGGCCAGCCTCGGCGCGACCGTTCCATGGTCGGGAAATGCAAGCTTCGCGATGAGCCCGCCGGTTCGGGCGTTGGCGAAACGCAGCGTGCCGCCGTGCAGGGCCATGATACGCTGGCAGATGCGCAGGCCGATGCCGGAACCGTGCCCGGACTGACGGGGCAGCGTGCCGCTGTTCATCGCTTCTATATCCCGTTCAGGCACGCCGGGGCCGTGGTCGCGCAGACAGATTTCGGTGCTGTCCGGGTGGCGGATGATCTGGATGTCCAGACGCCCGCCACCATACCGTCTGGTGTTGTCGAACAGGATGCGGAACACTCTTTCCAGCGCCAAAGGACGGCAGCGCAGGGGCGGCAAGACGGCCGCCTCGACGGTATGTTCTACCTGTACCTCCAGGCCGTAGCGTTCGCGACCTGTTTCGGCCATTTCCATCACCCAGTCGGCCACCTCTACCTGGATGACTTTTTCCTCGTCTCCGCTGCGTACCAGGGTCAGAAACTTGTCGATGGTTTCGTCCATTTCACTGACGTCCACCAGCATGGCCGCTTTCCCGGCCAGCAGATCGGGGTCCTGAAGATGCAGCGTCAGCAGCAGACGCGACAGGGGCGTCCGCAGTTCGTGGGAAATGCCGGTGAGCAGCAGGGTGCGTTCTTCGTGCAGGCGGTGCAAATCCTTGGCCATGCTGGTGATGGCCTGTTCCAGGTGGCGTACTTCCAGGGGGCCACCAATGGGTGTGAGAGACTCCGGCATGTCGCCTCGGCCGATGCGCGGCGCTTCCGCCGCCAGCCGGGCCAAGGGGCGATTGATCTGGCGAACGATGATCCAGGCGCCGAGCAGGGTGCAAAGGGCGATGATCCCGAGGCGTATGAACATGAAGCCCCGGCCGCCGAAATTCATGGGGGAAACGCGCAAACCCAGCCAGGGCTGGTGATAGTCCCCGCGAATCCACATCCAGGTGGTATGGGCATCGGCAGGGCCGACCCGGAGTGCCGCGCCGGGGGCCATCCGCGCCAGATAACGGGCGCTTTGGCGCAAAAAATAGTTGTTGGCGGGGGTGCCGGGCAAAACCTGAGGTGATCGCCACTGCAGGGTACCGATGGCGGTGTGATCGGCGCCGGCCGCAATCAGGGCGTGGTCAGTCTGCCAGAGAAACTCCGCAAAGCGTTCGGCTGCGGGATTCAGCACGTACTGATGAAACAGGACATAGACGGCGCCCTGGGTCCCCAGCAGCAAAACCGCGAGCAGGAGCAGCGTCCGACCCAGAGTGCTGCGCGGCCAGAAACTCCGCATACTCAGGGTTCCGCGACGAACAGGTAACCATGACCCCAAACCGTGCGGATGTGCCGGGGTTGGCCGGGGCTGCCGTCGAGCAGGCGGCGCAGGCGGGAGATCTGCATATCGATGCTGCGGTCATCGTTTTCGAGCTGGCGGCCACGGGTCAGCCACATGAGTTTTTCGCGGGTCAGGGGCTGGCCTTCGTGTTGAATGAGGGTTGCTAGGGTCTGGAATTCGGCACTGGTGAGGGACAGAGCTTTTCCGTCACGCAGAATCTCCTGCCGGCTCATATCCACGCTAAAAGGACCACACTGAAAGGGGGCGGTCGCCATGCCGGATGGTCGGTTGGCCCCGCGGACCCGGCGCAGAATCGCCTGGATGCGGGCCACCAGTTCGCGGGGATGAAAGGGCTTGGCGAGGTAGTCGTCGGCGCCCATCTCCAGTCCCAGAATACGGTCCACTTCATCACCCCGCGCGGTGAGCATGAGGATGGGGACATCATGGTGCTGGCGCAGGCGCCGGCAGATTTGCAGGCCGTCTTCATGGGGCAGGCCCAGATCGAGGACGATCAGGTCCACGGGCGCTTCGGCAAGCAGACTTTCGATCTGCCGACCATCGCTCATGCCTCGCACCCCAAAGCCAAAGCCCTGCAGGTGCGATTCCACCAGACCGCGCAGGCGCAGATCGTCGTCCACTACCAGAATCTGTTTCCGTGTATCCATGAGCACACTCTAACCTGTTGTTCCCGGACGGACCAACATGAATTGTAACAAGACCTTTCGGTGCGCCACAAAGTGACACTCTGTTACGTTTCAGTCCCTCTATGGCAGAGATTGTTACAGGCATCCCCGTTACCATTTGATCGGTTGCGATGACGGTATCGCCGTCTCTGTTTGCGCTTCTGGAGCGTATCCATCTTGCGGTTGATCGAGTGAACGAGGGTTTTGCATGAAAAACGCCAGGTATCCGCATGGCCACAGGCGGCAGAAGGCGGGGCGATCCGCCCCGGGCATGGCCCGGCTGGGCGTCTTGCTCGGGATGGTCGCTGCGGCCGGCTGCGCGGTGGGGCCGCAGCCGGGTGCGCCCAATGTGTCGGCGCCGGCAGCCTATAACGCGCATCCCCTGGACTTGCAGGGCGGGCCGCAGCGGATTCGGTGGACGCAGCAGGAATCCCAGGCTTGGTGGTCGCTCTTTCATTCGTCCGCCCTGAACGGCTACATCCGGCAGGCCATGCAGGCCAACCCGGATCTGCGGGCGGCGCGAATGGCCCTGGCGCGCGAGCAGTCCCTGATTGCCGTAGCGCAGGGCGGACTGCTGCCCAGTGTCGGTGCCGGTGCCGGAATCAGCCGTGGACGGGCACAGCGCACCGGCGCGAATGGCGGGGCGAGCTACCGCATTCCCGGTAACCTCTATAG
>NZ_JABBDR010000136.1 GCF_018854495.1 Acidithiobacillus ferruginosus
GGGTGATATCGTCCCCTTTGGCCATGCTGCCGTCAGGATTCATCAACTCGCAGAGCACCGCCGCTGGCTCCAGGCCCGCCAGTCGCGCCAGATCAACGGAACCTTCCGTATGCCCGCGCCTGCCTAATACCCCCTCCGGATGCGCACACAACGGAAAGATATGGCCGGGACGGGCGATATCCCGGGGACGGGCGCCGGACGCGATGGCCGCCCGAATAGTGGTCACACGATCCGCTGCCGATACCCCGGTGGTCACCCCTTCCCGAGCTTCTATGGAAACGGTGAAGGCGGTACCAAAGTGGCTTTCGTTCTGTTGCACCATGGGCGGCAACTCCAAGCGGGCCACATGCTCCGGGGTAAGGCACAAGCACACGATTCCACTGCACTCACGGATCAACATCGCCATGGTCGCCACGGTCAGACGTTCGGCAGCGACAATAAGGTCACCTTCGTTTTCCCGATCGGAATCATCCAGGAGAATAACCGGGCGGCCGGCACGCATGGCCTCGAGTGCCCGATGCCATTTCCGGCGGGTTACAGCAACATTACTCTTCAACAACATGGTAGTTTGAACAGACATGAAACGCTCCTCGCGGGTAGAAAAAGCGAAAAACATTTCAGGGCAAACGCGGACACACGGCGCTATGTCGCGTGAAAACGCAACAAGCGTGCCGTGCATCAACATCTTCTTCCATCCGGACTGTGACCGTCGGCCCTGGAATTACACCAGATCTGCTGACCTCGCGTAAACGCGAGCGCTCGCGGGCTTGCCTGACAACAAACAGGCTTACCGCCGGTGGGGAGTTTCGCCCCGCCCTGAAGATGAGTCCAGAATCTAACACGACAAGCGCCCGATGGCCAACCGCCGATCACGCTACCTGAAGCGATCCTCCAGCTGAATGTTCGGAAACATCAGGAAAACCACGGTAATCGTCATCCGGGATGGTCCTTTTTGCCGTCTTTCAGGCTGGCCAGAACATATTCAGCCATGACCCCGGAGTCAGGCTGTTTTTGCTGCCCCAGGTGCGCGACGACAGTATCCCGGTTACCAACCGGCTGGTTCTGGCTGACCTTCCACTTACCCATCCAGCGGGAGATGGGGATTTCTATGCCCACTACCTGCTGGATGAGACGCTCCGTAAAATCCCGAGGCGCATCATCCACCTGCCAGGGCAGGGTAAAGCCATTCTCCTGCTGCGCGGTCAGGGCGACCATCTGTTGCCGTACCCAAGCGGGATCGTCCTTGACGTGCAACGGACCGTAGGCATGAACGACGGCATAGTTCCAGGTGGGCACTACCTTGCCGGTTTCCGCCTTGGTCGCATACCACGAGGGGCTGATGTAGTGTTGCGGCCCCTGAAAGATGACTAGCACCTCGCCGTCCGGAGGTGGCTCCCGCCACAGCGGGTTGGCGCGCGCCACATGTCCCTGCAGCACCGGTTGCGGTCCTCCGCCGGGTGCGAGGTACAAGGGAATATGATTCGCCTCCAGACCATTGGCACCGATGCTGACCAGTGTTGCGAGGGGATAACGCTGAATCAGTGCCCGCAGGATTTCGGGGCGGGTTTCTGCAAACGGGTCAGGGCAGTACATGGTCGGTCTCCGCGCTATTCAATGTGCGGCGCCGTAGACTCGCTTACGCACAAATCAGTAGCGGGTGGACAGGCGTCAATGGGATGGCTCCGATATTGCGATATATATCGTCAGAGGACAGAGCGGACGCCAACTTGCGGATATCGGCATGCGCATAATCTACGGTGGCGCTTTCCATCAGGAAGTGCGGCGACGGCTGGGTATCGAATTTTGCGAGCTTCATAAATTTCCTGTTATTTCTGCGTGGGTTCGCGCAACACACGGATATCTGCCATATCCACCAGATTCCATTCCCCGTTATTACGGTACAGGCGTTTATGCTGATTCGGGTAATCCGCGACATCTTGATCCAGTCGCTGACCGATGACCAGGCACTCGAGTGTTTTCGTCCCATCGTTCAGGATGGTATGAGCGGCACGGCGGCGTGGAAACCCAAAAAAATCTCCAGGCCCGCTCGTAGTGGAAACGGCGCAGGGTGTCGGCGATACAGTCATAGGCTTCCTGGCGGCTGGACGCCTGGAAGGATCTGGCCTGGGTGCCGTCGGCGAAGGCACGCTGTTGCTCCAGGGTGCTGAGCTTGTCGGTATGTAGAGTCACGATCATCTCCGGATGATCCCAGACTCCAGTCCGCTTTCAGACTCATCTCAGCGTGGAAACACGCTACCCCGTTCAGACTCATGTGTCGTTGGACAAGGCGCCACTGACAGCATCATGGCAAGCGAGTGCGCATCGGCTCCACGGTGGACTTGGCCAATACGCTGGAACATGAGAAAGAGGCATCATCGTGACACCTAGATCACTTCTGGCCGGAACAGGCCGGCTACCCTTTTTTCCTCACGAGGTTAGCCCTGGGTTAACCCAGAAAAAAATGAAGGCACCTAGCAATGTGCGCTAAGTGCCTGTTTTACATGGTGCGCTCGGACGGAGTCGAACCGCCGACCTACTGGTTCGTAGCCAGTTGCTCTATCCAGCTGAGCTACGAGCGCGTGGAGGGCGTAATATACTCACAGAAGAGAGTTTGGTCAATCCTTCGCCACATCCCCCCAACCCATTTCAAGCGCCGCCAGCGCCGCTTCCCGGTGTGCCTTTATCCTTCGCCATTTCCGCTTTGAGCCGGGCGAGGTCGTCATCCACACCACTCGTAGCGCGCACCTCATCCAGCTCTTTTTCGGTCTGGCTGCGGCTGTCCAAGGGGTCACTCAACGCACCGGACGCCATCAGGCCATCCATGGCCACTGCCTTGGCCTCCATTTGCCGGGTGCGATCCTGGGCGCGGCGCATGGCGTCGCCGGCGTCGTCCATGCCTTTGCCAATGCCCGTGAGCGACTCGCTGACCTTGACTTCTGCCTGCGCCGCGGTCATCTGGCTCTTGATCACTTCCTTTTGGGTTCTGAACTGCTCTATGCGGTCCCGCAGCTTGCTCTCGTAGTCCGTCAGCTTCTGCGCCTGGGCCGCGACGGTATCGTGGGCTTCCTGGAGGGAGGCGATCTTCTGCAACTCGGACTGCTTCTGGGCCAGCTCGGCACGCGCCAGGTCTTCGCGGTTGGCGCCCAGTGCCATTCGGGCGTCGGCGTCGGCTTTATCCGCCGCCTTCCGGGCCTGTGCCATCTGGTTTTCCAGAGAAACCCGTTCCGTCACCACATCGGCAAGATGCCTTTTGGTATCCTGCAAATTGGCAATCATTTTCTCGTAGGACAAATCCAGGGTTTCTGCCGGGTCCTCCGCATTATCGAGAAAATGGTTTACCTTGCTTTCCAGTATTTCTGCGGCATGTTTGAATATCGACATCAGATCACTCCTTGGGACGGCATCGTGCCGTTCGTTGCATCAATCATTCACCGGAATCACCAGTTGCGGACTCAGGGCATCAACCAGCGCATCGGCGTTTTCCATGGCCTTCACCGCCGTGCCCACCGCAAAAAACTCGATGATATGCGGCTTCCAGTTATGACTGCCTTCATGCAGTTGTACGCCGGTAATGCCGTCCGCCTGCGCCTCCTGGGCCTCATGCTGCATCCGTTCCATCGCCAATTCACGGGCGTCATACATGGCCTGGGTAAATTGCTCCATTTCCGTATTGCGTCCGACATTGCCCAGGGATTTCAACATCCCCTGGTGGGCGACATGGTACACACAGGAACCCATCACCATTTCCATCGGCCGGTAACCCGCCTGCAGCAGCATCCAGAAGTCCTGTCCGCTGAGATCGCTGGTAAAGGGTTTGCCCCCCACCCCCTTGAAACCGGAAGCGCCGCTGCGATGCGCGATAGCCGTACCAATCGCCATGAATTCGAGAATTTCCTGATCCCATTCCATGCGTTTGACTTCCAGGCGCACACCGACGATACCATCCGCCTGGAGCAGGATGGCCTCCTGTTCCATGCGGCTCATGGCCAGCTCACGCGCCTGATACATCGCCTGAGAAAGAACGTCCATCTCCATGTTCTGGTTCCAGTTTCCATACTGGATACCCATGTGGTAAATACACGAGCCCACGACCAGCCCCAATGGCTCAAAATTGGCCTTGCGGACCATGACGAACTCATTGACGGAGAGATCAGAGGTAAAAATGCCCTCATGGCTGCCCTGCGAGCGTAAACCCTTCAGACGTTCGACGGCATGAGGAGCCAGTTGTTCAGCGGTATCGGTCATATGAGATCCTTTCGTGCAGTGGCAGCACTTTTCAATGGGTGATCAACAAGAGAAATCATGGGAATCAACTCGTGCTGGGGGGCGTTTTTCGGCAGATAGCTGATGGCCGTGCCAATACTGATGTGACGGCAGAGAAAGCGTTCCGGATTGTCCTGATCTCCGGCCACATGAAACATCTGGGTGTAACTGGTGTGGGCCAGTACCGCAGCCGCCATCCGCCGCCCGTCTTCGCGTAAATCGTAGAGGGCACGACGGCGGACATTTTCCTGGAATGCCGACAGGTCAGTGATTTCCATATTCCAGTAACGTGCGGCAAAGGGGGCGGACTGGGCAGCCTGCGCAGCAACGGTCCCCATCCACGGGCTGTACCAGTCAAAATTGGCACCTATGGCAATGCCCACGGGCACCACTCCGTCTTCCAGCAGTCGTACGAACTCCAGTGCCGAAACCGTGGCTACGACGGGCTCCGCGGACGGCGGCAAACCGCGAATGCGGATGGCCGTACCGGTAACACCATAGTCCATGTCTTCGTGTTCGCCGCGGTGTACCTGCATCCGCACATCGACGACAGCATTGGCACCCAGCGCCAGGGCCTCCAGACGCATGCGCTCCACTGCCGTGTGCCAGCCGTCATAGTGCCCCTGAGTCCAGGAATAACCGAAATGGTACCAGCAGTTGCCGGTCACCATGCCGATGGGCTGCACGCCGTGACTGCGCTGCAGCAGCAGCTCGGACGCCTTCGCCGTACTGATCCAGGGCAATCGCCCCTGGCTGGTCTGGAACATGCGGCTTTGAACGAAGGAAGGGAGGCGGCGCTGGCGCAGCGCCTGCTCCCATTCGGAGTAGCGCTGCATTTCTTCAGGGGTTTGTGAGCGGATGCCTTTGCTGGCATTCTGACCGATATTTTCTGCGGCGTGCCGGGCATCGAGAGCGACCTCTTCGATACCCTGTTTGATTTTGTCCCAAATGGACATAAGCCCTCCTTGAGATTACCCCATGAGAAAGTCGTGCAGGGTATTACTCGCACCCCGCATTGCGCCGGAAAGATCCGCCAGATCGGCGACCAGGCTTTCCAGCCAAACGGACAGCGGCAGGTCCTCATGCTTAAGGACGACCCCACGCACCGTTTTTGCGCGCACCGTGCTGACGTGTACGCCGTTCTGCTTCAGGAAATAGTCGTTGTTGTCCGTATGAATCGTGATGGCTTCGATGTGGCTGGTTTTGGCAAAAAGTCCGTCCCTCTTGCGCTCCACTTCGACAAACCCCGGCATATCGCCTTCAAGACGCGACGCCAGCCCTTCCACAAAAGCCTTCATATCGGTTTGTGCCCGCCTGATCCAGGCAGTATTTTGCTCGAAATCCGTGCTCATACAGGGCCTCCCACCCTCAATTGCCGAAAATATACGGGCATACAATGACTCGCTAGCGGATGAAAATCCTTTTCACCACCCGTTTTGAGACCCCGCATGCCAACTATAGTTCGCCACTCCCGCTCACGCGCGAATTTTTAATACTTCGGCACCTTCGCCATGGCCCTCGTCATGCAAGCGTTGCAACTGCGCGAACTGACGATAAACCGGACAGGACTCCAGAAGCTCCTGGTGACTCCCCACCGCGATCAGTCTGCCCTTATCCAGCACCGCAATGCGCGATGCGTGGATGACCGTCGCCAGCCGGTGGGCGGCAACGAGGGTGGTACGTTGTGCGATGAGATTACCCAGCGCTTCCTGAATGATGCGCTCGTTTTCCGCGTCCAGGGCGCTCGTTGCCTCATCCAGGATCAGTACGCGCGGATTGCGCAGTATGGCCCGGGCAATGGCGACACGCTGGCGTTGCCCGCCCGAAAGCGTAACGCCCTTCTCTCCCACATGGGTCTGCAGCCGACGCTCCAGGCGATCGGAAAATTCATCCACCCGTGCGGCATGCACCGCCTCGTGAAGTTCAGCCTCGCTTGCGCCGGGACGGGCCATCATGATGTTTTCCGCAATGCTCATGGAAAAAATCACGGGATGCTGGGGCACCACCGCCAGTTGTTGACGCAGGGAGCGGAGCGGCAAGGTGTTGATATCGACCTCATCCAGAAAAATGCGGCCCTGATCCGGCTGGTAGTGGCGCAGCAGCAAAGAAAATACTGTGCTCTTTCCTGCTCCGGAAGCCCCCACAAAAGCCACCGTTTCGCCTGCGGCGATATCTATGGAGATATTCTCAATCGCATGAGAATCGCTGCGTGAGGGGTAACTGAACGAGACGTTATCCAGATGCAGGCCGGCGGCCCGTATTGCTCGCTGCGCCGGCAATCCACCGTTTACGTGGGTCGGCTCTGAATCCTGTGCGGAGGAGATGGCACCCATCTCCGGCGTTTCGTCCAGCAAGGCCAGCAGCCGCTCCGTTGCGCCGGCCAATCGCGCCATACTGCCCCACAGTTCGCCGAGGGAGGCCAGGGAAGTCGCCGCCATCAGCGCATAGAGCAGAAAAGCCACAAGCACGCCGATCCCCACCTGATGGCGCAACACGGCCAGCCCACCCCAGTAGAGCATGACACTGAGCACCAGAAATACCAGCCCGCCGGTCAGAAAGGTGGACCACGACTGCACCAC
>NZ_JABBDR010000137.1 GCF_018854495.1 Acidithiobacillus ferruginosus
CCGCCTGGGAACCCTGGAGTGTCCCCGGAGGAACGCCCAACCGCTGCGCGAGCTTCAGGGTTTCCGCGGTTTGATGCAGAAAAAACCGGCGCCGCCCCGGTAACGCCAATGCCAGGCTCAAATTGCTGTTGAGCACGGAAAAATTGCCCAAAAAAGTCCCGAAACCGGTTTCGATATTCAGGATACCCATCAGAATCGGTCCGGGAACCCCGTATTTTTGACTGACGGCTTGCAGTAACGCGGCGTGATCGCGCCAGAACCGTACGCCCCGGTCCAGACGGTTCTGCCGCAAAAAACGATCCCGATAACGCCACCATGGATAGGGTGTCGCGGGAGCGGCGGAAGGGGGTGGGGGCGTCATCATTTCCACTGCGCGGGCATTGAAACGGGCGTTTTGCAGGGCAGGAATCACATAACCGGCGGGCAGGCCATCCCGCTCCTGCAGGTGGCAGGCGATTTCCTGCATGCGTTGCTGATATCGGAGCGGGAAATTCTGGAATGCCACATTGCTGACACAGGTGCTGCCGGCCTTCTGGGTGAGCGCGGCGCTGGGTTGCTCGGGCATGGGTGCCGCAGGCAGCGGCAGCGGGGCTGGTGCTGTGACCGCCGGTGCAGCGGGTGGAACCACCGAGCCGACGTTGGTCGCGCAGGCCGATGCGGTTGCGGCCATGCAGGTCGCCAATATCGTCTTCGAAAACAAGGCCCAATTTTTATGCATGACATTTTCACCAACGAAGATTCCGGAAATATTCGATTGAAATGGCCGGGTCAAGGGGCCCGCATCGCCAGCAGTTCAGGGGGCATGGGACGCCGCACACCATCCAGACGCTCCGCCCAGTAAGGAATTCGCATGCTTTGTACCGCCACACCCTGACGGGGGTTCAGAGCGCTGACGAACTGGTCGCCGCCGATATAGATGCCGACATGGGAGTAGGGCTGGCCCATGGTGTTGAAAAATACCAGATCACCAGGACGAATGCGCCTGGGGTTTACCGAAGGCAGGGCGGCCGCCTGGGCAAAAGAGGTTCGGGGAATGTTTACGCCGGCGCGGCGTAACACGTACTGAATGAACCCGCTGCAATCGAATCCCGTCCGAGGGTTATCTCCACCCCATTGATAAGGCTTGCCAATTTCTGCGATCGTATGCACGAGCACGGCATCGAGTATGGTGGTTTCCGAGCGATTGTCGTAAGCGGATGATGCGTTATCGGAAGATCGGACTGCCGGCGGCGGCGCCATGGTGGCACAGCCGCTGAGGGCCATGGTCAGCAACAGCAGAAGTCCGCCCCCACGCTTCACTGAACCCACAGGTGACATAACGCGTTGCTTTCGCATCGTCCTCTTCCCCCTTCTTTTCTCTATGAAAAGTAGATAGCCCAAATGTGCCAGTTTGGCAAGGGGAAGTTCTGGTTCTGCGGCAGTTCTTGACGCACGTTGCACAGAAGGCTAGGATACGCGCACTTTTCCCCGGTAGCTCAGTCGGTAGAGCGGGTGACTGTTAATCACTAGGTCGGCAGTTCGAGCCTGTCCCGGGGAGCCAAAAGAATCAGGCACTTAGCGCAACTTGCTAGGTGCCTTTATTTTTCCGGGCTAACGCGGGGCTAACCTCAGAAGGAAAAACGGGTTAGGCGGGGAGTGAACCGCCTGTCATGGATTCCTATTTGATCCACCTGTCCATGATGCTATCAATGAAACGCTGCGACTGCTCGAAGTCCAGCGCGGCCATTGCCTTGTCATACTGGCGCAATGCAGAGCGTAGCAGGCGCAACTCTTCGCGCCCTTTGCGTACCCCCTCATCCTTCCGATTGGCGGCGGCGGTGATCTTCCCCTGCTCGGTCTTGGGGCCGGTGGACTTCTCCCAAGGTCGCCATTGCCGGATCAGTTCCGCTTGCCTTGCGCGGCGCTCCGGTGTCCATCCGTTCGATTTGCTCATGCGTTACCCCCAAAAGTTCGTTGTGTGGATTATGGCTTTCCTGAGCGGGCGCGGCCTGTCCTTGGATTAGCGTCTGGGTGCGGGCGTCAACCGATTGCTGCTTGATGAAAGTGGGAGTGTTGGGATTGACCAGTTCACCCAGCACGCGGGCGGTAGCGGCAGTTTGCTGTGCCGCACGCAGCGCCAGCCCGGCATGAGCCTTGTATTGCTCAAGCGTCGTGGACCCCTCGGCATGGCGCACCATCCGGGAGAAAAGCGCGTCCAAGGTGTGCAGTTGGCTGGCAAGCATCTTTTTCACCCCGGCCATATCCCCGTCGGCTACTTGGGCGGCGTTGGTCGCCGTGGCCTTGCGGAGCGAGTTCACGTCTACGGGCAGGCCGCCCCCTTTGCTATAAATCATTTCCATAGCAAGGGCTGCGGTAGCAGCGGGGTCTAGCAGTGCGCGTGCAGTACCGTCAGCCATATCCTCGGGCTTGCAGTTTATATCCAATGCGCGTGGGTTCTTGGGTTGGGTCTTGGGCTTGGTCATGACTGCTTTCCTTTTGGTGAGCGGGGCATCGGTAGCACCCCGGTGGATTGCGTGCGCTCTGAGGCTGTTTCTGTCCCGGCAACGGGCTGTTTACCGTAGAGCTTGCCGAGTGCGGCCATATAGCCCTGTGGCATCGCTGGTGATTCCTTACGGCGCTTCATGGCAGTGTCTCCCGGATGACCAGACAGGCATCACTCAGCGCCAACTCGCACAAGCAGCCGGGTGCAGTGAAGGTCTGGGGTGCGATATGGTGGAGGTCCAGAACGGCACGCCACGGCTTCCGGCTCTGGCGATAGAACAGGGCAGGCTTGCGCCCTGTCGCCTCGGCCTGGCGGGTGGCCTGACTCCACCATGACGCAATACTAAGGGCTTCCTGACGCTTGCACTCGATAGCCCAGCCCGGCACGTCCAGAGCATCAGCACCCCCGCCCCGCGTCTGGGATAGGTTGCGGGTAACGATAACGCCCAACTGCTCGCTGAGTAGGGTGAACAATTCCCGCTCGCCAGCAGCACCTTTTGTTCTCTGCATTTTGCTCATGGGTTCAATCCTCTTTCTGCTCGCCGGATCATGGCGGCGATGTTGTGAATGGCTCGATGGTCTGAAGGTGTGGCGGCCAGGAATACGCGGCTGGTGCCTACTGTGGCGACAAGGTGTCCTCCGCGTGTACGGCTGATCTGGATACCGGGGAACTGTCTGTGCAATTCGCGGATATGCCGGGTCATGACGCTGATCCTGCATATTCAGGACAGCGACGCGGAGCCATCGGGAAAGCTGCTCGATAGTCCCCGCTCCTCCCGGCTGGCGGCTGGCCTGTCACTGTGGCAAGGCAAGTGCCTATCCCCATCTTCGTGGTGCCCGGCTGGAAGCGGACGCATTGCCCACAAGAGACGGTCGCTGGTGCCGATTGCGGGGCCATATCTGGCTCAGGGGCGACGCTGACAGGCGAGGTGCTACGTTGACCTGCCTGCTCCTCCTTTAGCAGCGCCAGCAGCGCGGCTTTGTGTTCACGAATGAGAGGGGCCAGCCGGGCGGGGGTATCCCGGAACTTGAGCCGGTCCCCCTCGATCCAGATTTTGCCACCCGCCTGCTCAATCTCGGTGATGACCTCGGCGGCGTTCATACTTCACCATCCATAAGCTCATCGTCGGGCCAGCAGAGTGGACACCCTGCCCCATCGCACTGGGGGCAATTTTCTATTGCAGGCTGCGAAGTTTGCGAACTTTGCGAACAATGAGCATTTATAAGGGCTTCAACGGTGCGAACATCGCGCGAACTTTGCGAACTTTGCCCATCCCCGGTTTCATTGTTCGCATTGTTCGCGCATTGTTCGACACGCTCAAAGCCCCGCCGTTGTTGATTGTCCGCAATGTTCGCGATGTTCGCACACTGCAAAGCGTAGATGACACGCTTCCGGCCTCCCGCTTTTGGGTCTACTTCGCGGCGGTGCAATGCCCCATCTTCCACAAGCGGGGCCAGAACCCGATCAAGGTCTCTCCCAGACACTCTATTCTTGAAGCATGATGCCGTAATCGTCCTACGATCCGCCTCGTTACCCGGCTGCTTATCCAGAAACGCCAGCACCTTGCGCTCGCGGTCGGTGTCTCTGGCCTGTCCACCCATCCCGGCCAGTACATAGGCGGCGGTGGCAGCGCCGTATTGCGCCCAGGCATGGCCTACACGGATATGATCCGGGGTAATCATCAAGGACTTTTCCAGAACGGCATGTATCAGCGCGATGCGTAGACAGATAGGTGCCCTCCGCTCCGTAGCTGCGGCCACCAAATCGCCAGCGGGGTGCGGGCGTTTCAGTTCCGTGTACAGAGATTCCCATAAGTGTGCGGCTGCGGGGGTCATAGAGGCTTTGCGGCTGTCTCTGGTGGTCGGATAACTGCCCCTCGCCCATCGGATAGCGTCCTCGATGCGCCGGGCAAAACCGGCCACAACACTGGTGTCTGTAGGCTCCGGTAGGGCCACCATACAAGTGCGCTCCGCCCATACCATCAGGATGCGATTGAACGTACCGCCGTTGATCTCTCTGGCCTCGATGCGGGCCTGTAGTTCGCCGGGGGTGATGTTGCCGTGCAGCGCAATGTGAGGATGCGTTGACCACATGCCCCTGCCTTTCGTGAGAGGCTGAATATTCCCGCCGTCCCATACATCGCGCAATGCGGGCAGTAGGGTATTGCCTTCACGCTTGCCCTGCGCCAATACGTTGCTGAACTCAGCCTCCACGATCCAGAGCCGCTTATCATCCACGGCGGGCACTTCCTCTTTTCCCTGCCTGTAACCATCGTGTACGGCTCCGGCCAGCCCTTCCCTGCTCGATAAACCGCCGTTGTGCATCTGCCCACAAGGGTGGCCTTCACGGTCGCCGGTGATGGCATGACGGATGCGTTTGACCAGCCCCAGGGACTCGCCCTTGCCACCTCTGGCGCTGCGGCCAATGTGGAGCGTGAACAGGTTGACGTGGTGTCTGGTGTCGCCAATCGGCAAATAGATGTCCGGGCCAATCTCGGCAGATAGCCAGGACAGACAGGCGGCAGCGACAGCTACGCGGTGGACCTCTTTGCCGTCCGATCCAGCGCGGGCGATCTCGCCAATAATGCCGGATAGCATGGCGTCGGTATCGGGAACCGGTGGCGGGGTGATCTGGTCCGTTGCGTCCTCGGCCTGGTAGGTTTCTGCGGCAACATCATCCCAGCTACTCATTGGACACCCCCAGCAGCGCGTAGGGCGTCGTCGATACGCTCCTCGGCCAGCGCCAGCCGGTCCAAAGATTCCGCGTCCATCTCCTCACCACGATTGACGGCCTCAACGATCAACCGGGCGACGGTGGCTTCATGCGCGATGCCCTGCAATGCGTCCCGATAATCGAAGGGGCGGCGCATGGGGCCAGTGCCGTGGTCACTGAGGCCGCGCCGGTCGCCGGGGAACAGGTCGGCCAGGGATAGGCCAAGGGCTGAAACGATCTCGGCGGCTCCGCACCCACTCCAGCACTTGAGAAGAACTCGGCCATCGTCGGCCTCCCGGATGGAAAGCGATGGTCGGCGGTCATCGTGGGCTGGACACAAGGCGATCCACTTGCCTGGTGCCGTGCGCTTTACGCGGTCCAGACGGTGCAGAACTGCGTCTATCGGGGTATCATTGGACCGTGCGTTGTCATATGCCGTCCCTGCTCCGGGGCGGCTTTTTTGTGGCTGCATAGTCAGCCCTCCGCGCCAGTGCGACGCTTGGCGATCCAGGCGGCAAGGTCAGCCACACGGTAACGAACGAGGCGTCCGGTCTTGATGAATGGCAGGTTATAGCGGCCTGTACACCTCCAGTTGCAGAGGGTTGCGGGCTTCACGTCCAGGACGATGGATGCCTTCTGTTCGTCAATCTGGGTGGGAATGGCTTCGGGCGAATAGCCCAGGGTGCGGCCAATCTCCGCAATGATCTGGTGGACTGTTTCGGATTCGGTTTGCATGGGAAAGCGCCTATCGGTTGTGGATGATGGCGCTCATGATGCGGGGGTTTTGGGCCGTTAAATATTGGGGCAAGTTCAAAAAACCAACCCCCTTTAAATCGGCATCTTGGAGGGATGTTACAGGGTAAACCTAGGGGGTAGTTCTTAGTCAGCCTTGCGCCAAGGTCCAGAAAATACAGGGCGATAACCTAGGGGGTGGTTCCATTCTGGGTGGTTGGTGCGCCTCCTTTTGTGTCCCAATTGGCGATAGGGGAAATGTCTTGAATCGTACCTTTTCTTGGCATCCCTTCCTCATCGGCAAGTCCTAATGACTCTGCGTTCACTGTCAGCCATTTTTCGATTCGCTGCTTTACGCTTTTCCCGCGCTCATAGTCTGGTGTATTGCTGACATACTCCCACGCTCTAACGAGCGCGGCCAATTTTAGGGCATAGTGGGGATGTTTGGGATTCAGATATTCAGGCTCGCCTTGTCGCTCGGCCTCTGAGAAAAAGAAGCCGTTCGTAACTCCTCTACTGCGTAGCCATTCGCGCAAATCTTCGCGTTCGATGGTGGTCTTGTTCCAGTCTGGGGACTTGACCACCACTATACATTCGCGGTCTTCTTCTGGAGGATGATCCTCTCCCGTAAGCATATAACGCATGTTGGGCCATGTAGTCGCCAGCACTTCCTCCGTTATTCCCCAGGCGCTGTTTTCAACCCAGTGGATAGGATAGCGGATTGACGCTTTAAGTTTGCCGCCTGTGACGGCCTTCTTAATTGCTGCGGATATTATCTCCACCTGCGTGTGTGCATTATCAAATGTGCGACCGGCAAAGTCACTGTCCCACTGATCGTCCTTGGGATCGACGCCATAATGAAGCATCGCGGCTTCTAAAACGGTGAATTGATCGTGCAATGCCCAAAGTGGAGAGGGGGTTTTATATTCGTAATCAACCATCATGCGCTCCTTCTCTGCGCTTCCTTCGGGAATAGGTGCCGATTCCAGCGGGTGAAGGATTCCCGTTTTCGCCCCGTCGGGCTATGAATCGGCGGTGAAACTTAAGCCGCGTGTCCTTGCTGGTGCTGTAACAGGTCCAGCAGATATTCGGGTGCAAGGTCTGCGCCGTTGGGCCATGTCACGGTATGGAACAGACTGTGGACCTCTACCCGGCTGAACAGGTCATCATCTCGTAATGCGTCGAATACCGGGCCGGTCAGTTCTCGGGATAGGTCCACATCGCCCTCCTGTCCGGTGCTGAATCGGACGTGCAGGCGATGGCCGGGGAGGGCTTTTGCTTCGGTGATATGTAGCATGGCGATTACTCCAATGGCTCGATAGGGTTAATGGGTTCTTTCCGGCTGGCGTGTTCCCAATTGGCGGCCAGTTCGTCCAGGTGCCTTGTGCGCCAGTCCTCCACCAGTTGCAGGGCGCGGCGCGGCAGGCTTCCGGCTAACAAGGTGCCGTCCAGTCCGATCTCGGCTTCCTGTCCAGCGTAGTAGGCATGGAAGTGGGGCGGCAGGTGGTCACGCCAGAACATCGCCAGGACGATACCGTAAAAGCGGCTGATCTCAGGCATGGGCTTTCTTCTTCAAGGGCACGATCTCGGCAGTACTCTTGACGCCACCAGCCACCAGAATGGCGTCGGTGCCTTTCTGCCATGCGTCTGCTACGGGGT
The DNA here is from genome assembly GCF_018854495.1 of Acidithiobacillus ferruginosus. Lineage (GTDB taxonomy): Bacteria > Pseudomonadota > Gammaproteobacteria > Acidithiobacillales > Acidithiobacillaceae > Acidithiobacillus > Acidithiobacillus ferruginosus. The sequence goes on from NZ_JABBDR010000137.1 coordinate 7,586, forward strand.
CTTGAGCCAATCTTGCATAGACGGCGGTGGTTTGCTGCGAGTGGTGGCCTAGTCCCTTGCCTATGACGGCCAGAGACACCCCCGCGTCGATCTGGAAGGACGCCAGCGAACGGCGCAAGTCATGCAAGCGCAAGTCCTCGATGCCTGCCCGCTGCAATAGCCGTTGCCAGCCCTTTTTAGGCTCCACAAGATGCCCTGTAGCGCCAGAGCCGGGGAATACCCACCCCTGCGCCCCTGTAGCTTCTGCGCGGGCCTGTAGCACCTCAATGGCGGCAGTGGTCAGTGGTACAGTGATATTGTCCTTAGC
>NZ_JABBDR010000138.1 GCF_018854495.1 Acidithiobacillus ferruginosus
CACTTTGGCCTTTTCGTCGCTTCAAAAAGTGAGTCCGTTCATGCAGCGCATCACCGAAGAAACCTTCCGCATCCTCGTCAATGCCGGGTCCGTCCGTAAAATCACCCTCCAGCCCGCACCCTGGAACGGCAAAGAGCGCTGGGCCGTGGTGCTCAAGCTCGGCATGGATGAGGCCACTATCAAGTCGGCCCGCACCGAAGTCCGCACCTGGGCGAGTTTGGATAGCCTGGCCCGCTGGCTGAAGGCGCAGGGCTGCGGGGTGGCCGAGTTGCGGGTGGTGTGAGTCTCACAAAAAGCGGTTTATGTGATACTCACTTTATGCTATATTGTGAGTATCACGCTTACAGAGAGGACCCGCCATGCCCAGGAAGCCTATCCACGATCATCCGATGACCGCAGCGCAGCGCAAGAAGGCGCAGTATCAACGCGACAAGCGGGCCACTATCGAGGCCATCGGTGCGGAGGAGGATGCCCCCGACCGGGCGCTGCTGGCACTGATGCGGGGTGCTGGTAAAAGTGCGCATCAGGATCACGCCGCACAGCGGGCCTGGGAAGCCTTCGGGCGGCGTTATGGATGGATAGTGTGATGCTTACGTAATGAAGGATTCGCTGGGTGTCTGGTCTGGTGCCGTCGCGGGGTTTTTGGCCGGTGGTGATTGCCGGGCGGCTTCGCGTTCGGCCAGCAGGGCATCTCCGGCGCTTTTCCACTCCTGAAAGCGGGTCGATTCCGGTCCGTGTTCCAGCGTTTTAGCCACCGCCATCAATCCCCCGAGCAGGGCGCCCCGGTCCACAGCGGGCAGACCGGATTCCGACACGACGAGATCCGCGAGGATCATCAATCCGGCGGATTCAAACAGCGCATGATTCCGTTTCTTGCGGGCCTCTTTTTTGGCCTTCTGATTCTGGATGCGGCGTAACTCAGCCAGGGCGGCTTTAGCCGCATCGGCGCGGGCTTTGTTGATCTCGTACTGTTGCTGTAGTCGTTCTGCCTTGGAAACCATGATCCCCTCCTGAGCCATGCGGCACGCGTGGAACTTTGGACCATACACGGACTCTATAGTTGCACAGCAATCGAGTTTCCAGACGCACCGTCAGGTAAGGCAGGCGCGCTTTAATGTTTCTCTTCGAGAAACGCGCGGCCACTGCGGGGCGGCCAGTCTTGCAGACGGCAAGAAGAAAGAAGGAGGCGCCCGAATGGCGGAATACCACCTACACGCAAAGACCCACAGTCGCGGTGCCGGAAAAGGCGCAGGCGGGCATGTGCGGTATATTCTGCGTGAAGGCGCCTATGCACAAAAGACCGTAGAGCAGGTGAACGGCGCAGTGATTGAGCGGGTGCGGATCAATCGATCCAGCGAAGTGCTTTATGCGGAATCCGGCCATCTGCCCGTCTGGGCGCAGACTCCCGCAGACTACTGGGATGCTGCAGATCAGTACGAGCGGGCGAACGGCACGGTCTATCGGGAGATCGAATTTGCGCTGCCGAAGGAGTTATCCGACAACGAGAACATCGAACTGGCACGTTCTTTTGCAGAGGAACTTGCCGCCGTGCCGGGGTTAGCACCCGGCATGGGTTGGACGACGCCGTACACGCTGGCAATACATCGCAGCGAAAAAAAACCGATGTTGCTGCACTGTCATCTGATGCTCTCCGACAAAGTGAATGATGGCATCGAACGCGATGTGGCGTTGTGGTTTCGGCGGGCAGCGAATCCGGGGAAAGACCCGGCACGGGGAGGCGCACCGAAGACGCAGGCGCGGATCGGCCAGGAGTGGCTGGGGGACGTGGTGCGCCCCCTCTGGGCGCGACTGGCGAACGACGCGCTGGCCCATGCGGAAGTAGACGCGCGGATCGATCACCGGAGCCTGGAAGCGCGGCGGATGGAGCAGGAAGCCTTGGCCGCGCAGGCGATGTGTGATCATCACGAAATAGCGGCCTTGCAGCACGCCCGAAGCGCAGAAGCGTTAGATCGTCCCCCGGAGCCGAAGAAAGGGCGGGTACTGACCCACGCGGGGCCGGAGAAGGCGCCGGGGCGGGCGGCGATGGTGGTGGATTTTGAAGCGGCCAGGGCCGCGCGGGCGCAGGCGGTGGAAGTCCGGCGTTTGGCGGAAGCGGTGGCGGATCGGGACCGGCAGGCGGTGGAGCAGGCGCAAGCGGTGTTGTCGGCGGCGCGGGCGCGCCAGGGGCTGCGTGACCCTTTCGACAAGATGCGCATTCGTGAGCGCTGGCGGAAACGGCAGCAGGCGCGGGTGGATCGGGTCCTGGACGCCGAGACGCTGGCGGAGACGCGCAACGGGTTCCGGGCTGCGGCGGCGGTGCCCGGCAATCCGGAGCGCCCTGCCTGGGCGGTGTATCGGGAGCGGGTACTGACGGAGGCCTACGGAGCGGACGTCGGTCAGGCCCTGGGCCGCTGGGTGCGGGTCGAACGGGATCTGGGCAGCCGGACCCTTGGCAGGGCGCCCAGCCTGCATATCCACAATAAAGTGATGGACATCACCGATTATGGCGACCGGCTGGTGGCCTTGCAGGCGGCATCCAGCCCGGGCGGGAAGGCCCAGGAGATCGAAGCCATGCTGAAGATCGCGGGCGCGAAAGGCTGGAAAGCCCTGACGGTGACAGGGACGGAGGACTTTCAGATGCGGGCGGGAGCGGCGGCGCTGGCGGCGGGATTCACACTGACCGATGGAAATCTGGCCGTCCGGATTGCGGCCCAGCAGGAGAGGGACACCGAAGCACAGCGGGTCAAAGATCTGGAAGCGGCCCCAGTCTTGGCGGAATGGATGCGGGCGCATCCGAAACAGGCACAGGCACAACGTCTGGCGGGCGGCCAGATCCCGCTGTTGTGTCCGGCAGGACTGGATCGGTCGGTTCTGCAGCGTCCGGCTTTGTGGGAAGCCGCAGAGGCCTGGACCGTGGGCCGCTACGGAGAAACGGCAGAACGGCAGGCGCTCTCCAAAGATCCCGACCCGTTAAAAGCACAGGCGGCGGCCGCTGGACGGGAAGCGGCATTAAACGCCTGGGCGCAGGGCGGTCTGACGTTGAAAGTAGGAAAGGATGCGCCGGAAGGTCCGGGCATCGCGTGGACCATATCCGGGGCGGTAACGCGGGAGTCGGTCGAGCGTTATGCGGGGGCTTTGCGTGAGCGTCGGCAACGGGCCGGGGTGGATCGCGGTGTGACGGTGACATTTGGTGGTGATGTGAGTATCACGAAAAAGGTTTTGGTGCTGGAACACTTGCTGCGGCAGTCGGTGCCGCTGGATGCGCTGCCCTTGGAGAAAGCCGGGGACCGGAACGCGCTCGATCAGGCGCGGGAGCGTCTGAACACCCATGAGCCGGACGGGCAGCAGCAGTTCTGGTACACACTGGACCTGGAGCAGAAGGCGGCCCAGCGGAAACGGGAAGAGGCAGCGCGGATTCGTGCGGATCGGGTCAAGAAACTCGATGCGCTGGTCTTGCATCTGGAGCGTCATGGCTCTGGGAACTCAGGGAAACACTTTCTGGAAGCGGGTTTTGTGGAGGATAAAGATGGGTTCTATGCCTATCCAGACCCTGATCTGCCGGGAGTGCGGGCGGCCTGGGACGCGCTGGCCGCTGCCCAGCGGAAGGACACGGAGGCGGATATTCAAAAGCGGGCGGAAAGCGTGGGTTATCGACTGGAAAGCGGACAATGGAGCCCGGAACAGCGTAAAGCGGACCCGGAACACCAGCGTCTCGCGCAGGAGATCCAGGACGACCCGTCGCTCAAGGGCATGGCGAACACGGCTTACAAACAGGGGATGGGTCGGGCCAGGCAGGAGCGGGAAGCGCAGTTGGAACAGGATCGCAAAGTCCTTCGGGCTGCCGCCCATAAGCTGGGCCGTCGGGCTGAGAAAGTGGGCAGTAACGCCGGGAAGCAAACCGAGATACAGCGGGAATTTGTGGAACTGGTGCAGCGTGGGGTTGGATTGGGCGTGAATGAAAAGGCGCTGTCCAAATCTGTGCAGGGCGGTCGTGAGGCATACCGTCAGGAAAAGGTGCTTTCGAACAGTCAAGGGATGAAGCGGTGATGTGGTGGGTGCTCTGTTTTGGTGCGTACGGTGATGAGGTTGATGGTATCAGAGAGGGTGATGGCCTTGTCTTTTTGGGGTGACCGACTTACTTTTCAGCATGCATCCACTTTTACTAGCCACCATGGATGTCTGAATCCACACGGTGGCCAGTGTGTTTTTTCTGGTCTCGCCTATAAATTACAGAGGTTACCTGCACGCATGTCTGATCCAAAGTGCCGCCCCCTTGCCCTGACTATTGCCCCCGCCGCGCCCAAAGTCTCCCTGTCCGCACCGCAAAGAACCTTCAACCGCCTGAGCAAGCAAATTACCAACACGGAACGGGACTTACAGGACTGGGAGCAGGCAATGGCCGACACCCAACAACGGGTTGTCACCGATCTTCTCCCGGCACAGCAGCAATATCTGGCGTTGCGCATCCAGTTGCTGCAGCAGCTGGATGGTAGCAGTCAGGCGATCAAACTGGGCAATGTCGCCCGAGAGACCCTGTCACAGGTCATCGTGCAGCTCGCCGCAGAACTGATTATGGAGTATCCGGACGATACCACCCTTCGGGAGATTCACCAGCGCCATGGCGGGGCTGAAGTCATGGACATTGAATCTCTGGAGGACTTTTTTGATTTCCGCTCCGGCGATGCTGCGGAAGAAGTCGAGGAGACAGCCACGGGTCCGGAGTCTTTCACGGACTTCATGGAGCGGCTGATAAAAGACCGGTTGGCGGCACAGATGGAAACCTTGCGGCGGGAACGGCGGGAAGCGCGCGGCGCGGCTGCGGAGCCGGTCGATGAAGCGCCAGAACGCCCGCGTACGGGCGCGCAAAAAGCACGGGATACCCAACAGGCCGCGCAGGCTGAAAATATCCGGCAGGCCTTGCGCACGATTTACCGGCAACTGGTCAGCATGGTGCATCCCGACCGAGAAACCGATCCAGAACGGCGGGAACAGAAAACCGCACTGATGCAACGTGCCAACCAGGCCTATGCCGGGAAAGACCTGCTGCAACTACTCGCTCTGCAGCAGGATCTCGGACAGATAGATCCGGAAGCGCTCAGCGCTTTGGCGGTGGATCACCTCAAAACCTATAATCAGGCGCTCAAGGAACATCTGGCACGCCTCAAGGCGCGCGTTCAGGACATTCAGCAGCGCGCTGCTGCCGGCATGGGTTTGCCGTTTTTTTTCCACGCTCACCAAAGGGCTTTATCCGGGATTTTGAGGATACGCTCCGGGAAATGCGACGGGCCACGGCCGGGATCCAGCAGGAGATGGTGGCCCTCCAGGAGCCGACGACACTTAAAGCCTGGCTGCAGATGCAACGCCGGGAGATACGAAGGCAGCAGCAGATGGATCGGGATACGGAAATGTTCTGGGGCGTGGATGAGGACTACTGAAACCGCAAAGACCGGGGACGGCGAAGAAGGCGCGGGTGAAGCGGGTTTTGGTGTTGGCTGGATTCACCCCTATACTAATGAAAACGCCGAATCTTTGGAGAGTTGCCATGTACGCCATCACCTTTGATCTGGATACGCAAACCCTGAAGGATGCCTATCACAATGAGTCTTACGGTAACGCCTACTCGGATATTCGTCGTATTCTGGTAGAGGAATACGGATTCAACTGGCAACAGGGCAGCGTCTATTTTGGTGGAGATACCGTGGATGCCGTGTCCTGCGTTCTGGCCGTTCAGGACATCACCGCACGGTTCGACTGGTTTGCCTCTTCGGTGCGTGACATTCGGATGCTGCGGATCGAGGATAACAACGATCTGATGCCCGCTGTGGAACGGGGCAGCGATCTAAAAAAAAGACTCCACAGCGCCGACCGAAAGGCGGCCTGAACAGAGATGTTTAGCAGACAGGGGGTGTAAGCCCAAACCCTCGAAAATTTTGTCTGCCCTCGTAACCCGACCACGGGGCTACAGATGGCCCCCAATCAGACCTTCGGCGTCGGCTGAAGCCCCCGCTTGTTGATGGGTGAACTTAAACAAACGACAGATTTGTCCCATAGGATTTTGAGCCGTGGTTTGGCCTGAACTTCCCCGAGTTGACCCTGAACACGCCTGCACTTTCAACAAGGCTCATGCCGGTGTATCGGTTTTGGTGGTCTTCATCCCACGCTTCTTGAGCCAGTTGTGGAGATTCGCTTCCGTCGTGTGGTAACGCTGTGCGATGAATTTCTGTGTCGAGCCGTTGGCCAACAGGCTCTCGATTTCTGGCCGGAATGGATCCAGCTTGCTCTTGCCTGGCCCTTTGGGCCGCCCGAGTGTGATGCCCTGATCTTTCTTGAAGCGCAGCGCTTCCTTGGTTCTTTGCGAAATCAGATCGCGTTCGATCTCTGCCGCCATTGAGAACGCCAGGGCGATGATCTTGCTCTGGATGCTGTGGTCCAGTTGCCAATTCCCTTTCACTGAATAAACACAAATCCCCTTACGTGTCGCCAGCGCCAGAATCTCCATGCATTCGAGCATGCTGCGGCCCAGGCGCGACAGCTCGGCCACGATAATGGCGTCATTGCCCCGCAATTCCTCCAATACTTGCGCGATCAGGCGCTCCCGCCATGGCTTGCGCCCGGAAGCAATCTCCTCGACGAAATGCACCTTGCCCAGATCGTGGTGGTTGGCAAACTGCAGGATATCAGCCTTGTTCTTCTCTAAGTCCTGGTCGAGGGTCGACACACGCAGATACGCGACCGTTTTGCGCGCCGATGGAGCCGGTTTTGTAGCCATGGTTACACCATTCGATGAATACCGAAATTTTGCGCTTATCCGATAAGTATATACACATGAATGTCAGGCATATTCACCTAATATTTCTTATCGTACAAACGATCGTTTTTAGTGTAATGCTGGAAGGCCACCAACCATACGGTTTTTGACCTCCCAAAAAACGGCCCTATGGGCAGCACTAAAATTGGGAGGGTAGAAAGTGGCTAAACCCCATACTGGATAAGCCTTTCAGTAAAATTCTATGGGACAAATCTGTCGTTTGTTTAATTGCACCCATATCACCCCAGGACGGACGTATGGATTCCCTGGTTCTGCCAGAAGTCAGCGGCAGGTGCATGCAGATTTTCCTCGACGAGGTTGCCCGGCGTTATCCCGGTGATAACATCGTCATGATTGTCGATGGTGCCGGTTGGCACAAAAGTAACGATCTCAAGCTGCCAGAAAATCTACGCTTGCTCTTTTTGCCACCCTATTCGCCGGAACTGAATCCTCAAGAGCACCTATGGGACGAGTTGCGGGAGAAGTATTTTCACAACCGGGCCTTTGACAGCCTGGGGGCGCTGGAAGACCAGTTGGTCGCCGGCCTTCGTGCCCTTGAGGCGGACCATGCGCGAGTGAAATCCATCGCCGGATGGGAGTACATAATTAACTCTATTTCTAATGCGATTTAGAATAATAGGCGGATACATCAGCTACCGTTTGTCCGAATCTCCCGAAGCGTAAGGCCATAATGGGCAGTACCAGCAGGTTCAAGGCGGTAGAGGTGATCAGGCCGCCGAGAATGACTTGTGCCATAGGCCCTTCGATCTCGTTGCCAGGTGCTCCGCTGGTGAGCGCCAACGGGAGCAGGCCCAAGGCCGTAACCAAGGCCGTCATGAGAATGGGTACCAGCCGCTCCTGGGCGCCTCGAATCGCCGCCTCCCGCCCCCAAGACACGCCTTCCACCTCAACCAGGTGCTGGTAATGGGAAATCAGCATGATGGAATTGCGCAAGGTGATGCCGAAGATGGTCACGAACCCCACCAGCGAGCCGAGGGACAGTACGCCGCCGGTGAACAGCACGGCAGCTACCCCGCCGATCAAGGCGAAGGGCAAATTGAGGAGCACCAAGGACAAGGCGCGCGCACGGCGCAGGGCGATGAAGAGCAGGAGAACGATACCCACTCCCGCCATCAGCGCATGCATGAGCAGTTCGCGTTGCGCTTTCGCCTGCGCCTCCGCGGCACCCGAAAACACCACATAGGTCCCAGGGGGGAGAGAAATATCCTTGTGGATCCGGTGTTCGGCCGCACGCACGAACTCACTCAACGCCTGACCATGAACGGCCGCGGTGACGATCTGCACGGGCTGCCCTGCGGTTTCGAGAATGGCATAGGGTCCAACGCCCTCGTAAATATCGGCCAAATCCCGCAGGGGGACCGTTAATCCATTGGGATTGCGCAAGGGCAGATTGCCCACCTGCACCGGATTCTGCCGTTCAGCGGGATCAAGCGTTACTACCACATTGAATACTCGGTTACCTTGATAGGTTTGCGCGACCGTGGTGCCCGCATAGGCGGTCTGGATCGCGTCGAGCACATGGACCGGCTCGAATCCCCAACGGGCCAACGCCGTCTGTCGAAGGCGAATGGTCAGTTGCGGCGCAGTTGGAGGCGCATGCATCTGCACGTCTACCGCGCCGGGCAGCTGCTTGAGAACCACGGCAATTTCCCGCGCTTTTTCATAAAGCAGATTGAAATTCGTGCCAAAGACGCTGACTATTACCGGTGCGGTGTAACCGGAGATCGTTTCTTCAATACGATCCGACAATGGGGTTTCAACAGAGAAACCCACCCCTGGAAACTCCGAGAGGGCTTTGCGGATCCGGGTCAGGACCTGCTCTTGGGCATCCCCGGAAAGGGGTTTGAGACCGACGATAAATTCGCTCACGTTGACGCCGTAAGTATCCGTACTCGTCCTCTCTGCACGTCCCACCCGCTGGGCTACCGAGCGCACGGCTGGGATACGGCCAAGGGCCAAAGAAATGCGGCGCCCGAGTCGTAACGACTCGGCAAGCGAGGTGCCCGGTTCGGTGGATACATGCACGATGAAATGTCGTTCCCTAAATTCCGGTAGAAAATTATTTCCGAATGAATGCAAGACCGCCATCGCCGTCAGGAACAGTAGCGTAATTCCCACGATCAGCCACCGACTGTGGCCCTCTGTGGTAGTGAGTAACCGTGCCTGGGCCGCCTTGACCTTGCGAATCCAGGCATGCTCCAGCGAGCGGGATGGTGTGCGTTCAAGTAGCAGGTAGGCCAGGGCAGGGGTCACGGTCAGCGCGACCCCCAAAGAGGCGAAGACGGCCGCGATATAAGCCTCTCCCAGCGGCGCGAAGAGCTTACCGGCTACCCCGGAGAGCGACAGCACCGGCAGGAAGACCAAGGCCACGATAAAGGTCGCGTAGGTCACCGCCCCCCGCACTTCCCATGAACTGCTGAACACTACCTTCGCGATGGATGAGGGTTGTGGTCGGATGCGGTTTTCGCGCAGACGCCGAAAGATGTTCTCGACGTCGATGATGGCGTCGTCCGCCACCTCACCAATGGCGATGGCAAGCCCACCCAAGGTCATGGTATTGATGCTGGCGCCCAGCGCGTTGAGAACGATGATCGCAGTAAGCAGCGAAAGGGGGATGGCGGTCGCCGATATCAAAGCGGTGCGCACATTGAACAGAAAGAGAAAGAGCACGGCGATGACGAGGACGGCTCCCAACAGGAGCGCCCCGCGCAGGTGGGCAATGGCGGTTTCTATGTAACTGGCCTGCCGAAAAAGATCAGGATGCAGGGACACCCCTTGCGCCGTCAGCACCGGGCCAAGCTGTTGGAGACGATCCTTCAATGCCCTGGTCACCGCCAGGGTGTTGGCGCCGTATTGTTCCTCGACATTGAGGATGACTCCTTGCTTGCCGCCTATGGTAGCGCCGCCGATGGCCGGCGCCGGCGCCGCCACCACATGCGCCACATCACCCAAACGGAGATCCGCGCCCTGGCGACGCAGGATGACCACGTTCGCCAACTGGGGGGCGGTGATGCTTTGGCCCTCGGTACGTATGGCGATCCTTTGGTTGGTGTCCTCCAGGAAACCAGCCCCCCGTACCCCGGTGGCCCGTTGCGCGGCGCGGACGATGTCTTGGAACGACAGTCCGAAACGGACCAGCTTTCCCGGTTCGACCTGGATCTGCAGTTCGCGCACCTGCCCACCATATATGGCGACATTGGCCACGCCGGGGATGCTGAGCAGTTGGGGTTTCAGCAGCCAATCGGCCAAGGTGCGCAGGGTCATCAGCGAACGGGTATCCGACGTAAGGCCCAGCACTTGGACCACGCCCGTCGCCGACGTCAACGGGGTCAAGAAAGGTGCGCGCACCCCGAGGGGCAACTGTCCGGCGACAGCATTCAGCCGTTCGGCCACGATCTGGCGGTCCCGGTAAATGTTCGTCCCGTTGTGGAACGTCAAGGTGATTACCGACAGTCCTTGAATGGACCGCGAACGCATGGACTGCAAACCGAGCGTCCCGGATAACGTGTTCTCGATGGGCTGGGTGACCAGGGTCGCCACTTGCTCGGGCGAAAGGCCCGGGGCTTCCGTTGCCACGGTCACGAGCGGCGGCGTGAAACTGGGAAAGGCGTCCAGCTTCACCTGGGAAAGGGTGTAGAGGCCATAACCGAACAATAAAAACGCCAGGGCGATGATCACCCCGCGAAAGCGGATGGAGAAACGGATGATGGCCTTGAGCATGGGCAGATCCTAAAATACGGTGGGCGGTTCAATGACCGGATTTAATCGTTATCCTGGTCTTCATCGGCCCCGTGGCTTCCGGAACCTTTTGGGTCTTTGTGTCCCTCTGCACCTTCACCCCTCCCCGTGCTTGCCGACGGAGCTAACAGTTCCTGGGAAAGCAAGAGCTGGGCGCCTTGCGTCACCACCCGTTGCCCCGGTCCGAGGTTCGTCTCGAACCAGCCGCCGGGAACCGGAGCCTGCGTGGACACCCGATACCGGACAAAACGATCCGCGCCGGTTTGCAGATAGACCCAGGCTTCATCGGCATACCACAGCACGGCGGAAGTCGGGATCACGGCGCCCTGGACCGTCGGCTTGTCCAGCGGTATGGTCACCGCCAGCCGCATACCGATACGTACCTGGCGCGCAGGCATAAGATAGAAATAGGTCTCCCCCTGAATGCTGGGGTCGCTTTGGGGGGAAGCGGAAACAAAGGTGGCGGCGGAGGCGGGCATATTGCCGTTGTCGACCTGGACAACTGTCGGCATGGAGGAGACGACCAGACCCGGCGGCAGCGTGACCAGCACCAGGACGGCCTGCCCGTTGAATAGACGGGTCAGAGGGCCGGTGGCATGGTGCAAGGCCCATCGGGCCAGTACGGGTCCCCATTGCGTAATCGCCGTCTGCCGAAGATTGGCGACGTGGGCCAATGCTGCGGCGAGGCGCGCCTGCGCCGACTGATACGCCCCTTGCGCCGCCTGCACGGTTTTTTGGGAAACGTTCTGGTCGTCCCGATTCAAAAGGCGCAGCCGCTCATATTCCCGCTGCGAGGTGGTGGCGACAGCACGGGCCACGCCTAGCTCACCCAAGGCGGTGGCATCACTTGCGCGTAACGCCAGAAGCGGCCGCGGGTCGAGGATCAGGCCATAGGCGCGGGCGTAGCCCCCCCGATAGCGCGCGGGAACGAGCGTCTGCGTTCGGATACCAGCTTGCGCTTGCGGCGCCTTGCCCAAGACAACGACCTTCAGACCGTGCGCCGTGATGGTGGTTGGCGGCAGCTCCCGCGAAATCGCTCTAGGCCTCTCGTCGGCTTCGAGACGCCCTCGCATGCCAAACCAGGTCAGGCCCGCCGCGAGCAGCGACGCGCCCACTATGCCGACCGCCAGGAGATTCCATTGATTGCGTTTCATGAGTGCTCCCTTGCGCGGTCGGATAATGCTTCTTTCCCATAGAGAACGGGCGCCAGGGGCTGCTGTACCGCATTTTCCAGCGCGCCCAGAGCTTGTTGGGCCTGATACGAGGCGACGAGCAGATCGCGCTCAGCCACGAGGTACGCGAGGTGTCCTCCCAGCAAAGCGAGAGAGTCCGTTTCACCAGAGGCGTAACGCCGCTCAAGCAACTGCTGGTTCTTTCGTTGAACTTCGAGCAGCACCCGGGCCGTCCGGAGTGTTTGCAAGGCGCCGCGATAACCCGCGGCGGACTGGCTGACCTGGCCGATTACTCGGGCCTGCAGGGCGGTGAAGGTGGCCGCCGCCGCGGCTACCTGTCCCTTGGCCGCGGCGATGGGGCCCTGGTTTTGATTCAGGATGGGGAGGGTGATGGTAAGGCCCAGCGCCCACTTGTTGTCCCCTTCCTCCCATTCGTATCCTGGTCCCAAGTGGATGTCAGGGTATTGCTTTGCGATTTCGAGCTTGAGGGTGTCCTCGGCGGCGGCATACCGGGCTAAAGCCGCCTGAAGATCCAGGCGGTGGCGCAGGGCCGCCCGTTCCAGGGTGGCTAGGGGTGGGTGTCGCCCTGCAGGGGACTGGTTCATGTCCGTGAAGTCAAAATGCACATCGGCAATGGCACCCAGCGGCAGGCCCAGCGCCTGGGCCAATGCAGCGCGTGCACTGGCGGCGTGCGCCTCGGCGGCAGCCAGCGTCATCTGCGCCCGTTGCAACTCCAATTGGATGCTGTTGACCGCAAATGCGGAGCTCTCGCCGACGGCGAAACGTTGTTCCACCAGTTTCAGCATGCGCTTGCGCAACGCCACCTCGGTTTTGAGCAGCTTGGCTTGCTCGATTGCCGCCCAAAGATCCAGGAACCGTTGGCGGACCAGGACCCGCACCTGCCACGCGGTTTCCCCCACCTGGAACCGCGCGGCGTCGGCCAAAGCCAGTGCCCCCTGGACACGGTCGCCGCGTTTTCCGTCCGTTTCGATGGGTATGTCGAAGGAGAAACCGAGCGTCCAGGGCAACACGCCCTCCGGTGCAATGCTGTGGTGCTGGGAAAGAAAGCCGATGCTGGGATTGGGGCGCTGCCCGGCGGTAATCACATTGGCGCGGACCACTTGCCATCGGGCGCGCTGGACGGCCAGTTCCGGGCTTTCATAGAGGGCCAGCAGCACCAGATCGTGCAGGCCCCAGTGACGCTTTGGCCAATGCGTCGGCGAGTGCCCATAATCGGAGAGAAAAACCCGCAATTTCGGATCGTCGAGGCTACGCGCCTGAAATGCGTCGGCGGACCGTTCCGGAGAAAGCGGCTGGGGGTGATAGGTGGCGCAAGCGCTGAGGAGTGACAACAGGAAAAGTGCCAGGATCGGGCGTTGTGGCCCCTGAATCGCCTTCCTCGTTGCCGTCTTTTCCGAGCCACCGGATGCCCGCAGCATCAAACCCTATTCCTTCGGTAATGCGGCAGGTACGGGGTCCTTGCTGGAGCGGGCGGTCTGGCGTGAGCCACCCTGGCGTAAAAGGCGCGCCGAGTTGGCGAGGATGCCGAAATCCGGGCCGGCCTGCGCCGCCGCCGCGATCGCCGGCGGCAGGAAACCCAAGGCGGCCAACGCCAGGCCAGCCAAATTATAGACGACCGTGAAGCCGATGTTGATCTTGACCGTGTTCATGGTCCGCCGGGCGATGCGCAGGACCTCCGGCACCAGTTTCCAGTCGTCGCGCAGGAGCGCAATATGCGCCGCCTCGATGGCCAGGGGGCTGCCCGCAGCACCCATGGCGATGCCCACATCGGCCTGAGCCAGCGCGGGCGCGTCGTTGACGCCGTCGCCGATCATGACCACCACGTGGCCTCGGCGCTGATATTCCTTGACGACTGCGATCTTGTCCTCGGGCAAAAGATTGGCGCGCCAGTGAATTCCCAAAGGCGCGGCAATGGCGGCAGCCGTGCGCTCATTGTCGCCGGTCAGCAGTTCCAGGTGTTTGACGCCGAGGCGGCGCAATTCCGCCACAGCCTCCGGCACGTCCGGGCGCAATGTATCCATGGCGGCGAGCACGCCGAGCGGCTGGCCGTTGCGAATCACGAATAACAGCGTTTTGCCCTGCGCTTCCAGCTCGGCGGCGATGGGAGGCAGCCCCTCCCCGGCAAGCAGGCGGCGGCCACCCACCGCCACGCTTTCGCCATCGAGGCGCACGCGCACCCCCATGCCCGGGATTGCTTCAAAGTCTTGTGGCTCGGCGAGCTGAAGTTCGCGTAGCGCAGCGGCGCCTCGTACCGCCTCGGCGAGCGGGTGCTCAGAGTAGCGTTCCGCCGTCGCGGCGAGCCTCAACACCTCGTCGGCGCCGAGATCGGCATCAAGAGGGATCACATCGGTGATGACCGGGCGGCCGAGAGTAAGCGTGCCGGTCTTGTCGAGCACTACCACGGTGGCTTTGGCGAGCACTTCGAGGTACCGGCCTCCCTTGATCAGCAGCCCACGCCGCGCCGAGGCGCCGATCGAGGCGATCACGGCCACTGGAGTGGCGATGGCGAAGGAGCAGGAGCAGGCCACCACCAGCACGGCGGCGGTGGCAAGCAGCTTGCCGCTGGCGAGGAAAGTGCCGGTGGCCACGGTGACCACGACAGGCAGATACCATGCGGCAAATTTGTCGGCAACCCGCTGGATGGGGGCGCGATGCTGTTCGGCTTCCGCCACCAACTGGATGACGCGCCCGAAGGTGGTGTCTTTACCAACCGCCGTTACCCGAATGCGCAGGTGTCCGAGTTGAACGAAACCCGCGGCGAACACGCGGGCACCTGGGCCGGCTTCGACCGGCATGGATTCACCGGTGATGGCCGCTTGGTTCACGGTGGCGTGGCCGCCGATCACCTCCCCATCGACGGGAGTCTTCTCCCCTGGCCGAACGATCACGGTTTCTCCGACCTGCACTTGCTCGATCGGCACTTGGACCTCGCGGCCCTCGCGCTCGACCCGCGCTGTTTCCGGCGCGAGGGCGGTGAGATCCCGGACGGCTTGCCGGGCGTGCTCGGCGGTGAAGTACTCGATATAATCGGCAAGCCGCATGAAGAAAACGATCAGCACCGCCGCTGGCCAGGCACCGGCCACGATCGCGGCGGCGAGGCCGATGGTCATCAGCGTGTGTGAAGTGATCTTGCGACGTAACGTGGCACGGAGCACGTGGCGGAAGATCGGCCAGCCTCCGGTCAGCACCGCGGCAAACCAGACCGGCCAAGGCACGAACTGGGTCAGCACGTCCAGCACGCCGAGTTGCTCGGCGGCCACGATGAGTAGCACGACCACGGCGATGATCAGGCCAAAGGCCCAAAGAAGGGTCCTGGAAAAGCCGGCCAGCGGATTGGCCGCAGCGCGGTCCGCAAGCGCCGAGCCGCAACCGCATGTATCCTGACTATCGCAGGCGGTACTTGATGGCCCCGTTGCCCTTTCCCCGTTCATGTCCGCGCCCCTTGCCGAAAAGGCTGAATTCAGGCCAGCCGTTCCCGCAACAGGCGGCCATCGTCTTTGAGCGCCTTGAGCAGGTCATCGCTCCGCAGCCGGTAATAGACCATCTTTCCGTCGTTGCGCATCGCGAGCCATCCTTGATCGCGCAGCAGCTTTAGCTGGTGGGAGATGGCGGCCATCGTAAGCCCGATCACGTGGGCAATGTCACACACGCACAGCTCCCCTTGGGCAAGTGCCAGCAAGATCTTGAGCCGGGTGGTGTTGCCGAGCAGCTTGTATCTCTCGGCCAGCTGCGGCAGCAGGACCTCCTCCTTGAGGAGTTCAGCCTTGATCCGGGCGACCTTTTCCTGCTCGAAGCAAGTGATCTCGCACATGGGGCTGGTGATGATTTTGGAGGTGGTTTTCATATCCGCACTCGATTAGACAATTTCGCAAACGATAACATGACGACAAGCGATCAAGCAAGCGTGCCCGCTCCATCGCCATAAGCTATCTGTACATGCCGGGGTTCTACGCCCGAATCCGCGGAATTTATCCGTTCCTTATAAAACAATTTGTTAGATGGTTTTGGCTGCGCTTCATACGGAGTTTCTGGGTTTTTCCATCTGTGTCACCTGAACGAGCGTTTGCGTGACATCCAAAATCTCCTGGAAAACAGATCAAAACATGTCACATTGACCGTCACACGATCAATGTGACGCGAACGGTTGCCATGGAGGGTCCATTTCTGGAGCCACCGAGTCACAGCCCCTTAGACGGCGCACATATTCAGAACGACGACACGCAGCTGATAGCCATATGCTCCACAATAACTTGCGTCATCCAATTGATTTATAAGGAACGGATAAATTCCGCGGATTCGGGCGTAGAACCCCAGTACCTGTCTCCCCTGGGCTGGGAACACATCAATCTGACGGGGGATTACCTGTGGCGGCGTAGTGCCAAGCTCAAACAAGGCAGATATCAGCCGCTGCGGCCCTTCGCAGGAGCTTAACGTACTTTAAATTCCGTTTCCTGAAGGGACCCCTATTTGAGGAGAGTGAACCATTCCGGGGGCTGAAACCACTATGCCGCATCCTTTAGCGTCGCCTGCTCACCCGTGCTCATCCCAGGGAACCAGCGAATGAACGTTTTCCGTAGGTCATCGTTCAGGACCTGCACCCTTGTTTGCAGCAACAGATGCGCACCGCGTTGGGTCCAGCGCATCTGCTGCTTTTTCACGAATCGTTTACTGACCACATAGTTCACTGTGGATTCGACAAATGACGTGGAAATTATCTCGTCATGCCGGTAGCGGTCGCCGTAGTTCGGGATAAACGCCTGGTTGGCGTCAATATAGGTGCGGAATTCTCGCACCACCTTGAGCATTTTCTTCTTGTTCGCCGGATTCTCCTCCAGCATCTCCAGATCGTCTTCCAGATTATCAATCCGTTTCAGCGCGTGCGGGACATTGCCGTGCCAGAGATTCCATTTGAGGCTTTCCCGATGGCTCTCCAGATCGGCCAGCACGGCGGCAATTTCCGGGCATTTTTCGTCGGGCTTCAGCTCCACCGTCATGCCCACAATCATCTGCTGCATTACCGTCAACCGCATGGTGATGTGAAACCAGTCGAGCAAATGCTCCGATTCCGGACTGAGGCGATGCTGCAAATCACGCACGGTATCGCCACCATCGGATAGAAACACGACCTGCTGGTTCATTTGCAAGCTTTGCGATTTCAGCACCTCGTGCAGCCGGCGCCGGGGCTTGGTGTCGTATTTGTTCACGAAGGCAAACACCTTGGCATTACCTTCGGCCTGAACACTCTTGCCGGTAATAACCTCGAACCAGCCTTCAGTTCTTGACCGTTGCTCAGACGCATGTACATAGCCACCGTCCAGACCGAGTATAATGGGTGGCCCAGGCGGTGGTTGCCGGGCCCAATCATTGGGGCAGCCTTCAATGAACTGGGGCTGCTCCTCACCCAGTTCACTCTCAATCCGCTCAGCAACTTGATGCAGGCGCCGCCGTATCGACGTGGGATTGATTTCTTCGGCGATCGGCAAAACTTCCGTCAGCATCTGGACACTCAGCCCATAGGACATCAGCGATGCAAATTTGGTCTCCAGATACTGCAGCTCCGGCGCACAGTGCGTGCTCAACATATCTGCCAGGGGGCTTGAGCTATGTCGGCCATGGTGTTGGCAGGGGCAATCATACAGACGTGGGCTGATCAGGTTGAATTTTCCGAACAGTGTCCGATAGACGATGTAATGCTGCCCTTTTCGGGTTCGATGTGCGCCACAATCCGGGCATTCCTGTAAGGTGGCGAGGTATTCTGCGACTTGTTCCGTGAGCAGGGTCTGCTGCATGCCACGCAGCAACTTTTTTGCCTCTGCCAGGGTCAGTCCGAGATCCTCTGTCCGGAGGGTGCCGCGCTCCAATCGCAGGATTTCCTCGACTTTCTCCGGCTCCCCATTTTCGGCTTCAATGACCATCTGTATGCGCACTTTCATCACAGGCTCCTTGCGATTACCACATCCATCCATGTCGTATCGTGAGCTGCGTACTGCCGCAGTCGGCGGTTGACCGCGCGCCGATCAAAGTGGTCCAACGTCAGCCATTCACGCAACTCGTTGATATTATCCACATGGTTTTCCAGCGCCTCGGCGTTATGGCATTCCAGATCGTCCAGGATGTCCGCAAAGATATCCATAGCCTGCAGCGAGATATCATCGCGTCGCGTCATGAAGGCCAAGGGGCCGCCACAGTCTTCCGGCGGTGCCCGGCGCTGGCCGCCGATGCAACGGGGATAAGTCATTTTGTCTTCCGGCTTCAAATGCGCTTCAACGCGCACCACGTGTTGCCAGCAGTCGCCGAAGTCGTACTCGTAGCTGAAGCGTTCATTGATACGGAATTTGAAATCACACAGTCGGACTTGGTTGGGGTTGGTAGAGAAGCTTACACCGCCATCATGATACACACCGTAGTCCTGGCCATGGATGTGAAACCCATTCAAATGCGCATCGCTCCAGCCGAAGACGATTTGCAGGATATGATGCAGGTCAGTGATGGTACTGTCGCTGCGCACGAGCAATCGCCGCCAAATCATCGGGGTGATCTGGCGAATCCATACGTGGAGCCGGTAAACCTCGGCGCTAGTCTCGTTTGCCATAGTCATCTAAGCTTAATACATGACGGTCAAAATTACTTGATTTTGACCGTAGAAAACGAGGCGTCTGGAAGGCCCGCCAATACTGGGGGGCACGGCGCGAAAATCAAAGGGGTTTTTGACCATGCGTGCGGCGATCTATACCCGGGTGTCCACTGCGGACCAATCCACCGACCGGCAACTGCGCGAATTACGTGACTACGCGAAAGCACGCGGCTGGGAGATTGTGCGAGAGGCCCAGGAAACCGCCAGCGGAGCATCACAAAAGCGACCGTTACGTGAAGAAGTCCTGCAAATGGCGCGCACCCGCGCTATCGATGCGGTCCTCGTCCAAGCGTTAGATCGTTGGGGTCGTAGCGTGCAGGACCTCATCCTGACCATGGCGGAATTGGAAACGCTCGGTGTTGCCTTTGTGGTTCCGGGTCATATCGACATGAGTACACCCATGGGCCGCATGATGGCGCACCTCCTATCAGCCGTTGCTGAATTTGAACGCGAGCTTATCCGGGAACGTGTTCGCTCTGGCTTAGCCAATGCCCGCGCCAAAGGAAAACGCCTTGGTCGGCCCTGCGCGACAGCGCGGCAAGTGGACAAGGGCCTGTCTCTGATCAAGCAGGGCGTAACCTACCAAGCGGCGGCAAAGCAATCAGGGGTAAGCATTTCCACGCTGCTGCGTGCCCACAGAAAAACACGGGCCGTTTGACCGTCGAAAATCAGGCTGATGAGCCAGCCCCCGGAATGGTTCACACCCCAAGGTGGCCCGGTCAGGCTCTTCAAGAGGATCTGGATGCTTTTGGTGGCCGGGGATTTTCCCGATTTTCTCCGGTGGGTTGCTGGTTTCATCCACAGGGTGGCGCACAGAATTTGTGGACGGTTTCCTGCAAACCCAGAAACCGTCTAATATATGCTTTAAGGGCCGCATGGTTGGCCGAGTGGGGGCTTAAACCCGCACTAATGATCGGTAATCAGAGGAGCACCCAGAATGAATGCCGTTTTACCTTCTATCATCTCCGAGTTTGAGACCTCAGATCAGGAGGCTAGCTATACTGCGTGGCTGCGTACAAAGGTCGCGTCGAGCTTGGCTGATAAGCGACCCAGTATTCCGCATGACGAGGTGATGGCCGAAATGGACGCGATCATCGCGGAAGCGGAAACCTCCGCTCAAAGGAAATTCTGAGTTGTTACCGGCTTGCAATCGAAAACGGCGTGCTCGCAATCCATGGGCTTTTTCGGCTCACATTAACTGCAACTGACGGACCTTCGTGCTCACATTATTTGCAACTATGCTCGCAATCATCCGGTCGTGCTTGCAATCGAAAACTGCGTGCTCACATTAATTGCAACTGACGACGCCTAAATCGGCAGGCCAACAGCCAGCATTTTGTCCCGCAGTTCAGCGGCGCGTGCCGGGTCCAGTGTATTATTGAGAAAGGCCTTGATCTCGGCCGGTCTGGCATCGAATTGATCTACCAGGTCCTTGAGGTGATAGCCGTGGCGCGTGAGGGTCGGCTCCAGATCATCCATCTGCCGTGACAGCACCGATTCGACCACTTCTGCTGACACCGGGCGCTCGCCCGCCTGGTAACCGGCTTCGAGTGCCAGAGTCAGGTGCAATTGAATTTGCAGCGGTGTACGCAGCTTGGTGGCCAGCAGATCAACGGCATCTTCCGTAAGAATGGTGTCGATCTCTGCGCCCTCCACGGCGCTGGCATTGAGCAACCAGTGAATATATTCCCGCTGACTGCCGGCGATACCGTCCAGGGAGAACACATCCGTGCGATACCCGATTTCTTCCATAATCGGTCGACGGAGATCGTTCCGGAGTTTCGGGCGGCCGGCAAGGACCACTGAGAGGCGGCCGTCACCATCTTCCACGAGTTCCATCAGGCGTTTTAACCCGGTCAGGGTATGTCCATTCAGGTCGTGGGCTTCATCCACAAAAAGGGCAACCGGACGCTTGTTTTTGCGAACCAGCTCACGCAAGTCGCGCTCCCGCTTCTCCCCCTGTGCAGGAATACGCACTTGTTTTTCCGTAGACAGGTCGTAAAACAGGGCGGCGATGAAGGTGGCCAGCTTGCTATTGTGCTTCTCAATGGCCAGCGATTTGGAGACGGTTACTCTTTTCTCCGCCTCCAGGACCTGCTGTAGTCGGCGCATCATGGCGGTCTTGCCGCTGCCGATGACCCCGCACAGAGCAATCAGCCGACCTTCGTGGATCGCGCCCCGGATGTCTTTCATCAAGGCCTGGTGATGGGCCGTCTCATAATAACCCGCCTGATTGAATGGCGTGGTCAGACCAAAGTGCTGCATGACTTCAACCCGCATATCCTTCTCCTGCGCCTTGGTGCGATGAGCGGAAGTGCTCCCGAATACGGGCCAGAACGACCTTGCGCACCAAGGTTTCGGTCAGCACCTGATCAATAAAAGCGCGGTCTTCCGGCGATAGTTTGCTCAATGGCGCCGCCACTTCATCGGCGATAGCGAGCTTGGCAGCGATCACCGTCGGATACCGGTATTCCAGCGCCTCGGCATCGAAGGCCTGTTTGAGTATGGGTGCCGCTGACGCTGTTGCAAAACGCGCTTGCAGTACTGAACATAAGATTGACGACAGGCTTACGAAGCGACAGTCCGTACAGGTGAGTACAGAATACAGTAACCCATTGGGCTAATTCGTCCCTCAACAAGCTGACAGCTCCCGTTCTTCATCATTCCAGGTCCCATGTTGGGCATATCACCCATCATATCCGGCCCCATACCGTCCATCATTCCGTGTCCGGCGACCCCGCCAGTCGGGATGAAATGTATGCACATCCCGCACATCTTGTGCCCGCTCGGGTGGTCCTGGTAATGGACGACGGCTTTCGCAATCTTCTTGCGCGTCGCAGCGTGGGCTGCTGCGCCGACAAAGGGGTATGCGGCAACTGTTGCAACCATCATGGCAGCAGTTCTTATCCAAATGCGGCGTGAAATCCGTTTTTTTTCCATTAGATATGCCTCAGTAAGGTATGCGCCTATCCAAATTTAGGTAGCATGGTTTTGCATGTCAACCGCAACCGACAACCCCACAGTCGGGCACTAACCATTGGGCTGTTGTGCAAGGGCTTGAGGGAAGGCTCCTCTCAATGGGCCGGTTTACGAAACAGAAGACTTAACTCAGAACCGAAGGTTTAATAGACACTCTGTTTCTGGACACTTTTGGGGCAGTTTCCGGACCTGAAAGTGTCAATAAACCCCGTCTACCTTTCAGCGTCCGGCAAACCTCATTCTACCCGCGTTCCCTGACCCAGCCCCTTGGCGATGAGCGTCAAAACCATCGCATTGAGCGATACTCCCTCCATTCTGGCCCGCGCAGCAAGTTGGGCATGGATGGATTTTGGTACTCTGGCAATGAATTTGCCGGAAGCCACGCCCCCACCATTCGGTGCCGGTACCGGCATCCCCTGCTCCTGCAAAGCCTCTATCACTGCCTGCAAGGCTTCCCGGCCATTCTGTAACGCTTCTTCCAGCGTTTCGCCATCCGCAATGCATTCTGTGAAATCCGGATAGGAAATCAGAAATCCACCACCTTCTGAAGGCTTCAGCGGACGCATCTCGAACGGGTAATCTTCCAAGGCATGCATGGTCATTCTCCTGCCACCAGGCGCAAAAACTTTTTGATGTAGACCGGCTTGATCGGTCGATGGGCGGGCACTGGCAGCGTCCGTCCATCGGGCCGGATAAATACGCAATGACTGCCGCCATCGTGTCGCCAGGTGATTCCGTGCTGACGGGCAACCACCTGAAGATCATCAATCTGCCACCCCATGGGGTGGTTTTTCATAGCCTCACGCAGCTTGATCGCTTTATTCATCAACGAATGATACTACTTGTAACATCGTTTAGCATCATAGACGCCCTTTCACAACCGAGGGTTTTTGAGAGGCAAAACCCGCCACGGGCACCATGACCAACAACCAACAGGATAGGGTTCTCGAAAACAGGTCTTGAAATGGGTTTCTTGATTCATTACCGTCATTATGAATATCGAGAGAGTCAGGAGAAAAATATGCTGATCGGTTATGCCCGGGTATCCACCCAGGACCAAAATCTGGACCTGCAAAGGGAGGCACTGACCAAAGCCGGTTGCGAGAAGATCATGGAGGACCAGATTAGTGGTGCCCGCGCAGAGCGACCGGGTCTCACTCAGGCGCTGGGAGATCTCCGCGCAGGGGATACGCTGGTGGTCTGGAAGCTGGATCGTCTGGGACGCAGCGTGCGGAATCTGATCGACCTGGTCAGCAGCCTGCAAGCTCGGGACGTTCAGTTCAAAAGTCTGACCGACGCCATCGATACCGGGACGCCATCGGGACGGTTTTTCTTTCATGTCATGGCCAGTCTGGCCGAGATGGAGCGGGATCTGACCATTGAACGCACTCGCGCCGGATTGGAGGCCGCCCGCAAGTTCGGGCGGATGCCTGGGAGAAAGCGGGTGATGACGGAGAGCAAGGTAGCATCGGCCAGGAAGCTTTTGGATAACGGCACGCCGCGCCGGGAAGTGGCCGAACATCTTGGCGTCTCCTTGCCGACCCTCTATCGCTGGGTTCCGGGGGCTTCACGCCCTTAACGGGGGCTCCATATGCTGAATTCTCTGGGGTGGCATGGTATTTTGAGTAAATGATTAAATGAGTGTATTGTCAACACATCAAAAGTGGAGATACTCATGAAGGTAATCGCCGTACTGAATCAAAAAGGCGGGTCTGGGAAAACGACTATTGCCACACATCTGGCTCGTGCCTTACAGATTGGCGGAGCCGATGTGCTGCTAGTGGATTCTGATCCGCAGGGTAGCGCTCGCGACTGGGCTGCTGTTCGAGAGGACCAGCCAGTCCCTGTTGTTGGTATTGATCGGCCAACCATTGAACGCGATCTGAAGAGCCTCGTGCGTAAAGACTTTGTGGTGATTGACGGTGCACCGCAGGCCGCTGACTTGGCCGTGTCGGCGATCAAGGCGGCGCATTTTATTTTGATTCCTGTGCAGCCATCTCCCTATGACATCTGGGCAACAGCTGATCTTGTAGATCTGGTCAAGCAGCGTATTGAGGTCACCGATGGTAAGTTGAAGGCCGCCTTTATTGTATCGCGGGCCATCAAGGGGACAAAGATTAGCGCAGAGATTGCCGAGGCATTGAGCGGTTACGACCTGCCTGTGCTTGAGTCTCGCATCACCCAACGAGTCAGTTATCCCAGCACTGCTGCAGCTGGCACCACGGTCAACGATGCCGATCCGGATGGAGATGCCGCTCGTGAGGTGTTGGCCCTGGCAAATGAGATCAAAAGATTGCTTATATAATCATTTGAGTTATTGAGTTATTGAGTTATTGAGTAGGAGGTAAAATGATGAGCAAGTCACTTGGTTTGAGCGCTGGTCGCCCCAGCGAAAGTCGGAAGGCCGCAGCCCTGAAAGCTATTAGCGATGACAAGGGTTCTATGGTAAGGGTGAATTTTGAGCTGGATGAGGCGGAACATCTTAAGCTAAAAATTTTTGCTGCAAAGGCCCGTCGTAGCATCGCAGAGATACTTCGTGAGTTGATCGACAAAAATATCCCCGCTTAATATGAGTAGGCATACTTATGAGTAATTGAGGCGTTACGCATGGCCGATGACCAACACAGGAACCTGACATCTGTAAAAGCTAAAGATATGGCCTACGCCTTGGAATTGATGGAGATCGAGGAGCAGCAGGCGGCGCTAGATCGAACGGATCAACGTCTTTGTGCTATGGCGGGACAGCCCTCAAGTGGTCCAGACATTGAGCGCCGTAGAAAGGAGGTCGCCGATAAGTCCGTATTACTGGAGCGTCGCCGACAGGAGATCATCTCTGCAAACGAGGCCGTTGCCGAGACTTCCATTGAGCAAGCGCTGCCCGAAACGGGTCTGTTGCAAAAGAAGATTGCTGCCATGCGCAAGCGGCAACAGGCCGCAGACGCTGCCCCGACTCGTGAGCTGTTTGAAGACCTACAGCCAGAATTGGATTTTTTGGCGAGGGCAAAGGTGCTTACAGAAAAAGCCGAAGAAGATTCGGGGGGCAAGCGAGAACGCGCCAAACTCCTGCCAGTTCGCTACGCTAACCAAGATTTTTTTGTCGCTGACATCCTGGGCTATTCGCTTAAGGATGATAGCGCGACAATGGAGGCCCCATTTTTCTCGCTGAAGACCCAGAAAGACCTTACTCCGTGGGAATGGACAAGTAAGGATGGCACAAAGCACGTTGAAATTTCACCTTCGGTTAGGTACGGGCGAGCTACCCAGCACGATAAGGATGTTTTGATATTTATCACTTCTCAGATGACCGAAGCCATGAACCGTGAGCGACCAGATGCTGCAAATCGTGCCGTGCGCTTCACGGTTTATAACTACCTTGTAGCGACCAATAAACCTACAGGAGGAGTTGAGTACCAACGCTTAGAGCGTGCGCTAGACAGGCTCAAAGGCACAACGATAAAGACGGATATTAAAACGGGCGACAGGCGAGTCAAGGAAGCATTCGGCATCCTCGATTCATGGACAATCGTTGAGCGATCTGCTAGCGACGAGCGCATGATCGCGGTAGAGATTACACTGTCCAAGTGGCTTTACAATGCGATTCAAGCCCACGAGGTGCTAACGCTTCACCAAGATTATTTTAGGTTGCGTAAGCCGTTGGAGCGGCGGCTGTACGAATTGGCTAGGAAGCACTGTGGCAGCAAACAATCAAACTGGAAAATCGGCCTTGAGCTGCTACGCGAGAAGTGCGGTGCGCAGAGCCACATCCGGGCCTTCAGAAATCAAACACAAGAAATCATCGAGGCAGACACTTTGCCAGAATATCGCATGAGCTACGACCGTGAGGCTGACCAGGTTACATTCTACAAAAGGAATCAAGGCGGCATTATCGCTGCTCTTGCATCAAGGAAAAGCAGGATTATGAAAAGCCATTAAACGTTATATCGCTGACGGCGCCGACTTGTGGATTGGCACGTTATATCGCTGACGGTTTTCTGTGGATTGGCACGTTATATCGCTGACGGCCGATTCGTTATATCGCTGACGGCGCTGTAAAAATAATTCAATTTTTTCAAAATTATAGATGCGTTGTCCACAAGCATAACGCGCGCGCGTTTTTTAACTTAAAAGAAAAGCTTTTAACGCCTCCGGCGGTGGAAAACCCCACAGCGAAAGAAAGAAGGAGCGCCCGCTTGCCGCCTTCGGCGCCTGGCGCAAACATCTCCGGCGGGGAGCCTGCTGCTCCCCCTGTCCGAGCCTTCGGCTCGCCAGAGCGACCCCCTTCGGGGACTGCGTCCCCCACTGCCTGCGGCATCGGCTCCCCCTTTATTTTTATTCAACAGAGAAAAAGGCATCGAGAAATGGCCCAGAATCGGTTTTTGAGGCCTTGACGTAGATTTCCATGGCCAGAGCCATTTGCGTGCACTGTAGGGCAAATTTGAGGCCTTTACGATGGCTTCTGCGCGAGAGATTCATGCTGCACCGTTTAACAGGAGGATGGGGCTGCCTTATGGTCTGTCACAGTGACAATCGCGGAGGGGGATCTGTAGCGACGACCAGCGCGGATCGGTTTGTCGGGCAGGTCATTGTGATGTGCCCTGTAAGCACCCACATTGCGCTCTGCAACAGTATCGCCTATGTTTCTGAGCAGAAACCGGCCTCTGAGGTCCAGTGGAACGGAAAACCGGGTTAAGAGGCCAATATAGATAGCCAAGAATGATGTGGCTAGTTTAATATGGGCCAGAAGTTCTTGGCCATGGGGTTTTGAGGGGGCCAAGTAGCGTATACCCATATTGGCTAGTCTGCCTGTCAAATATGGACTTGAGGCTTATCTATGGCTGGTTGCCCCACTGCCAGAGCGGTGCTTGGCGCTCAGTCTGGCCCGCCAGCCCTCTGATGATTTTGTGTGGCCCGTGTCTAAAACTCTGTGGCACTGAATCTTCAGGAGAAATTCTTAATTGACCATTTATCTTGGCCTCTTAACCCAGTTTTCCGTTCCACTGGACCTCAGAGGCCGATTACAGTTACTTCGTGTTTTCATTGTCTGACCGGCGTGATCCTGGTGATGACGTACCCCCCGGCAGCATCCTTTGCGAAACTGAATTTCACCATTTCTCCAGCCTTGTAGCCGTTGAGCATAGCCGTGTTCTGGAGCAGGAAATTCATTGACATACTGGGCCAGCCAAGGGCCTTGACGGGACCCATGGCGACATTGGCCGTGTTCGCATCGGGATTGATGCTGTTGATTTTGCCCTGCCCCATGAAGGTCTGGGCCTTGGTCGCTTGGCCTGATACGGTGCCCATAT
>NZ_JABBDR010000139.1 GCF_018854495.1 Acidithiobacillus ferruginosus
TGGGTGTTTTAGCTTTGTTCATCATGACTCCATTCTCTTGGAAAAAGGAGCCTCCTCAAAATCCGGGGCGGTTCAGAATTCTGCAACGGGGTCGCGGTAAGAAGCACTTTGGAATGCACATGCGCCAAGGCATCTTTAAGGGCTTTGGCGATGACATTGCCGGTTTTGTAGACGTTCCGCAGCCGATGTGCTTCGTCCAGCACAACCAGGTCCCAGGCAATACATTTGATGTCGTCTGCCTTGGCTTTGGCAAACTGGTAGGAGCAGATCACCGGGCCAGATGACATCAGAAATGGATTCTGGCGCTCCTGACTGGTGACTGCAGCCTTGCGCAGGGCGTTGTAATTTTTGGCTTCGAGAATCAGCCCCTGCAAACCGAATTTATCTTGCAGTTCTTGGTGCCACTGCTTGCGCAAATTCGCCGGAACAATGATAAGGATACATCGTCGCCGTTCCGCCCAGCGCTGAGAAATGACGAGTCCGGCTTCAATAGTTTTACCCAGACCCACCTCATCTGCCAAAATAACCCCGCGCGAAAGCGGGTTTTTACACGCAAAAAGCGCTGCATCCACCTGATGCGGATTGAGATCGACCTGCGCATCCACCAACGTGGAGGCCAGTGAGTCTACGGTATCTCCGGCCGCCCGTCGGGTCAGCAGCCATGCATAGTACTGGCTTTGGTAGGGTGTCAAAAAGGTCAATGGAGCGGGCTTGTCATGTTATGGGTATCTGTAGAGGATACTAAATCCTGTGTTAAAAGCTATCCATACGTCACCCCGCTGATCGAATAGTAAGGACGCGCAAAGCGAATCAGTGCTATCATCGCGCCCGTTATCAGCCCTTGTTTGCCGCCCTTTCGGAGTCGATCTTGCTCAGCACCGCCAACCTCACCATGCAATTCGGGGCCAAGGCCCTCTTTGAAAACGTCTCCGTCGAGTTCGGCAATGGCAACCGCTATGGCCTTATCGGTGCCAACGGCAGCGGCAAGACGACGCTGATGAAGATTCTCGGCGGCGATCTGGAGCCCAGCTCCGGACACGTCAGCCTGAGCAGCGGCGAGCGTCTCGGCAAGCTGCGGCAGGATCAGTTCGCCTTTGAAGACTGTACCGTACTGGACACGGTGATCATGGGTCACGCCGAGCTCTGGCGCGTCAAGCAGGAACGTGATCGCCTCTATGCCCTGCCGGAGATGACCGACGAAGAAGGGATGGCGGTGGCGCATGTGGAGGTGGAGTTTGCCGAGTTGGGCGGCTATGCGGCCGAGTCCCGTGCCGGGGAGTTGCTGAGTGGTGTGGGTATTCCGCTGGAGCAGCACAGCGGATTGATGTCGGCGGTGTCACCCGGCTGGAAACTGCGGGTATTGCTGGCCCAGGCGCTTTTCGCCGACCCCGATATTCTGCTGCTGGACGAGCCGACCAATAATCTCGACATTCATACCATCCAGTGGCTGGAAGAACTCATCAGCAACATCAACAGCACCGTCATCATCATTTCCCATGACCGCCATTTTCTAAACAGCGTTTGTACCCACATGGCGGACCTGGATTATGGCGAGTTACGCATTTATCCCGGCAATTATGATGAATATATGCAGGCTTCAACCCTGGTGCGGGATCAATTGCTCGCCGACAATGACAAGAAAAAGGAGAAGATGGCCGAGTTGCAGGGCTTTGTGAGTCGCTTCTCCGCCAATGCCTCCAAGGCCAAGCAGGCGACTTCCCGCGCCCGTCAGTTAGAGAAAATCCAGCTTGAAGAAGTGAAGCCTTCCAGTCGGCAAAATCCCTATCTGGTCTTTCATCAGGAACGCAAACTCTATCGCAATGCCCTGGATGGGAAGGACCTGAGCAAATCCTTTGGCGATCTGCGCCTGTTTCATAAAATGCGCTTGCATGTCGAGGCGGGTGAACGGATTGCGATTATCGGCTCCAACGGTCTGGGCAAAACCACCTTGTTGCGTTGCCTGATGGGCGAATTAACCACCGATGCCGGCGAAATAAAATGGGCGGAGAATGCGCGTACCGGTTACTTCGCCCAGGATTATGCCCCGGAATTTGCGGAGGATATGACACTTTTCGACTGGATGTGCCAATGGCGCGGTGAGCGCGATGATGACCAGGTGATCCGCGGCGTGCTGGGCCGCCTGCTCTTCGGGCAGGACCAGGTCAATCGTTCGGTCAAGGTGCTCTCCGGTGGCGAAAAGGGCCGGATGCTCTTCGGTAAGCTCACCCTGCAGAAACCCAATGTGCTGATTCTCGATGAGCCGACCAACCACCTGGATATGGAATCCATCGAGTCTCTCAATTCGGCCCTGGAGAAATACGACGGAACCTTGCTTTTTGTCAGCCATGACCGGGAGTTTGTGTCTTCACTGGCCACCCGCATCATCGAATTCACCCCGCGGGGCATTCAGGACTTCAAAGGCACCTATGAAGATTATCTGCGCAGCCAGGGCATGGGGTGAAGATCGGCGGGTTTATTTTTTCCGGTAAAATGGTTTCCATATACCGATAAACAGCAAAACCACGCCGACCAGAAAAATTTCGCCGATCCATTTCCAGTGAACCGCATTCAGCACGTCTGCCAAACGCAGCAGACTTTGCGCCTGGGCATCGGTGCCGTGGTGGACCGCCAGTTCCGCCACGGCGTTGGTTTTGAACACCACACCCAGATAGCGCAGCACCATCAGCAGCAGATCCGCAATCAGCAGCCCGGTGCCGATGTACACCCACCAGATGCGCGGAAAAGAGATGCGCCGCATCCGCCGCTCAGTCCCGCCAGCCATTCATGACCTGTAAGGCATTCCGCAGCATGGTCTCGGCTTGCTCCGGGCTATCGGCCTCGGTATAGCAGCGCAGTTCCGGCGCATTGCCGGAAGGTCGCAGATGAATGATGCCGCCCGGCGCGAGGGTCACCCGGATGCCGTCCGTCAGATCCATGTGCTGCGCGGCACCCGCAATTTCTCCAAAGGCCGTATTGAAGGCCGCGAGATTGGCCGCCTTGTCCTCACCGCGAAAGATATCCATGTAGCGCTGACTCAGCGCCGTTGGAAAGTCCTGCAAACGGTCACTGGCGGTATAACGGGGCGGCAGATCGGCCAGCAAGGCTGCCAGGGGGACGCCACGATCCCGCGCCGCCGCAAGCACCGTCAGCATGGGTAGGATGGCGTCGCGGGTGGGAAGGCGCGCCAGGGTGCGGCCATCACGGGTAAGCGGGCTGCCCAGCAGAAAACCCCCGTTGGCCTCATATCCGCAGACGGGCGTGAGTCCCTCCTGCAAGGCGGCCTGCATCGCCTCGATGACATAGGGGGAACCGATCCGGGTGCGGCGGATTTCCGGGAAAAATCCGGAGATTTCCAATGCGGTGTTACTGCTCACCGGCGTAACCACGGTGTAGGCACCTAAAGTGCGGGCGGTCAGTATCCCCAACACGTCGCCACGCCACCAGCGGCCCTCATGGTCGGCGATCATGGGGCGGTCAGCATCGCCGTCCGTGGTCAGGAGCGCATCGAGATGGTGCTCAGCCACCGCGCGCTGCGCCAGAGCCGTGTCTTCGGGGCGCAGGGCCTCGGTGTCCAGGGCCACAAAATCCGCAGAGCGGCCCAGGGGCAGCACCTCCGCACCCAGCGACTCCAGCAGGGTCACCAGCAGATCACGGGCGACGCCGGAGTGCTGGTAGACGCCCAGTCGCCATCCGGCAAGGCTGTCCGCGCCGAAAAAGTCCCGGTAACGCTGCTGATAGAGCGCCAGCCAGTGCGGGTCAGCATCCGGCAAAACGGGTGGCTTGCGCAGCACGCCCGCGGCATCGAACAGGGCCGTATCCACCGTCATGTCCTGACGCAGGATCCCGGCCTCATCCGCTTTGAGCAGTTCTCCGCGAGGCAGGTTGAATTTGATGCCATTGCGATCAAAAGGAATATGGCTGCCGGTGACCATCAGGGACGGTACTCCCACCGTCAATCCCGCAAAAGCCAGCGCCGGCGAGGGAAGGTATCCGGCGAAACGGGGCTGCCCGCCCCCCGCGAGGACCGCAGCCCAGGCCGCGGCCAGCATCCGCGGCGTGCTGGGACGCAGGTCGCCGCCCAGTATCACCGCATCCCCGGCCTGAAACTCGCCGATTTCCGCAAGATAGCGCAGAAAGGCCTGGGTATGTACATAAACGACCTTATCCGACAGATCCACCACCAGACCCCGCAACCCACTCGTCCCAAAAGCCACCATCATCTGCCCTCTCCGTGTGTGCCGTTGCGCTTATGATAACGGTAAGGCGCTGGCGGGGATACCGGCGGACCACCCCGAACCGCTTCCCCTCCTGCCCCCCGACTGTGTACCATATGCGGTTTGCACGGCGGCATCGTCCTGGTGCATTTCCCGATACCATCAAACCACCGAGCACACCCATGCCTACCAATAATGACTGGATGAACTGGCACCGCGATGCCAGTGCGATGCCCACGCTGGGGACGTACGGTTATGAAGATGTCCGCAGATGGGTGGGAGATCTGGAGATTCGCAAAGCCCAACCTTACCAGAAGTCCATCAGCCATCTGGAGCAACGTGGCAGCACCGACCTCAGTGCCCTGGTGCAGGGCACGGCACGTACGCCATACCGGGTAGACATCCACCTCAGCCAAGGGCATCTGGTAACCCTGTGTACCTGTCCGGTAGGCAGTCGCTGCAAACACGTCACCGCGGTGCTCCTCGCTCTGCTGGCCGGTCGTAGCCACACCACGCCGACGCCGGCCCCGGCTTTGCGTCCGCATGTGATGCAATGGCTGAGCGAACTGCGATCGCATCTGGATCCGCCCAAATCCAAGCCGCCGACTACCACTCATGCCCTGTACTGGCTGCTGGAACTGAACAGCCGACGTCATCAGGGTCCGGTTCTCAGTTGTCGTAAGGCCCGCCTGAACAAAAGCGGAGAATGTACCGGTCTCACCCCCTGGTACAATTTTGAAGGCGCCCAGCGCCGCCCGCCCAGCTTCATCGATGAGGCGGACCAGCGTGCTCTGCGCCGTCTGCTGCTGGAAGACCCCTACGCCAGCCAGACCGGCGAATTCGATCTCGGCCCCCGCCACGGTGCCGCAGCTCTCGCCATACTCGCCGGTACCGGACGCCTCTTTGCCAACTCGCCCGCCAACCCGTCCCTGCGACTCGGTGATCACCGGCCTGGCACGCTGGTCTGGAAGGTCAGCAAGGGCGGGGAACAATATCCGGCACTGGAAACCACGCCGCCCGCCACCAGCTTCCTGTCCCTGGATGCGACCTGGTACCTGGATGGGAAAACCGGGGAAATCGGCCCGATCGAGACGGACCTGCCGACCACGGTCCTGCGCGATCTGCTGCAAGCCCCGCCCCTCAATGCGCAAGAAGCCATTCTTTTGCGCGAGATGCTGGAGCAATCGGTGCCCGGTCTCCCCACGCCCGTGGCCGACCCCGGACAAGGCTTACGGGAGATCGAAGCGCCGCTGCAAGCCCTGCTCTGGTGCGACACTCTGGCCCTCCTCGGTATTCAGGCACACCGCGACTATGCCGGCCAATGGAGTCCTAGCTGCCGCTTCGATTATGCGCAGCCCACATTTGTGTATGGCCCCGCACGCGTTGCCGTGGATGACGACAGTGCCATCCAGACCCTCAACAATGGTGAGGTGGTTCGGATAAAACGCGACAGGACAGCCGAAAAACAGGCACTGCAGGCACTTGAGAAAACAGGCCTGAAAGCCGCCAGTGCCGGCCTTTTCCACAGTCTGTCGCCGCTGCCTCATCCCATCTACGGGCTGGCCAGCGAAGCCGACTGGGACGGGCTCATGTCCACGGGCGTCGAGACCCTCCGCGAGCGGGGTTGGGAGGTACGCTGGCCCGATGGTTTCCGTCACTACTTCCTGCAGGTGGATGAATGGGATGTGCAGGTAGATGGTGCCGAGGAGGGGTGGCTGGGCCTCGATGTCGGTATCGTGGTGGATGGCAAGCGGCTGGCGCTGCCCCCCCTGCTCGGCGCCCTCTTCGCCCGTGATCCGCGCTGGCTGAATCCAGGCGGTCTCAGTACCATTCCCGATGATGAGCATATCCATCTGCACACCCCGGCGGGCGTGCCTATCCAGACCACGGCGGATCGCCTGAAACCTCTGGTCGGGACCCTCATCGATCTGTTCAGCCTGGACGCCGGGGGGCCTTTGCGGATGTCCGCCCTTGACGCGCCCCGCCTCGCCCGGTTGGTGGACGGCAGCCAGTGGCGCAGTGAGGGGATGGATGCCGTGCGTGCTCTGGCTAGATCTTTGCCTCAAAACGGAGAGATTCCCCCCGTCCCACTGCCCGCGGGTTTTGCCCTCCCCCTGCGCGCCTATCAACAGGACGGGCTTGCCTGGCTGCAATTTCTGCGCGAGCACCATTTGGGCGGTATTCTCGCGGACGACATGGGTCTCGGCAAAACCGCCCAGACCCTCGCCCATCTGCTGCTGGAAAAAGAAAGTGGCCGCCTGACGGATCCCGCCCTGATCATCATGCCTACCTCTCTGATTCACAACTGGCGGGAAGAGGCGGCACGCTTCACTCCCGGCCTGCGGGTACTCTCCCTGCACGGCAAAGAACGCGGCAGCCGTTTCGCCCAGATACCTGACAATGACCTGATTCTTACCACCTATCCGCTGATCTGGCGGGACGTCGAAACGCTCAGAAATCAGCAGTTTCATTTGCTGATTCTCGATGAGGCGCAGATGGTCAAGAACGCGCAAGGCCGCGCCGCCGAAGCCATCCGTGAGATTCCTACCCGGCATCGGCTCGCCCTCACCGGCACCCCTCTTGAAAATCATCTCGGCGAACTCTGGGCACAATTCGACTTCTTCCTGCCGGGCTTTCTCGGCGACCAGCGCAGTTTCCAACGGGTCTGGCGCGGCCCCATCGAGCGCCATGGAGATGCTGAGCGTCTGGATTTATTGGCCCGTCGGGTGCGCCCCTTCATTCTGCGTCGGCGCAAGGAGGATGTCGCCAAGGAACTCCCTGAGAAAACCATCATTATCCGCCCCATGGATATCGAAGGGGCGCAGCGCGATCTTTATGAGACGGTACGCAGCGCCATGGACGAACGGATCCGCCAGGAAATTGCCGCCAAGGGTTTTCAGCGCAGCCAGATCGTCATCCTTGACGCCATGCTCAAACTCCGCCAAGTCTGCTGTGACCCGCGCCTGCTCAAGAGTGAAAAGGCGCGGAAGGTACAGGACAGCGCCAAACTCGCCCTGCTCATGGAGATGATTCCGGAGTTGCTGGCGGAAGGTCGCCAGATTCTGCTGTTTTCGCAATTCACCGAGATGCTCGCCCTGATCAGTGCACGTCTCGACAAGATGCACATCCCTTACGCGCTGCTCACTGGCAGCACCCGGGATCGCAAGACACCCATCGACCGCTTTCAGCGCGGTGAAGTGCCGCTCTTCCTGATCAGCCTCAAGGCGGGCGGCGTCGGCCTCAACCTCACGGCAGCAGACACCGTGATTCACTATGACCCGTGGTGGAACCCCGCCGCCGAAAATCAGGCCACAGACCGCGCCCACCGCATCGGCCAGAAACGTCAGGTTTTTGTTTACAAGCTGATCGTTGCCGGGAGCATTGAAGAAAAAATCCTGGCCCTGCAGGAGAAAAAGGCCATTCTCGCCGCAGGTGTGCTGGAGAAAGCGCAGAAAGAAAAGCTCCGTTTCGGCCCCGACGACCTGACTTCTTTGCTCGCGCCGCTGCCGGAAGCCTTGCGCTGAGGCAGGAGCGGCGGTGCTTCCTGAATGGCACACTTGGTGGCATGATGTTCTTCAGCAAGCTCCGGGGGGTCAAGGCGTATGCAGGCAGCACAGACAGCGGACCGATGGCACCATTTCATCCTCGGGGGTGTCCTGCGCCGTTCATCAGGCAGCAACACCGATGGCCGCGTTTAAGGCGACCCTGAGAGCACGCTCCTCCCGTCCCGCGGCGGTCCTGGTGTCGCTTGTGCTGTGGATGGGTTGCGGAACACCCATAGCTATGGCCGGCATCCTCAGTGCCGTTCAGGAGCAACTCCTGAACTCGGCGGCAACCGCCTTCGCTCAGGGTGATTATCGCCCTGCCGCCGATGCACTGCCTGAATTAGAAAATACCTACATGGGTCCATGGGTAGGGTACTGGTCT
>NZ_JABBDR010000014.1 GCF_018854495.1 Acidithiobacillus ferruginosus
GAGCCGATAACCCTCGGGGGCGGGCTCCATCATGATCGCCTGCGGAGATTTCAGCAGCAGATCGAGGCGGGCGTGATGACCGATATTTTCGGTGAGTACATTTTGCACCGCGCCGCTGCCCGCGACGGTACCCACGGAGTTCAGGAAGTGGGCATCACTGAAATCGATGCGTATGCGGTAGCCACCGTTGAGCGTATTCACATCATAGGCGGGGCGACTGTCACTGCGGATGAGAAAGGCTGTGCCATGCTGATCCTGTACCGGCGTAATGCTGCTGATGAGGCTCTCCGCCCATGCGGCACCGGAACTCAGGCAGAGGGTCGCCGCCAGAATGGCAAGGTGCGCCGGCCTCGGCAGCGGAAGACGTGCGTGCGCACTTGCGGTGACACGGCGGGTGTGGCGGGAGGTACTGGATGCAGTGCTCATCTTTTCGCTATCCTCTGTATTCTTTGGGGTTAGGCAAGTCGTGTTCAGTGGCTGTTCTGCATCTGCAGGACAGTCTGCTCTTTTTGGAATCCACCGAAGGCGTTGGGCATGAATTGTTCGACGGTAACCGACCGCTTCGTCATGCCGTCGTCAATATGTACGATGCGACCGTCATGGGTGCCGATGTAACTGCCGACCGTGGCGCGATATACCTTATGATCCGGTGTGAGGAGCACGGCCCAGAGCTTGCCCTGGCTGTCGCGGACGATGCCGGTCACGCTCAGGCTGGAAAGCGCGTACTTCTCCAGGGGCTGGAGTGGTCCATGACTGGCGGGACGTGGGCCCGTGCTGGCGGCGGCGGCCTCCTTGCGAAGTAGCAGTTCCGAAAAGCTCGTGAAGGGGTCGCGATTCGTCGGATTTTCATAAGCCTTCGGCTGGTAAGCGGGGGTCTTGGGCAGCGGCGTGACATGCGCGCTGATTTTCGGTCCGTTGGCCACGAAAGCTTGAAGATGACCGAGGTTGTCGCTGTTCGAGCAGCCGCCCAGCAACGCCATGCCGGTAAGCGCCATCATGATACGGAAAGAACGCTTCATGACTTGCCTCCCTTCTTGCCCCGGCCGCCGGCATTGTCCCGGCTATCCAGGTAACGATAGGTGGTTGCCGTGCACTGCATGACCAGTTTCTGGGAGGCCTGCGCCTTGGCGAGACTGGT
This sequence comes from Acidithiobacillus ferruginosus, assembly GCF_018854495.1. Lineage (GTDB taxonomy): Bacteria > Pseudomonadota > Gammaproteobacteria > Acidithiobacillales > Acidithiobacillaceae > Acidithiobacillus > Acidithiobacillus ferruginosus. The sequence goes on from NZ_JABBDR010000014.1 coordinate 1,139, forward strand.
CGCACCCGCATCAGGCATCCGTGCAATGTCGATATCGTTGATGGTGACAATACGGGGCATGGCGGCCACCGCAGCGGCGAAGCGGCCGATATCATTGTAGGTACCGATCACTTTGAGCTTTACCGGTATCTTCGCGTAGAAGTTTTTGTTGACCTCGCTGGTCGGCTGGAAGAGTTCGAAATCCAGCCCGCGGCTGCGTCCCGCCAGGGTCACGTCATCCAGCAAGGATGGGATCTGGGTGCGGTTGGGCAACTGCTGCAGAAAGTCCTGAAAACGCCGGTTCATTTCTTTGATCTGGGCTTGGTAGGCGGGCAGGGAGGCGGCCAGCAACTGTTTTTGCCGCACCTGGGTCTTCAGGCTGTCTTCCTGGGTTTTTAGCTGATTGTATTGGTTGTTCTCGGGTGAGATGAACTCAAACCAGGCCAGGATACCGAGTATGAGGACGATGATAACGATGGCGACGAGTTTGGTTTTGGCGGGCCAGCGGACGATGTCGTCGATTTGCAGATTGCGGAGTTCATCAAAGGTCATGGCCGGGTATCCTTATTCTGCGCAGGCGTGCCGCTTTTATGCGCGGCGGTTGGCGTGCGGATGCTCATCTGCAGCGTGAATTGCCCCACTTCTTCATTACCCAGTTTGGATTTGCTGATGATGTTGAGTTCCGGCTTCTCAAAAATCCTGGAGGCCTCGATGTTGCGCATGAACGCCGCGACCTGATCGTTTGCCTGGGAATAGCCGTCGACGGTAATGCTGTCGCCCACCTGCTTGAGGTGGGTCAGGAATACGCCATCGGGTGTAACCCTGGCCAGGGTATTGAAAAGACGCACCACCATATCCCGCTGGTCCTGCAGGTCGGTGATGATGCCCTCGCGGGCGAGCAGCTGGTCGCGTTTTTTGCGCAGGTCGGCAACGGACGCGATTTTTTGATCCAGTTGGGTGGTGACGTTTTGCAGATACTGCACTTTTTGCTGTTCGGCGGAAACGCGTGCGCTGAAGATGCTGTAGATGCCATAGTAGAACAGGGCGGCGAGCAGCAGGATGCCGACGAGAGCCAGCGCCAAAAGCTGGCTGCGCTGGGTCCGCTGGGCCTCCCGATAAGGCAGCAGATTGATGCGGATCATGCAGAAATCCTCCTTAACGCCAGCCCGCAGGCAACCGCCAGGGATGACCGGTCTGCATCCAGGAAACGACGACTGATCTGAGGGGCCATTTCCATGCCCGCAAAAGGATCTGGCACGTAGACCGGAAAGTTCACGAGCTGGCGCAATTGTTCGGCAAGTTGCGGAATCCGGGCTCCGACACCAAAGAGATGCACCGATCCCGCCGGAATATCCGGCATACTGGCCTGAAAGAAATCCAGAGAGCGAAACAGTTCCTGAGCCATGCTCCGGGTAAAGGGGCTGAGCACGTCACGCCCGTAGTCTGGCGGTAGGCCGCCGAAGCGCTCCATGCGCTGCGCATCGTTGAGGGCGAGGTCGTAGCGGCGCTGGATTTCTTCGATCAGACGACCGAGACCGAAATGATGTTCTCGGGAGTAAACCGGGTGGCCTTCCTGAAAAGCGTAAATGTTCGTGGTGATGCTACCCATCTCCACCAGAATGACCGCACTGCCCGGAATATTGCGCTGTGGTGGGGACGCACTGGCAAGGTGCTCATACAACAACCAGAGCGCAAAGGGCTTGACGTCAACAATTCTGGGCTTGAGGCCGGCCTCTTCCAGCACCGCTGCGCGGTCTTCGACGGCTTCTTTTTTGCACGCCACCAACAATATATGGTTATACCCTTTTCTGTTGGCGTCCGGCCCGAGCACCGCGAAATCGAAATTGACGGCATCAATGCTGTAAGGAATATACTGGCCGCTTTCGAAGCGGATCTGCTCCTCCATACCCACATCATCGAGGTCTTCCGGAAGTGCTATGACCTTGACGATGGCGGCATTGGCGGGCAAGGCGGTCGCCACGGCCTTGGTCCGGATGCGGGATCGTTCCAGAATGGCGCGCAGTGCGCGCCTGACCGCCTCCGCGTCCAGGATGTCGCGATCATTGACGGCGCCTGGCGGAAGCGCTTCGGAGTCGGCGTGTTCGACGCGAATTCCCCCCCGGGACTTCGAGAGTTCCACGAGTTTCACCGCGTCCGGACTGATATCCAGGCCGAGCAAAGGAGGACTTGGTAGACGCAGCACGTTTACTCCCTTTTCATAGTCTGACGGATACTACAACCAATGCGGTTTGCAAAAAGCCAACAACGCTTGCGCAAGGCGTGAGGCTTTTGCGCAACTGGTGAGGGGAATTAGCAGCATTCCCGATTCTGTCAAGGCGAGTGGCTGCGGAAATTGTTACCATGCACCAAACACCGGCGGTGCTGTGTGGCCACCCGGTCTTCAGTGAGGTGATCTGAGGAGTTTCATGATGGTAACGGACGAAGACTCCGATTCCCGGGATGCCGCGTGGATGGCGCTGGCGCTGGACTATGCAGCGCGTGCGGCAGGGCAGGGTGAGGTGCCCGTGGGCGCTGTCCTGGTGGATGTCGGCGGGCATCTGCTGGCGGCGGCGCACAATACGCCGGTGCGGGACCACGACCCCAGCGCCCACGCGGAAATGCGCGTGCTGCGCCAAGCGGCACGGTCCCTGCAAAACTACCGGTTGACCGGCACGACCCTCTACGTCACGCTGGAGCCATGTGTGATGTGTGTGGGGGCGTTGCTGCACGCGCGGGTTGCGCGTCTCGTCTATGGTGCGCCGGACCCCAAAGCGGGTGCAGTGGAAAGTCTTTACCACCTGTTGGAAGATGATCGCTTTAATCACCGCGTCATGGCGCAGGGTGGCTTGTTGGCGGGGCCATCCGCAACTCTGCTGAGGGATTTTTTCCAGGCGCGGCGCCGTGGCAAGCGATCCGGGAATGCCGGTATTGCCTGGGCCAGGGAGCAGGGGGAAGAGAAATGAAGCAGTACAGTGGAGCATGGCAGATGGACAACGGTGGTCGTGGACTCTACGATCTCACCCGGAAATTGCAGGAGTGGTTGCAGGAGGTGCGTGCCGGGGAGGGGTGGGTGAACCTCTTCGTGCCTCACACGTCGGCCAGTCTGTTGTTGCAGGAAAATGCTGATCCGGATGTGCAAAGGGATATCCTCGATTATTTCGCACGCATGGTTCCGGATGGTGATCCCGGCTTTCGTCATCGCAATGAAGGACCGGATGATATGTCGGCACACCTGCGCAGCGCACTGACCCAGAATAGTCTGATCATTCCGGTGCGGGAGGGGCGGGCGGGG
>NZ_JABBDR010000140.1 GCF_018854495.1 Acidithiobacillus ferruginosus
CAACCGCCAGGAGACCGGCCATGGTATCGCGATAGGCGGGCGCGGGAATAAAAAGGTACCCGTCTTTCAACAGGAGATTTACGACCCTGTCCGTCATGGCGCCACTTCCACCTCGGCCAACGCCGCTTTCACCTGGGCTAATACTGCGGGGATCGCCCCCTCCACCGGTGGAGTGAGCCCGTCGCCGAACCCGAAATCGGTGCCCTCCACCAGAAAGACGGTCACCCGCTCGGGGAATTGCTCCCCAAATAGGCGCTTTCCGGCATAAAGCGCATGTTCCCAGCGAAAGTCGTGCAATGTGAGGGTAGGGGTATGGGGCAATTCCAGCTCGCTGCCAGGCAACCTGAACACCGCTCCCGGATCGCTACCCGTCCGGCATGCATCCACAATGATGAGCTGCCGGCAATCGCGGGCCTTGAAAATCACGTCCATGCCGGACGTGCCCGCATCATGGAGGGCGACATCCGCGGGCAGGGGATCCAGCGCGGCCCGCAGTCGCTGAATGACCGTGATACCCACTCCGTCATCGCGTCGGTACAAGTTGCCGCACCCCACCACCACGCGCATGACTAAATTCGCCACAACCGACAGGACCAGTCGGGCCTGACCGGTAGCATCAATTCAGGAAGCGCGCAGAACTGCCGGTGCGAAAGGAAATACATACACGTTTCACACGCTTCCTCAATACCCTCGGCTGCATAAGGATGCAGCGTGAATCCGGCTATCCCGATACGTTTTGCGGTCTCTTCCGCCGGTACATTCTGCAAACGCGTCAGCACCGACTGTTGCATCTCCAGATCGTACGCACGCGGTTCCACTTCGGTGCGCAGGCCGGCGAGCAGCCAATTTTCCAGCCGTGCACGGAGCGGCGCATCCCCCGGGAATTCTTCCATGGTCTGCATATCCAGATACCCCCTTGCCTAGATACGCCACAGGCGGCACCACCAGTCCGGCTCTACCGGAACGTCCAGTTCCGGCAGGTCACACCAGCGGCGGTGGTTGAGATAATACATGCACTCCTGACAGCGCTGCTGATCTTCC
>NZ_JABBDR010000141.1 GCF_018854495.1 Acidithiobacillus ferruginosus
AACGGCGGCGATGCGCAGGGTGTGGTTCCCCGCGGACAGCAGGTATTCGGGGGATTCTTCATCGGCGCGGAAGGGGACATCGGCGGGGACGAGTTGCGGAACCCCCATATTGACGGTGATATCGCCGTTCCCCCGGTGATGCAGGATCAGCCGCCCCGCCCGAGTCTCGACAGTGATGATGTCCTTGTCGGTGAGCTTGGCGCGGCGCACGAAGACGGCAAAGCAGCGGGCGCCATTGCCGCACTGCGCCACCTCGCTACCATCGGCATTGAAGATGCGGTAACGGAAGTCGCAATCGGGGGATGTGGCGGCCTCCACCAACAGGATCTGATCGCAGCCGATGCCGAAGTGGCGGTCGGCGATGGCGCGGATCATCTCCGGGGGTAGATCGACGCGCTGATGGATACCATCAAAAACGACGAAGTCGTTACCCAGGCCCTGCATTTTGGTAAAGGGCAGAGCGGGCAACGCAGGATCCGTATGGGAATGGTTCATGCCATGAGTTTAGCAATGTCTGTCCAGGGAGGACAGTACGCGTCAGCGTTATTTTATCCAGTTTGGCTGGGGGACGTGGATTCGAACCACGGTTAGCGGAGTCAGAGTCCCAAATATATCAATAGGTTGCAATAATTCACGACAAGCTATAACAAGATAATCAGCGGCTTATGGCCTGCCCCTTGTTGTGGGTTGCCGGGCGGTTTCAGGGTTTTTTGCCCCGCAGTGTCCCGCCAGTGTCCCACGGGGCAGTTAGTCAGTGGGTCGCCACGGTGACGGCACCCCATGACGTATTGATGGCAATGTATGGATTTTTCAGTAGTGCCGGGTATCAGCACCAGCACCTCATGACACACGCACCTGCCCGCGTGCGTACATCTGCAAAAACCCAACAGTAGGGCGTCTTATCTGCCCGCTGCTTCACTCTGGCGGCTCAGGTGATGCCCCAACGTAGCACAGAAGCAAAAAGCCCCGCCAGAAGGGCAGGGCTTGGGTAGTCCATGATATGCGCGCATACGCGCATTGGCCCCTACTTACTCCCGGCGTCGTGTACCTCATGACGCATTCACGCGGGGGAATGTCAGTAAAAGTCAGCTTTTCCGGCGATTCTCCCGACCTCTGGCGAGCGCTTCCAGTGCCCGGCGCTTGCCGTCCTCGGTCTTGGGTCCGGTGGACTGTCCGCCGTGGTTCTTGCAACGGTGTCCACGGCCTAAACCTTTAGCACGGCATGGGTGCCCATCCCGGCAACGTGCCCCGCAGCGGGGTTGCCCTGAGTCATCAACAAACGGCTTGTAGTCACCCCGATACCCTACTGGCAAGCCTTCGGTGCGCTCCATATCGCGCTCCTCTTTCAGCCCCGCCATAAGCAACGAATAAGGCAGGCCCAGACTTCGCGCCATGCCCCGCATACTGTAGGGATTTTTAGCCATTTTCCGGCCTCCTCTTGGGTATGGATAGCGCCCCGGTGGTTTGCGTGCGCTCTGGGGCTGTTTCCGGCCCGGCAATGGGCTGTTTACCGTAGAGCTTACCGAGTGCGGCCATATATCCCGCTGGCATCGCTGGCGATTCTTTCCGGCGCTTCATGGCAATGACTCCCGGATAACGGTGCAGGCATCACTCAGCGCCAAGTCACATAAACTGCCTGGTGCCGTGAATACTTCCGGCGCGATATGGTGCAGGTCCAGAACAGCACGCCACGGCTTCCGGCTTTGCCTGTAGAACAATGCGGGCTTGCGGCTGAGGTCATCGGCCTGCCGCTGTGCCTGATTCCACCATGACGCAAGGCTGAGGGCTTCGCAGCGTTTGCACTCGATAGCCCAGCCCGGCACGTCCAGAGCATCAGCACCCCCGCCCCGCGTCTGGGTGAGATTGCGCGTCACGGTGACGCCTAACTGCTCGGTCAGCAGGGCGAATAATTCACGCTCGCCCGCAGCGCCCTTGTTTCTTTGCGATGCGCTCATGATGCCCGCCTTTCTGCATCCAGCTTCGTCATCCAGTCCGGCCCCATCGCTTTACGGCGGTAATATTCAGGCAAGGGCCATTCTGTCCAACTATCCCAGCCCCGGCCCTCGGCCTTGGTGTCCATACATACCCACGGCATAGAGAGGCGGGCGCGGTATTGTTTGCCGCCAATGGTGAAGCTGGCTTCTGTGAGTTCGGGCAGTTGCTCGAATAGCTGGCCTATTTTCTGGCGTAATTCTGGCATGTCGGTCGGTTTCATCGTTCGTTCCTTTCGTAGCTGGGGCACGTCCTCGGTGCCAATGGGTAACACGCTGCATAATCTCCAGAGGCAACGGACGGCGGACCCGCTCCGGTGGCTCCGCAGCGGCCTACCCCTTGGGCTGGGTTGATGGTATCGGGAAGGAAGTGACTACATGCCCCGCAATGGGCCATATCTTGCTCAGGACGCACGCAAGCGGCTGGGGTGGCATTGGGAATGCTCCGAACGGCTGGCGCTGATTCTGCCGCCAGAATGGAAGGGTCAGAGGTCTTCATAATTTTCCCCTTCATCGTCGGTGCCGGGTGCGCCTTCATCGGTCGGGGTGGTGGTTTCCGCCAAAGTGGGATTTAGGGTATCTGCTCCCTCCTGTGCGTTCTCATCTGTGCGCGCAATATCCCCCACACCCCCTGCGTCATAGGAAGACGCGGAAGGCGCACCTTCCGGCTTCCTTGCGCTCTCTGCGTTCTCCTCATAGGAAGACGCGGAAGACGCGGAAGGCGCACTTTTCCCGATTCGTCCCCATCCTTTGGTGGTGAGAGTCCACGCGGTCCGGTCTTTCCGGTATGTGTCCCGGTAGTTTTCCTTCTCAATAAGCCCGTCCCGTTCCATTTGACGGAGGGTGGCGAACAGCGGCCCGGCAACAGGAAAGGCACGCTTAGGGAATCCCGGCTCAGGTCGGCACAATTTCCATGCGTTCGTATGTGCTGACGATTCAGACGCCACGCGCTCGCCACGCTCCACAAAGTCGGCCAGAATCTTGAGCAAGCTATCCTCTGGCGGCTCCTTGGGTGCGCCCTCCGCGTCGTGTGCGCCTTCATCCACCATGAGCAAGCCCGTATGAGAGCGCACAAGGCGCAACGCCTCGGCGGTCCGTGGGCCAAGGTTCAGCTTGTCATGCGAGAGAGTGAGGCGTGCCGGGTCATCCCTGTCCGCGGTGAGGGCGAGGCGACTTCTGGCGCTGTTATGCCATGCGGTGCTGCCGCTGTAGGACTCGGCCCCGCGATTGCCCACGGCCTGTTTCTGGATATGGGCAAGCAACAGCATTGCAGGTGGTGCGCCTTCATCTGGGAACAGTTGGCGCAGAGAGCGCATAAAGCCCCGGACGGCTGCCCGGTCGTTTTCGCTGGCCTCGAAAACATCGGATGCGTTATCCACGATAATCAATGAAGGGCGCACTTCCGCGATGATTTCCGCCAGTCTGGAAAATCCCGGCGTGCCCTCTCCTGTTTTGATACCGAAGGCAGAGACTTCCCGATATAGGGCGGGTTCGTCTGTGGCGTCCAGAATCGTGAGCGACTTCGCCAGCCGTTCGGGACTGGCTCCGAAGTGGTGAGCAATGAAGCCCAGCCTATGGCGGAGTACCGACCCCCCGTCTTCACCAGAGAAGAACAGCACGCGCCCCGGCTCGGTATTGGCTCCCAGAAAGTCAGCGCCAAGGCAGACGGCAACGGCCAATTGTAGCGACAACATAGACTTACCCACGCCACCATGAGCACCTAACAAGGTGACGTGCCCGCGCGGTATCCTCCCGGCCCAGATAAAGGCAGGCTCCGGGCTGGGTGCGCTGTAAATGTCGCTGATACTGACGCGCGGAAAGTCCATAGTCGGTTGTGGCTCTGGCAGGTCAGCACCAGCGACAGGCCCGGACGCGGGCACAACAGACAGGCGCGGCGCTGGCTGCTCGAACTCATCACCATAAGGCGGGATATTTTGGGTCCAGTCGTCGCCATCAAGCGCCATGCCGCACCCCCTGCCGCCTGAATTGCTGCCAATCGTTCCAATCGCTGACCCACGCGGGAAGGTCAGAGGGCAGGCGGTCGGGCCTCACGATACGGGCACGGGCCTTTTCTGCCGCCTCCTGTCCCTTCTGGCGGCCTATGGCGTCGAAGTCAGGGCATATCACAATATCCAGACTTGGCCAGCGTTTGCGTGCTTCTGTGGCTACGCTGGCGAGGTTTCCGGCATCGCAGGCGGCGATGACCACGACGCCCGGCTGTAACGTGCTGAGAGTGCAGGCGGTGGCGTGCCCCTCGGCAATCCATAGCGGGCGGTCGGGCGATGGCGTGCCACCAGACGGGATAAAATGGCCCTGCTTTACCATGCCCGATATGAAGCGTTTGCCGCCATCCTCAGCGATGAATTGCAGCCCGTGAAGCGTGCCCGCGAAGTCCACGATGGGGAGGACCAGAGCGCCCCCAGATTGGCGGCTGACACCTGGCGCAATTTGCTTGCGGGTCAGATATGGATGGTTTGGACTGGCTGGCGCTGCATCCGTCCAGATACGCGCAGCCTTTGCAGCAGCGGCCTTGTGACGGGCTTCTGTGGCCACCTGAGCGCGGCGCTTGTCCTCCTCGATGCGCTGGCTCAATAGCGCACGCTCGGCACTGGTGAGGGTCTGCAAACGCTTTCCGCACCATGTCAGACGCGCACCTGTCCGCCAGTTGCCAGCAGCACCAGAGGCAGGCGCGTCCGGGTGGAAGTTATACCAGATTGAAAGCGCCCCGGCCTTGTCATCAGCAGCACGGACGCGGTGTAGCTGACCGTCTGGGGTGATATGGGCATCTGCCGCAAGAAAGACACCAGCGGCCTGCATGGCTTCCTGAAAGGCCACCAGAGGATTATTTAGCATGGCGGCCCTCCTTGGTCTGGCGGCGCACCCAAACGAGAACGCCCAGAGAGTAGGCAACAATGAAGGCGGCATATATCAAAAGTAGCAGGGTAGCGTTAAGATTCATCGGGCTGCCCTCCCGTGGTGGCTTCATCATCGCTCGCTGTGTCTTGGGTGGCTTGCCCGCCACCCTTCCCGGAATGTAGCGCCCTCGCCACTTGCGGCCTGTCCCTGTGACTCAGAGCGTAAAGCCCCCGGTAGGTCCAGAGTCCGTCCCGGTCGTGGACCCCCAAGCGAAAACAGGGAAGCTCTAACCCCTGCTCCCGCAGCTTGCGGACCTCCTCCGGCCCATTGCTTGCGCCTGTTACGGTGTCGGCGGACTCGCGGGTTAGGGGCTGCTTCAGGAGTGCCCGCAGCAGACGCAATGCACGCGGGTTGTCGGTTCCTTGGAATTGTCCGGGCAGGCGGTTCTTATGCTGAGGAAAGCGAGACAGGCGGGTAACATCCGCCAATAGGTCCGGCTGTTCCGGTGCAGGCTTCCGGCGACTCATGCCGCACCCCGATTGCCGCTAATATGCCGGGCATTGCCAGCCTTGAGCCACGCAAGAAAGACGGCATCATCTATCAGGATGCGCGCGCCAAATCGGACAATAGCGCCCGCCTTTTCCAGTTCTTCGCCTTGGTGGAATAGCAGGTGGCGTAATCCGCCCTTAGAAAATGCCGAACGGCGCTTGATGTAGTCGTTTACTGAATAAAACTCGGTAGTGGTTTCTGCTTCGGTTTGCATGGCAACGTCCTTAATGGTGCGGCGTTATTGACCGCGTAAGGACGTTATAAAATGTTGTGTTTTAAGCTGTAATTCCGCTATGCGTGCAGCGCGTAGGCTGTGCACGCAGCACCTACGCTATGCGCGCAGCGCGGGGTTATCAAGCCAACGGCGCACCTGCTTTTCAGCGGCGGTAATGGTCAGCCAAGTAAAATGGGTTCGGCCTGTTTCCTTGTCGTGTGCTTCGTTGTTCCACTGGAAAGCATCGGGGGCGACTTTCCGGGCGGCTGGGTTTTTCCATTGCGTGCCTTTTTGGAGTTTCAGGCACTCGGCAAGGATTTTCTCCTTTAGTTCGTTTCTGGTGGCGTGCCTTGCCGCTGCCGCACCCTTTGCGTTTTTACTTCTGGCTGCCCGCTCAATCTTTGGAGCTTGCACGCTCGCCAGCACGTCGCTAGGGTCAGTAATGAATGACACGTTATCGAACTCATTTATCACGTTCCGCACAAAATCCGCAGCCATTGGCGAACCCTGAATGACGGGGTTGTTTTGCAGGTCTTGGAACGTATCCACCAACAAGGCGATGCCATCAAAGTGCGCCATGAGCGCCTTTCCTTCTGGCGATTCCATCCCGCCCTGAACCTTTCTCAATACCGGCGCGATGATGATGTCAGCGGCTCGATTTAGCCCCTCCACCATATCCGCAGCAGTCCGGGCGATACGCTCCAATTCTTGCCGCTGCTCCGGTGTTGCGTCCTGAAGCCATTGCTTCATATTTTCCACGCGCGGGGAACTCATCGCGCACCCCCTAACTTTTCATCCAGTCTGCTTGCCACGTCCCGCAGGTGTTGCGGTGCGAGGTGCGAATATCGGCGCGTTATCTTTAGGTCACGATGGCCCAGCAGTTCCGCCACGGCCAAGAGGGAAGCGCCCCCCTGTACCAGATACGATGCCGCGCTGTGGCGCAGGTCGTGGACTTTGAAGTTTTCAATGCCAGCGGCCTGCAATGCCTCCAGCCATGCCCGGCGCAGCACGATAGGCTTTCGCGGGTCTTTCCGGCTGGGGAATACTAAGGACGTATCCAGACGGCGCACCCGTGCCGCCAAGAGGGGCAGGGCTTGGGCAGGTATGGGGAGCGTCCGCATGTCCCCGTTTTTGGTTTTGGTCAGGCGTATGCTTCGGGACTTCATATCCACTTGTGGCCATGTCAGGGAGAGCAATTCCCCGGCACGCGCTCCGGTGCCCAGCGCCAACAGTACAAATAAGTTCAAGTCCTCATGCGGGGCCACGGCATCCAGCAGGCGGGGCAGTTCGTCATCATCCAGAAAGCGCACCCGGTCGTTATGCACGGCGATTTTCTGTACCCGGTCGGTTTGCGCGTGCTCTATCCATCCCCATTTGCTCGACGCCATATTGAGCAAGTGGGTCAGGGCGATGCTGTAATGGCGCAGGGTGCTTGCTGCTCTGGGCTTGCCGCTGGGTCCGGCTTCCTTGGCGAGTGCCTGCATGTGCTCATTTATCAGTTCGGGGCGCACGTCTGACAGGTGATAAGCGCCTAGGCGAGTATTCCACCAGCTTAGATGCCGTTCTCTGTGCTGGGGCTGGGCCAGCTTGGGGAGTTCCTCGGCCTTATACTTGGCGATGGCTTCCGCAAGCGTCTTGCGCTGGGCCTGCCGCTCTGGAAAGTGCCGCTTTTCTCTTATGGCGGCCTCGGTCTTGCTGGCCCATTGCTTGGCGTCGGTCAGGCGTGAAAATGTCTCTGTAGCGGTCGGGTGGCCTTTAATGCGGATTTTCACCCGGTAGGACGTGCTGCCGTCGCTGGCGGTGCGCTTCTCTATGGCGGCCATGTTTACGCCCTCCAAGGGGTGAGGGCTGGCGCTGAGTGCGTTATGCTTGCTGTATCCATTGGCGGACCTCCAGACGGTTTGCCTTGGTAGGGTCGGGCAGGTGCTTCAACACCTCTCGGCCTGTTTTGTATTGTGCCGCAATCCACGATAAAGCGCAATAACGGATGACGTATCCCATAACCTTGCAATGCAAAATGCTGTTTTTTATTGCTTACAGTGCCGCCATGTCAGGATATGGGGCGCTGGCGGGGCAGTGCGGGACAAAATGGGGCACTTTTCCCGCAATCGGGCAGGGTGTCACTGTGGCTTGGGGCAGAGCTTGGGGCGCTCTTGGCTGGCGCTGAGATTGTCGGGAGGTGCTGTAAACGCTTGGGGCTTAGTGTCCCGCCAGTGTCCCACGGGCAAAGAAAAAGGGCCTAGCCGTGAAGCTAAGCCCTTGTATTATCTTGGCTGGGGGACGTGGATTCGAACCACGGTTAGCGGAGTCAGAGTCCGCGGTCCTACCGCTAGACGATCCCCCAAAACAGGGGCGAATGATAGCCGTGGCCGACTATCCGTGTCAAACGTGGACCTCGATAAGCATATCGGTGTATAAAATTGGCGGCGCGTTGCAAAAAAGGTGTTGTGGAAATGTTGCAACGTGTTCGCACCGGTGCTATAACTTGCACTGTAGTATTTGAAACACTGCTCTCGAGGAGGAGCCTAGTCATGAAGAAGAATCTCGTAGCTTTGGCCGTTGCAGCGGCTTTTGTGGTCCCCGGCGTCGCTTTCGCCGCAGACACTTCCAACGCGGACACCGGCCCCGTTGTGTTCGGTTACGCCCAGATCACCGGCGCCCAGCAGTTCGGCACCGGCCCCGGCAGTTCCAATGGCCTCGTTTTTGGTGCCAACCGCATCCGTCTGGGTTTCAAGGGCGAAGCGGTTCCCGGCGTGACCTATTACATCCAGGGCGCGTATGACGAGGCGGGTTTAGGTAATGGTTTGCCAAATGGCCTGAATAACGGTCTCGGCGGTAACGTGCTGGGCGGAAATAGTGCACAGTTGATGGACGCCTGGATCAACTTCGCGCCGGTGCCCTTCGCCCAGTTGCAGGTCGGCAAGTTCAAGACCCCGGAAGGTCTGGAATACACCGGCACTGCGGGCAATGAACTGACCTTCATCTACCGCAACATGAACCAGTCCCTGTTGCCCGGACGTTCCGCCGGCGCCATGCTCCATGCCGACGACGTGATGGGCACGGGCATTGGCTATGCCGTGGGTATGTTTGACAACACCTCGCTGGACAATTATACCGTCTTCAGCAACGGCAATACCTTTGGCGGTGGTCAGGGTGGATTACTCAACGGCAACGGCAAGTACATCGTTTCCGGCATGTTGAAGTATAGCATGGGCCCGCTGCTGACCGCGGAACTGAGCGGCAGTATGGGTACAGAGAACAATCGTGGCACCGACAACCTGACCAGTTGGAACGTTGGCGTCCAGGGCGGGATGATGGGCATCCACTACGGTGCGGGATACACCAGGGCATCCGGCGTTTCCGCATGGCCTTACCTGAATACCAACCCGTTGTATACCCCGGTCACTTATTCCGCTACTGATTGGCATGCGGAACTCGCCGCCAACTTGTACGAGATGACGCTGACCCCCGACTGGCTGGACGTCGAGGCTGCCGCGCGCTATGACCAGTATGCGGTCCACGGTCAGGGCACCTTGAGCAATACCACCGTGGGCTTGAACTACTACGTCAACCCCAACAACCCCCACGCCGCCGAAGTGCAGTTGAACTACATCCTGGCGACCCGTGGCGGTTCCATCAACAATGTTTATGGCACCTCCAGCAACGGGCTTGCCCCCATCAACGGCGTTGCTTACAACACCCTGATGTTGCAGTTCCAGGCCGGCTTCTAAGTTCAAATAAGCCTTCGGGCCGCTTCGGTGGCCCCATTGCCGCCCCTTCGGGGGCGGTTTTTATTTGCTTTTTGGGATGTATACCGTTATAAGAAAGCCCGCTGCGGGGCTTGTGGCCCCGGCGTTTTTTCTTATGACCGTTTTTTGGGGAATATTCAGTGGCTCGTCAAATCCGTAACATCGCCATCATCGCCCACGTGGATCACGGCAAGACCACGCTGGTGGATCAGCTCCTGCGCCAGTCCGGTACTTTTGCCGCCCACCAGCAACTGGAAGAGCGGGTGATGGACAGCAACGACCTGGAAAAGGAGCGCGGCATCACCATCATGGCCAAGAACACGGCGGTGCAGTGGGGCGACACCCACATCAACATCGTCGACACCCCCGGCCATGCCGATTTCGGCGCCGAGGTGGAGCGGGTGCTGGGCATGGTGGACGGCGTGTTGCTGCTGGTGGATGCCGTCGAAGGCCCCATGCCGCAGACCCGTTTTGTCACCCGCAAAGCGCTGGAATTGGGTCTCAAGCCGATCGTGGTCATCAATAAGGTGGACCGCCCCGGCGCCCGCGCCGATTATGTCATCAGCGCCACCCTCGACCTGTTCGACAAGCTGGGAGCGACAGAAGAGCAACTGGATTTTCCGGTGATCTATGCCTCCGGTCTGCAGGGCTATGCAGGGGAAGATCCCGAAGTCCGCTCCGGTGACATGAAGCCCCTCTTTGAGATGATCCTCGATAAGGTGGCGGCCCCGGAAGGGGATCCCGAAGGTCCGTTGCAGATGCAGATTGCCGACCTGGATTACTCCAGTTATGTGGGGCGTATCGCGGTGGGTCGCATCCGCCGCGGTACCATGCGTCCCGGTCAGGATATCGTGTTGATTCACGGTGTCGATAAGACTCAGACCAAGGCGCGCATCCTTCAGCTCCTCGGCTTCGACGGCCTCAAGCGGGTGCCGTGGGAAAGTGCTACGGTGGGCGACATTGTTGCGGTGACCGGCATAGAAGATCCTTCCATCGGGGCCACCATCGCGGCGCCAGAAGCGCCTGATGCCCTGCCGTGGAAACCCATCGATGAACCCACCCTGAACATGACGTTTCAGGTCAATACCAGCCCCTTCGCGGGCAGGGAAGGCAAGTTTGTCACCAGTCGCCAGTTGCGCGAACGCCTGTACCGCGAGTTGCTGATCAATGTCGCCCTGCGGGTGGAAGATACGGATAACGCCGATGTGTTCATGGTCTCCGGGCGCGGCGAGCTGCACCTGACCATTCTGGTAGAAAACATGCGCCGCGAGGGCTATGAACTGGCGGTATCACGGCCCCGGGTGATTCAGCGCCAGGTGGACGGCGTCTGGGAAGAACCCTATGAAGCACTGACCATCGATCTGGAAGAACAGCATCAGGGCACCATCATGGAACGCCTGGGCATCCGGCGCGGCGAATTGCAGGACATGATTCCCGATGGCCGGGGCCGCGTGCGGCTGGAGTACCGGATTCCCGCACGGGGTCTCATCGGTTTCCACACCGAATTTCTGACGGCCACGTCCGGCACCGGAGTCATCAGCCATATTTTTGATAGCTACGGTCCGGTGAAGGGCAGCATCCCTTCCCGTAACAACGGCGTGCTGATCTCGGCGGAAGAGGGCGAAGTGGTCGGATTCGCCCTGTTTAACCTGCAGGAACGCGGCCGGATGTTTGTGAGCCCAGGCGACAAGGTCTACGAGGGCATGGTCATTGGTATCCATACCCGCGACAACGATCTGGTGGTCAACCCGCTCAAGGAAAAGAAGCTGACCAATATGCGGGCATCGGGCTCAGACGAAAACATCATGCTGACGCCGCCAATCAAGCTGACGCTGGAGGCGGCGGTGGAGTTCATTGCGGACGATGAGTTGGTAGAGGCGGCGCCGCAGTCCATTCGCATTCGCAAACGTTATCTGACGGAGAACGAGCGCAAGAAGGCGTCGCGTGGCGGCGGATAAAACATCGCCGTAGGGGAATGACCGGAAATGGCCCGGAGCGGTTATAAGGCTCCGGGCCATTTCCATGTCACATGGTGTCAGATTTTTCCAGAACGATCAGACGGAACCAGCCGCCGACAGCGGCCGGTGTATCGCTGCGGCAGCGCAGTTCCGGGCATGGGGTCAGAAGGTCTTCAAACACCAGGTCGGTGTGGGTGGCAATGGGGCCGAACAGGGGGGCAAGCAGGCGTCGCCAGAAGGCGCGTTCACCGGGGCGCAGAAACTTGTCGAGAATCAGTATCCGACCGCCGGGTTGGAGGACGCGGCAGGCCTCCGCCAATGCCGCGCCGGCATGGGGTACGACGGCCAGTATGAGATGCATGACGATAACGTCAAAGCAACCGTCCGGGAAGGGCAAAGCCTCGGCATCTGCCTGAACAAGCGAAAAATGAGGCGACGACCTGCGTGCGCGGCGGAGCATGCTGTGGGTGAGGTCGATGCCGATGGCTTCGCAGTGGGCGGGCAGATAAGGAATGTCCAGCCCGGTGCCGATGCCATCGACCAGGACGCGGCAGGGTCCTTGCGGAATATGGCTGAGGCTGCATTGCCGCAAGGGGGCAGAGAAGCTGCGCACCGCCGAATCGTATATGGGTGCCCAGAGCGCATAGGCGCGCTGCAGGCTCTGGCGGCTCAATGGAAGACGGTCGCCGCCGCCAGGCGAAAGGCGGGGATGGGAACCACAAAACTTTCGCCGGTATCGCTGACCCACTCGAAGGTGCCGTGCATGCTGCCTACGGGCGTGGACAGGACGGACCCGCTGGTGTAACGGAAGCGTTGTCCAGGCTGCAGCGTGGGCTGTTCTCCGACCACGCCGGGCCCTTTGACCTCCTGGATATGGCCTTCGGCGTCCGTAATGATCCAGTGGCGATTGAGGAGTTGTGCCGTCTGCGGGCCGTTATTCAGCATCGTGATCTGATAGGCGAAGGCGAAGTGCTCCTGCTCCGGGCTGGACTGCTCCGGCAGATAGCGGGTCTCGACGCTGATCTGGATTTCTGTGGGGGGCTGGTCTTCCATGGGTCTGCTCCGGGCCGCTGGTCGGTGTTGCGATTCAGAAACAGTCTAACGGTCTTGAGCTGGGCTGCCAAGCTATACCGGCGGACCGATCAGCGTTTGGGCGCCGCAGCCGGGCGGGGGCGGTAGAGAATGAGCACGCGCCCGATGTGGCCGACAACGTCGGCATGGCTGGCGCTGGCCAAGGTCTTTATCATGTCGTCGCGTTCGTCATGGGACACCTGGGGTAGACGTACCTTGACGAGTTCGTGGGCGTGGATGGCGACCTCCAGTTCGGCGAGAACGCCGTCGGTGATGCCGTGAGCACCGATGATGACGACGGGTTGGAGGGCGTGTGCCTGTCCACGCAGGGCTTGTCTATGTTTGGCGTCCAGCATGGTATCCTCGTCAGTCTGATTGGGCCGCTATGGTGTAGCGGCAGAGTGTACGTTTGCGGAGGGCGGGGGTCAAAGCCCGGAGGTGTATTTTGGCAAGAAGTAAATCCAGTGAGAAGTGGCTGAAGGAACATTTTAAAGACCCATTTGTGCAGCGCGCCATGAAAGAGGGGTATCGCTCGCGGGCGAGCTACAAATTGCTGGAGATTCAGCAGAAGGATCACCTGATCCGGCCGGGCATGCGGGTGCTGGATGTGGGCGCGGCGCCGGGTGGCTGGACGCAGGTGGCGGCGCCGTTGATCGGCAGGAAGGGGCGACTGGTGGCGGTGGATCGCCTGGCAATGGACCCGGTGGCGGACGCCACGGTAATCTGCGGCGACGTCTACGACGACGCCATACTGGCTGCCTGCCAGGAAGCCCTACCGGGCGGCGCCGACCTGATCATGAGTGACATGGCGCCCAACATGTCCGGTATTGCCAGTGTCGATCAGGCCCGCGCCATTGATCTCGCGGAGCTGGCTCTGGATATGGCCCATCGCTGGCTGGTGCCGGGCGGAGCGCTGCTGATCAAGGTGTTTATGGGGTCCGGCGCGGAGGAGTTGCGCCGGGCGCTGCGCCGAGACTTCAAGAAGATCGTGGTACGCAAGCCGGAGGCCTCGCGTGCGCGCTCTACGGAGCAGTACTGGCTGGCGCTGGACTTTCAGGGGGTTGCGCAGGAAAGGTTGGACAACGGTGGGGCGACTTCCCTATAATCTGGCCCACGCGCAGTTAGCTCAGATGGATAGAGCGTCGGCCTCCGAAGCCGAAGGTCACTGGTTCGACTCCAGTACTGCGCACCAACTCCCGCAAAGGTTTGGGATCGCATTCCGGGCCTTTTCTCTTTCCCGCCATGGTGCGGACACCAAATTATCCATCCCGGCGGAAAAGAAAGATTCTTCCTAATACATCGTTCCCGGTCAATTGATGAAAAATGGCGAAAAGAACGTGCCCAAGCAGATATACCCATACAAGATAGGACACCAGCCGGTGAACTAGGGAAATGCGGGTATATAATACAAAATCAGTCGAGTGCAGTCCGAGTATGGAATGTCCGCCGGGCAAAACAAAAAGCAGAATGGTTCCGGTTAATGCCATAAACGTAAACGACAATATGCCAATTCCATGCCAAAACCCGGACAGGCCCACGGTATCGCCACCTTCCGGAAGCATATGTCTCCCCAAGTTTCTGATATCTTTCAAAACAAGTGATATACCGGCACGGTTCCATGGAAATAAAACGGAAAACTGCGACGCGGTATATATCCATAACCACTCGACGAAAATGACCAACGCTGACAGTATGCCGACATACTCATGCAGGTATAAAAAGAACCTCGTCTGCGGATCATGGACCAGTAGGCCGATACACATCTGCAGCGTCAGGACGATGGCCATGGCGAGATGTATGATCTTGGTAGTGTTGTCAAAATCGTGTGCGCCGCTTTTGCCTGCAACGCTATGGTCGTTAAGCACCATTCTTGTTGCTCCTCGCTGTCGACATAATCAAGGTAACAGATACGAGTTTCCAGGGAGCCGCTTCTGTCGTATACGGGTCTATTTCAATATTCCTTATAGATCATGACAAGCCAATCGAATTTTTAATCGCGCTCAGTGCGATCTGCGGGTCCTTTATATACTGCAAGCGAATACCAAGGTCATCTCCGAGAATGATTATCGAGCCATATTTGAGTTTTGACCCAATCCAGCTCTGATCAACGTTTATATGGCGAATGGCCGAAGCGGGGATGATCGCCCTTATCGGACGAATCAGTCCGTATCTGACTATCAATTTGTCATTGTCTGCGGCACAGCTTGTGGTAAAGGTCAGAGTGGCTATGTTGGCGGCATCAATAAATGCCAAAACGATGAATACTGCACCAATTACGATGAAGAATCCTGTGCCGAGAAATAAAAACGGAAAGCTGCAGATAAATATGATCAGCGAACCAAAATATGCCGACTGGGCGACGGTAACATCCGCCAACACCATGGCAGGGTTTAATTTCAGGTCATATTGCTGCCCAGGCATGCTTGACTCCTGTATCCAGTGGTATGATCAGGGTACCACCAACATCTGCTGCAACCTAACGATTTTCCGGCTTCCAGCGGGCAACGAAGCCGCAGCATGTATGGTACGTTAAAAAATAAAAGCTCCCCTTCAGAGAAGGGGAGAAGCAGGAGGAACTCAGGGCAAAATGTGACTACGCGGGCATCGGCGTAAACGCTATACAATACCCGGTGGGTGCGACGGATCCGGCTACCACCTTACAGCACTTCGGGGCAATAAAATTGGCGCAGACAGAGCACTGCTCCTTCCCCTTGGGGTGTGGCTGATACTGTACTTCCGCCTTGGGCGTGGTCCCGGGGCAATTACCCGCCGCATGGGCAGCGCCGATGGGATTGACTCCGACCACCGTCCCCGCAGCCACGACGCCAGCCGTAATGGCGATGCCTTTCAACAGGTCACGACGGCTTATGTTCCCGGCCTGGGAATTTCCGGTTTCCTTCAATTTCTCACTCATGATATCGCTCCTTCAGATGAACGGTTTTTACAGCCTGCCTCACTACGATCAGCGGGATACCACCTCATATATCCAAATCACCTTCCATCACTTTACCTCCTTCCAGTATTCCTTCTTCAGAAAATAGGCCACTATGGTAAAAAACGCCAGCAACCCGAGCACCCAGGGCCCGTCGTCGTGTCGTTGCACGACAGATGGATCGGACACGAATCTCAAGAATGCGACGATATCCGTGACCTGTTCCTTGAATTTTTGGGGAGATTCGTCCCCCGCACGAAGCAGCTTTCCATGTTCATTTACGATCCCGCCATACGGGGCGAGCACGTCCGGCATGGCCACATTGGGAAATACATGGTTGTTCCACCCCGACGGACGCTTGGGATCCTGGTAAAAAGAAAGCAGATAAGTGTAGACCCAGTCCTGACCCTTGTACCGGACCATCTGGCTGAGATCCGGCGGGGGAAGCCCGAACCATTTATGCGCCATCTGGGTCGGCATGGCGGATATCATGTTATCCTTGAATGTCGAACCTGTCGGTAACATGATGTCTTTTTGCACATCGGCTCTGGATATGCCCAGATCATGGGTCAAAAACTCATAACGCATGAATTTTATGGAGTGACATGCCATACAGTTGGTGGCAAATAACCTTGCGCCGCTAATGATGGTCTTTGCATTATAGGTATAATGCGGTGTCAATAATTGTGGCCCGTCGTCCGCGAATGCACCCGATGCGCTGCCAGCAAACAGTCCCAGGGCCATACCTGCCCACACAACATACTTTTTCATAACTCCTCCTCTCTGCCCGAACTCAGTGGGCATGGAAACGGACGCGCGCCGGCGGTGTCCTGGTCGGTTCGAATTTGCTCACGAACGGCAGCAAAAGGAAGAACGCCACATAGATGAACGCCCCCAATCTTTCCACGAAAAAATATTTCGGCAGCGGAGGCTGCTCTCCAAGATAGGCAAGCACGAAGAAGTTAATGAAAAATATGATCAGCAGGATACGGGTGACCGGACGATATCGTGTCGATTTCACCGGGTTTCTGTCAAGCCATGGGAGTACGAATGGGACCAGCACCGCGAACACCATTAATAATATGCCAGCAGTCTTGTTGGGTATGGACCTCAGCATCGCGTAAAAAGGGGATAGATACCACGGCGGCGTGACATCCGGCAGACTTTTGAGCGGATTTGCCGGCGTAGACATGGTACGTTCCAGGAAAATATGATGAAACGTCGGCGCGTAGAAGATGATCGCGCCAAAAATGATCAGCCATACACCGAATCCAAACAAATCTTTTACGGAGTAGTAGGGGTGAAACGGAATACCGTCCACGGGATGGCCATCAGGCCCTTTATTAGCCTTGATCTCGATGCCATCGGGATTGTTGGAGCCGACTTTATGGAGATAAAGGATGTGAAAAACGATCAGGCCGACGATGACCAGAAACACCAAGGTAACGTGCAGTGCCATAAACCGTTCCAGCGTGTCGCCGCTCATGCCGGGCCCACCGCGCACCAGGGTGGTAACCCAGCCGCCGATAAACGGAATGGACTTCAATAAAGAAGTGATTACCGTGCCGGCCCAGTAGGAGAGATTTGAATAAGGCAGCACATATCCGAAGAATGCCTCCGCCATGAAAGCCAGGTAGGTCGTATAGCCAATGATCCAGACGAGTTCCCGTGGTGATCGGTAGGAGCCGTACAGCATGCCCCGCGCCATATGCACATACAGCAGCACGAATATCAGCGATACGCCATCCACATGCATGTACTGCATGAGCCAACCGTAATGCACGTCGTACATGATGCCATACACGGAGTCGTATGCACCTTGGGCGGTAGGTATGTAGTGCGCCAGCACCAGGAATCCCGACAGGAACTGCAGCACCACCATCAGTAAGAGTAACGACCCCGCGTAGTAGAAAATATTGAAGTTCTTTGGCGCGTAGTATTCGGCCATGTGCTCGCGCCACATTTCGGGCAGCGGCGAACGTTTGACAAACCATTCTTTGAAACTCATATCAGCCTCCTTTATCGGCTACCTGGCTCAGCACAAATGGGCGAGCGGATACATTTTGGTGACAACGACGGTTTTCTTGGCCACATCGATGTCATATTCGGGAACCGCCATATTATGGGGAGCAGGTGATCCTTTGATTACGCGTGCCGAAAGATCGTACATGGAGCCATGGCAGGGGCAATGAAATCCGCCGAGCCACCACGGTGCGACACTGGCTTTTTTCGGCCGGTAATGCGGTATGCAACACAGATGGTTGCAAATTTTTATACCCACATACCATTCCGGAACGCGTGACCGGTACTTATTCTTGCAATAAGGGGGTTGTTGCGGAACGTTGCAGTTGGGATCTTTCAATATGCCCTTCTGCTCTGCCTCATCCAGGGTGGCCAGCATTTCCGGTGTTCTGTTTACTACGATCACCGGCTTCTCCTGCCATAACGCCACCATTTGCATGCCGGGTTCGATGGGGCTCAGATCGATGGTGGTGGTGGCCAATGCCGCGGCTGCGGCTGTTGGGTCCAGTGATTTCACCATGGGTATTGCGATGGTGCCCGCCACCGCGGCGCCGGATACCGTGACCAGCGCCGTGAGAAAACGCCGGCGTGTTACATTTGGAGCATGTTTGCTGTCTTGCGTTTCGTCTGACATGATATTGATTCCTGTCTGTTGTTTGATGGACTACACCGTAGAAGTTGCCAAATCCTTTTCCGTTCTGTCGTCCAGATCGGGATTGATGAAATTTTGGGCATAAAACAACTCACCATTATGATCCAGAACGTCACAATCCATTAATTGTGTATAGATACTGGTGATGGCTTCAGGCGGCGTATATCGCTTCATCGGCATGCCGGGATGCGTGAGCAGGCGCAGCCCCGTTCGACACGGACCCGGGTCTACGATATTTACCCGAATATGCGTGTTGGCATACTCTATCGCCCACATGCGGGCCATGTGCAATATGGCCGCTTTGCTCACGCCGTAGGCGCCCCAATAGCCCTTGGGCTTAACGCCAGACTCATCTGTGGTAAAAATAATGGATGCGTATGGTGCCTCTTTCAGTAACGGGAGGCACTGCTGCGTCACCAGCAGTGGAGACTTTACGTTGACCTGAAACACATGGTCCCATAATGCCCCTTCATAGTTCTCCAGAGGGGTCAGCATTCCGAGTTCTGCGGCGTTGTGCACGATGCCGTTCAGTTGGGTGAACTCGCTGGAAATGGCGGCGCCTATGGTTTTGAATGCGTCGCTTGCCGGGTCGGCCAGATCCACCACGAGGATGGCCGGTTCGGCATAGCCATAGTCGGTGATTTCATCGTAGACGCCTTCCAGATTGCGCTTCGTTTTGCCCAACAGAATGACCGTAGCGCCTTGATGGGCATACTCGATGGCCACTGCCCTGCCGATGCCATCTCCCGCACCCGTCACGAGGATCGTTTTCCCGTCCAGGATGCCGTCGCCTTTCGCCTTGGTATAGTCATTTTCCGTCATGGCGCTCACCGGGACCTTATGTAAGCGGCCAGTGCCGTGATTTGCTTCGGGTTCAGTCTGGAGGCCACGTATTGCATGATGCCCTTGTGGGTGGCGACCCGCTGCCCGGATTTGAAATAGGTGAGTTGATTGATCACATAGGTACGTTTTTGTCCCGCCAGTCTGGGGAAATAAGGGGGCAGCCCGGCCAGCGTGGCACCATGGCAGGCCATGCAGGCCGGCATGTGTTTGTCGGGTAGACCACCGAAGTACAGCTTTTTCCCTTCGGCCACGAGTTTGGGATCGTAAACGTGTCCCGACGCGGGTTTCTGAGAGGAAAAGTAGTCGGCGACCTGCTGCATCTGCGCGGCCGTCAGCGGAGCCGCCATCCCCCACATGATGGGTGATTGCGGGTCCGCGCGGATATGGGTTTTGAAATGATCGAGCTGGCGCAAAAGGTAGGGCTTCCATTGCCCCGCTAGGTTCGGGAACATGCCCCCGTCAGCCGCTATGCCCTGCATGCCATGACAGGCCATGCAGGTGGACTGCACCACCGTAGGGATACCGCTTGCGGTGACGGACGCCGTCGCCGCGGTAACGCTGACAGCACTGGCCGTAGCCGCTGCGGGGGCAGCGGAGACCGTTTTGGCGAGAGGGGAGCCATAGGCCGCCGAAGCCATGACCATTGCCATAGAGAATAGTGGGATAACGGATAAAAGCGGTTTTTTTTGTAGCATATGTGGCACCTTGGTTGTTAGGGCTGGCAACTATCAATCTCATTTTACCGCTTGTTGATAGTTATAGGCCGGTTATAAACAAAAACCCTTATTACATATTCACAGGAAGAACCTCTCTAAGAGTATTATATAGACGATATTTGCCAGTGCACCATTCATATTTCTTGTGGGCCCATAGTCGCGCCTTGTGTGACTATAACACCATGACGCAACAACTTATTTTGCAAACGTGCAACCGCGCCGGCACCTTGCAATGGATTGCTGATTAACCCGGCACGCAGCACTGTGCATGAATTATTATGGCGCAATGCTGAAACGCAAGGGTTTTTCCATATGCCCCGCGCCGTTAAAAGATGCATCATCGACATAGAAACGACTCCAGCCGTTGGGTGGCCATTTTTAGCGTGTTAGCATTCACCAACCTGGTGATGAACTGATGGACATTCCCAAAAAAATCCGCAACGGTGGCGCTCATCCGCTTTTGCCGGAAGGGTGGGGTCATACAGCTACCATGGGTATGCACTCCTCCACGGAGGTCTGCGCAGTTTCACCCAGCAGCGTGGCAAAAAGCTCCCGAACGCTTCTGATCTGTTGTCCGAAGGGTAACTGTCCGGCGCCGCGAAAAAACAGTCCATGCTCTACGTCACCGCGTTGCGCAGCAGCGAGCTGCGCCTCTATGCAGAATTGTCCGGAAGAGGAATGACCATCCTTGAAACCACAATGAACCAAGCACTCCGTCTGGCTGGGGCACTGCGAATGATCGGGACTCGCGCAGGCGCGCAGCCTCCCTTCGCGTCCCAGGTAGCGGCGCAACCAGGGGGTAAGCACCGCGCGCGCGGGTAAACCCGCCGAACTCATGAATGTCACGAGATCTTTAGGCATCGCGTCCGCCAGGACACGTTTGAAATTGATGTGTGCGTCGCCCTCGGTCGTTACCGCGAAGGGGGTGCCCAACTGGGCGCCGCTGCCGCCGAGAGAAAATATCTCCCGCATTTTCTGAAAGGAAGAGATCCCCCCGGCGGCGATGAGCGGAATCTGGTCGGCTTTCAGGCCTAATTCTTCAAACAGTTTGCGGATCGCGGGCAACACATTGGCAAAACCATACCGAGAATCGGAAACGTCCTCCAGACGGGTGGCGCCCAGATGCCCGCCCGCGAACTGGGGGTTCTCGACGACGATGGCGTCGGGAAGGCGCTTTTGGCGCATCCAGCGGCGCACCACCACCTGCACGCCGCGCGCTTCCGAAAGGATCGGGATCAGTGCGACGTTGGGGAATTCCGCCGCCAGTGTGGGCAGATCCATGGGCAGACCCGCGCCCACGATCACCGCGTTCACCCCACTCCTGATGGCTTGAAGCACGTGCTCCCGATAGCCGGAAATGGCATGCATGACATTGACGGCAATAAACCCCTCTTTGCCGGCAATCCGCCGTGCTTCCTGAATCTCCCGATCCAGTGCGGTCAGGTTCGCCTGGGCGGAGGCTGCAGGATCTCTCAGGCGTCGCAGGTGTCGCATCAGGTCCTCGTGCAAACGCCGCAACTCGACGCTTGCAATCGTTCCGACCGCCCCTTCCGCAGCCACCGCCCCGGCCAGGCTGTGTGCGGAAACACCAATACCCATACCCCCCTGTATCACCGGGAGTAGGGACCGTCCTTTGATCTTCAGGTATGGCAAGTCCATCTCAACCACCTCGTCTGTGCCCGTGAGCGACCATGTTACTAAATACTTCCACATCCGTTTATTGTTTGGTACGATGTAGGTGTACTGCTTTTTTGCATGAATGTCAACAACGCAACGAAGCATCTCGATAGCGCGCAGCGACCGATAAAGGAGAGGTGGGGAAGGGGAGGGCAGTCTTACGCTTGCCGCGTTATTCCCCCAGGCAATCATGCTTGGTTTCCCCCAAAAGCATATGACGAAAACCTTCATGGAACACGGACGCACCCTAACGCGTCCATTTATCGCAGCAACAACTATTTTTATGGATCCGGTATTCACGGCCATTTTCATGGGCTTGGCTAACCGGGTTCTGGCGAGATATCAAGCGGATTTCTTGCAGATGGAAGGGCGGCGTATCGTGGTCGAGGTGTCCGACCTCGGTAAATCACTACGTTTGGTGATAAGGCGGGGAAAGATCGCCCCGACCCGTGCTGGTCCGGTCGATTTGCGCATCGCTGGAAATGCGAAAGATCTTTGCCGCCTCGCGCTCCGCCTCGAAGATCCGGATACCCTGTTCTTCGCGCGTCGTTTGGTATTGGAAGGAGAAACATCCGTTGGGCTCCAGCTCAAGAATATTCTGGATTCCGTAGACCTGGACTGGTTGGCTCCGGTCGGCTATCTGCCTGCCCCGCTCGGCCCGCGAATAAGACAGGCCATCGACCACGCCATCCGCAACACGCATGCCGACAGACGCCTGCACGATCTGCTGGATCGTGCGCTGCAACCCTGACCATCGGCCCGACATCGGAAAGGATTTTACATGAACCACCGCAAACCCGAATTGGTCTGCCCCGCTGGCGGACTGCCTGCCCTGAAAGCCGCTGTCGATAATGGTGCAGACGCCATATATATCGGCTTTCGCGACGATACCAACGCCCGCAATTTCCCGGGGTTGAACTTTGGTCCGGAAGAGACCGCGCGCGGCATGGAATATGCGCATCGCGCCGGCAAAAAGGTGCTTCTCGCCATCAATACCTACCCACAGGCACATAACTGGGCTGTCTGGACCAGCGCGGTGGATCGCGCTGCGGAACTGGGGATAGATGCCGTGATCATGGCGGACCCGGGACTGTTGCGTTATGCCGCAACCCACTACCCCGATCTACGTTTGCATCTTTCCGTGCAGGCATCCGCCACCACGTATAAGGCCCTGGAGTTCTACCACCAGCGATTTGGCATTCAACGCGCCGTTCTGCCCAGGGTCCTGTCCTTGCAACAGCTTTGGCACACCATAGCCAACAGCCCGGTGGAGATCGAAGTATTCGGTTATGGAAGCCTGTGCGTCATGGTGGAAGGCCGTTGCGCCTTGTCCTCTTACATTACGGGACGCTCCCCGAATGCCAGTGGAGTTTGTTCACCAGCAGAGTCCGTACGCTGGGAGGAGACCGCCCTGGGCCGCGAGTCCCGCCTGAACGGCGTATTGATCGACCGTCACGGCCTGAATGAGGCGGCTGGTTACCCCACCTTGTGCAAGGGGCGTTACTACACAGACGCCCAGGCCTATTACGCCATCGAAGAGCCTACCAGCCTGAATATACTGGATGTGTTGCCGGACCTATTCCACCACGGCATAGCCGCCATCAAGGTGGAAGGCCGCCAGCGAAGCCCGGCCTACGTTGCGTCCGTCGCCCGCGTTCTGCGCGAAGCCATAGATACCTGCGCCGCCGATCCTGCACGATATCTGGTCAGAAACCAATGGACCGCGGTTCTCGATCGTCTTTCCGAAGGGCAGACGCATACCCTCGGGGCCTATCACCGGCCCTGGCATTGATGGATTTTTACACCACAAGACAGCGTCCTAAAATAAGGAGATGCGGAGAATGAAGATCTCGCTCGGCCCGATTCACTATTACTGGTCAAAGGAAAACATAGAGCAGTTTTACCGGCGCGCAGAACACTGGCCGGTGGATATCGTTTATCTGGGCGAGACCGTGTGCGCAAAACGACGCGCCCTGCGCAGCGCCGACTGGCTCGACATCGCAGCGCGTCTGACCGACGCAGGCAAGGAGGTCGTGCTGTCCACACTGGCCCTTCTGGAAGCCAATTCAGACCTTCTGCAATTGGAAAGGATTTGTGCGAACGCCCATTACCTGGTGGAAGCCAACGACATGTCGGCGGTTCATCTGCTGGCGGGGCGGGGCCCCTTCGTCATCGGACCCCATATCAATTGTTATAACGCCGAAACGTTGTCGCTCCTGGCCGATCTGGGCGCCAGGCGATGGGTTCCTCCGGTGGAGTTGTCGGCCACGACCATCGCCATGGTACAAAACACGCGTCCTGAGACCATGGAAACCGAGGCATTTGCGTATGGTTATCTGCCCCTGTCCTTTTCAGCCCGCTGTTTCACCGCCCGGGCGGATAACGTCGGTAAGGATGCGTGTGAACTACGATGCATCAATGATCCGGAGGGGCGTGCGCTATTCACCCAGGAGCATGAACGCCTGTTTACCATCAATGGGATTCAGCTTCAGTCCGGTATTCCGTGCAACCTTCTGAACGAGACCGTGGCCATGTCGGAAATGGGTATAGATATCGTCCGCATTTCCCCGCAGCTTGCCGCCACCGAGTTCGTCATACGGGCATTCCATGCCGCCTTGAATGGAGACGGCGGTTCCCCGGTTGAATATGACTCGCCAGCCTGTAACGGCTATTGGTACGGAAAGCCTGGTATGCAGTTCAGTCCTGTGCAGGGTGATTGAGGAAGGAGGCGTTATGGATAAGCTGTTATGGGGAGATAGCGGGCTTCGGGACGCCGCGGATAATATCATTCTCGATTCGCATCAGATGATCGTTACGCGCATGGAATTGCTACCATTGTTACGTTTTTATGAAAATAGCCACGCGGTGGCCCTGGGCGCCTTCGAGGACAAGGACTTTGCGGTGCGAACCGCTTATTGTCGGGCCAGGTCCATACCGGTTATCCGCCGTATGACAGGGGGCGGGACAGCATATCTGTATCCTGACCAGGTTGCCTGGAGCCTGACCATACCGGCGCAGGAGTTCAGTATGGCGCAATGGCTGGAAAGGCTTTGCATGGCGGTTTGCAACGGTCTGAGCAGTAGCGGATACGAAAATGTCTATTTCCATAAACCCAACGATATCTACGCCAACAACAGGAAGCTGGGCAGCGTCTACGTCGGAATGCAGGATGACGTGATCGTCGCGAATGGCACGCTATACAGATCCTTGGACATCAGTACCATGCTTCGCGCATTGCGCGTGCCAAAAGAGAAGCTGACAGTGGACGGCATACATGCAGCCGGTCTCCACTTCACTACGTTACAAAAACAGAGCACCGCGGATCTGGTACATCTAAAACAATCCCTGGCGCGGTTCATAGCACAAATGTGCAACTTGGAAACCCTCGTGCATACGCCGTGGATAGACAGCGTATCCCACAGCCCGCGCGGCGGTCATGAGCAATTTCGTGAACCAGACCACGACCGCACCTATAGCGGCTTTCTGGCGACATCCGGGGGCGTTCTCCACGGCAGCATGACTCTGGACGACGAGCTCAGGATTTCTTCAGCAAAAATCGGCGGCAATGTTTACGTCAGGCCACACCACCTGTTTAAAAAAATTCAGTCTGTATGGTACGGCGCGTCGGAAGGTGAAATATCACAGCGCCTGGAAAACCTCCTTTATGATCTACGGTGGGAGATGTCCGGATTTACCCCCGGACATGTCACAAAGTTATTTCATAGACTGTTCGAGCGCAACAGGATAGCCCAACAACTTGCCATAACGGCATCTGCCGCCAATTCGTTCATGGTCCATGACCCTGACGGAGCTATGGACGCCATGGAAATCGCCGCGCAGGCGGAGGCGGTGCTGGTGCCATACTGCGCCAAGCCGGCATGGTGCAAATGGCGACATAAGGATGGATGCTCCCGCTGCGGAAAATGTGACGTCGGTGATATATACGACCTGGCCGGAAGGCAGGGACTAAAGGTCACCACCGTAAAAAACTTTGAGCACCTTCAGCAGACTCTGAAAACCCTCAAGGTACAAGATACCAGATGCTATATCGGAATGTGCTGCAATAATTTTTATATCAAGCATGAAGACGCGTTCAGGGCGGCGGATATCCCGGCATTGTTATTGGATATAGCGGGTGCCAACTGTTATGACCTCCTGCAGGAGCAGGAGGCATATTCCGGTAAATTCATTGCCGAATCCGCAATAGACCTGGAGGTGGCGGCAAAGGTGATCAATATTGCGCATCAGAGCAACGCCTGTCATTAGCCTATCTCACCGAGATATCGGGCACGTATCCACGCAACTCATCAAACAGTTCATGGTCGATCGGCGCGTAGCTGGTAACCAGGTCCCCATTCACGCATCCTGCCGGGTTGAAAGATTGCAGTACCCAGCGGGAAATTCCCAGACGCTTCAACCAGCGCGCTATCGCGATCAGGTCCGCAGTATCGAGTATGGCCGGGTGTACCGTGGTTCTGATTTCATAAGCCACATTGCTGGACAACAACCATTCTACAGAGTCCTGCACCCTGACGCCGCTTCCCGGTACGCCGGTGACGGCGGCATAACGGGCGGGGGGCGCCTTGATATCAAAGCCTACCCAATCGATATCAGGCAGCATTTGCGAAAAATTGTAGGGATATATTCCGGATGTGTGCAGGGCGGTGCCAAATCCGGAATCCCGCACCTGCTGAAGCGCCGTCCGTAACGACTTATGCGCCGTGGGTTCGCCACCACAAAACGCCACCGCATCCAGTAATCCCGCTCGGGTGGCCAGCCAGGCCATGATGGCCGGCCATGATATGCCAGAGTGGCCACGCCCCGGCTGCAGATGCGGATTATGGCAGTAGCGGCAGCGGCATGGGCAGCCCTGAGTGTATATCACGGCACATAAATGTCCGGGATAATCCACCGTACTGAACCGCGCGAACCCCCCCAATGGTGGTAGGGGTTGTAACCCGATGTCCACCGTGGTGGCTGCTTCGCTCATTGTTGCGTCAATGCACCGGCCGCGACACGCCCGTATCCGGCTTCCCGGTCTCCACAAAGTATTTGCGCTCCGAATGCTCGCTTTGCTTGCCTATATTGAAAGAAGAAGTCGGTCGGTGGTAACCCATAACCCGCGTCCAAACCTCGCAGGGTTGTCTTTCGTCATCCGCCAGTTCCATTTCAAGAGGATTTTGGTTCATTACTTCAGGATACATGACATTCTCCTTTCTCAGTTCAGGCGGAAAGCCGCCGTTTTTCGGCAAGTCGTTCTTCATCACAGATCGGACAGAACGGATGTTCTCCCGATAGATATCCATGCACCGGGCAGATGGAAAAAGTTGGCGTAACCGTAATGTAGGGCAGACGAAAACGTTCCAGTGCGCGGCGCACCAGGCGCTTGCAGGCTTCCGTGCTGGAGACGCGATCCCCCATATACAGGTGAAGAACGGTTCCGCCGGTGTATTTCGCCTGTAACGCCTCCTGGCGTTCCATGGCCTCGAAAGGGTCGTCCGTAAAGCCTACGGGCAGTTGTGATGAGTTGGTGTAGTACGGCTTATCCGGGAGACCTGCCTGTAAAATATCGGGAAAGCGCTTCCGGTCCTCTTTGGCGAAACGATAGGTGGTGCCTTCCGCAGGGGTTGCCTCGAGGTTATACATGTGGCCGGTTTCTTCCTGAAAAGCCACCATGCGTTCTCTGACATGGTCGAGAAAACGAACGGCGAGGGCATATCCGGCAGGGGTGGTGATGTTTTCGCGGTCATCGGTGAAGTTGCGGATCATTTCATGGATACCGTTCACGCCAATGGTGGAGAAATGATTGCGTAAGGTACCCAGATAGCGCTTGGAGTACGGGAAAAGGCCGGTGTCCATTTGTCTCTGGATGATTTTGCGTTTGATCTCCAGACTTTCTTTCGCCATTTCCGTGAGCGCATCCAAGCGACGGAAAAGACCTTCCGAATCGTTTTTATGAAGATAGCCCAGCCTGGCGCAATTGATGGTCACCACTCCGATGGAACCGGTCTGTTCCGACGACCCGAAAAGACCATTCCCACGTTTGAGCAGTTCACGCAGGTCGAGTTGCAGGCGACAACACATGGAGCGCACCATATTGGGCTGCAGTTCGGAATTGATAAAATTCTGAAAGTAGGGCAGGCCGTATTTGGCAGTCATGGCGAACAGTCTTTCGGCATTCTCCGAATCCCACGGAAAATCAGACGTTATGTTGTAGGTGGGTATGGGAAAGGTAAAAACCCGTCCCCTGGCGTCGCCTTCGCTCATGACCTCGATATAAGCCTGATTGATCAGTTCCATTTCTGCTTGCAGATCGCCGTAGCGGAAAGGCATCTCCTCTCCACCGATCACGGGAACTTGTTCCTTCAGATCGTCAGGGCAAACCCAATCGAAGGTAACATTCGTGAACGGCGTCTGGCCACCCCAGCGCGAAGGGACATTCAGGTTATAGATGAATTCCTGAATATTTTGGCGTATCTCCCGGTAGGACAGGCCATCTTTGCGGACGAACGGCGCCAGATAGGTATCAAAGGAACTGAAGGCCTGTGCGCCTGCCCATTCGTTCTGCAGGGTGCCGAGGAAGTTGACCATCTGCCCGACGGCGCTCGACAGGTGATGCGGCGGTGCCGCCTCCACCTTCCCCGGTACGCCGTTAAAACCCTCCTGCAAAAGGGTGCGGAGGGACCATCCGGCACAATAACCGGCCAACATGTCGAGATCGTGGATATGCAGGTCGGCCTCGCGGTGGGCGGCACCGATTTTTTCGGGATAGACATGGCTCAGCCAGTAGTTCGCGGTGACTTTTCCGGCAATGTTCAGGATCAGGCCACCCAGGGAATAACCCTGGTTGGCATTGGCGTTGACCCGCCAATCCTCCCGATCCAGGTACTCATTGACGGAAGTGATGGCGTCCACCATCGCCTGGCGATCTCCGCGCAATCGCTGGTGCTGTTCGCGGTAGGCAATATAGGCGCGGGCGGTGCGATAAAAGCCCTCGTCCATCAGCGCCAGTTCGACCAGATCCTGAATCTGTTCAATAGTGGGTTCACGATGGGCTGCGCTAGGTGCCAGAGCGCCCAGAACCACGTCGGTGATTCTTTCCGCAACGCCGTCGTCAAATTCGCCGCTCGCACGTCCCGCCCGGGTGATGGCCGAGCAGATTCGACCTGGATCAAAAGGCACCCTTGCGCCATTTCGCTTCAACACCGAAGGATCGTTCATCGCCATATTCTCCCGATCGGCACCGAACCGGCGCTGTCGCGTCTCGGGACGGTAGAACACAATATATAGACATCTCAATAGATAATTTAGCACATATATTGGGTTCGTCAACAGCAAAGTGGATATGGAATCATCCCCAGGGTCGGCAGGGTCGGCAGGGTCGGCCAATACTGGCAGGTCACCGCCTGTCGGGGTGTACAATGGTTCCGCAACGGAGACCGGACATGCAAAATGAACTCTGGCTGGCTCAGGCGATTCTGGCTTTTCATATCCTGATCATCGCCTTCAACGTCTTTGGCCTGATCGCCATCCCGCTGGGTGCCTGGCGGGGTTGGCGGTGGGTCCGCATCTTCTGGTGGCGGGCCCTCCACCTCGTGGCGCTCCTGGTGGTGGCCGTACAGGCGTTGCTGGGCACTGCCTGCTTTCTGACCATCTGGCAGAGCGAACTGCAGGAAGCGGCAGGGCGGCAGGGCTACCGTCTGCCCCTGATCCAGACCTGGATCGATCATCTGCTGTTCTGGCACCTGCCCATGTCTTTTTTCACCTCGATCTATGTCCTGATCTGGATCGGCGTGCTGCTGCTATGGTGGAAGGTGCCGCCCGTTCTGCCCTGGCGCAGGCCATGAAGAATGGGCCCGGAATGGACCTGATGCCTTTCATGGCGGATAAGGTATGATGCCCTATTCGCATAGGACGCCAACGACTACGCCAGAACAGGAATGAAAGATGTTTAAAAAACGCGCCCCCTCGGGAAAAGACGCCGCTTCTATTGTCCTGGACTTTGCCGACAGTGGCGCCATCCTCCAGCAACTCGATGTACTGATTTCAGTGGATACCTCGGTGGCGCATCTGGCCGGCGCCCTGGGCGTCAGCACCTATCTGCTGTTGCCGAATTCGCCGGACTGGCGCTGGTTGCTGGATCGGGACGACACACCCTGGTATCCCGGAATGCGTCTGTTCCGGCAGGCCAGGGCGGGCGTATGGGATGATGCGCTCGCCTCGGTGGCGGAGTCTGTCCGGTCTTTAAGCGCCGCCAGGAGATGACTCCGCTGCCCACCGATGCTTGTCCGGCCATTCGCAGCACGGAAAAATCGGGCAGTGGCCGCAGTGCGGCCGCCTGGCCGTGCAGGTATAGCGACCATGGAGAATCAGGAGATGGTGGGCATCCTGCCGGTATTCGGCGGGCACCGCCGCGAGCAGGGCCTGTTCTACGGCCAGGGGTGTCTTGCCGGGGGCGATGCCGGTCCGGTTGCCGACCCGGAAGATGTGGGTATCCACCGCAATGGTGGGTTGCCCGAACTCGGTATTGAGGACGACATTGGCGGTCTTACGGCCGACGCCGGGGAGCGCTTCCAGCGCCTTCCGGTCTGCGGGCACCTCGCCATCATGCAGGGCCAGCAGTTGCCGGGACAGGGCATGCACATGCCGGGCCTTGGCGTTGAACAGCCCCAGGCGATGGATGTGGGCCTTGATGCCGTCCTCACCGAGGATCACCATCGCCTCGGGAGTCGGTGCCGCCGCAAAGAGCGTCCGGGTGCAGGCGTTGACGGCTTTGTCCGTACTTTGCGCGGAGAGCACTACGGCGACCAGAAGCTGAAAGGGGGAGTCGTAATTCAGCTCGGTTTTGGGTTCAGGAATGGCGACGCGCAGGGCCGCAAAACAGCGATGAATATTCTGTGGGTCCACGCTGCGTCATCCACGGCGACGATGGAGGCTGCCGGGAAGCACGGCGGCGGTGTCGGAGATCGGGTATGCGACCCGCCCCGGCACCATTGCCGGGCATTCAGACGTGACGATAACGGCCGATCTCCGGCGCCTCAGGGCGGGGATGTTCTGTCGCAACGGCATTGGCCGCCGCAATCCACTCTTCATGATCATGTTCCAGGGCGTGGAGCATGTCGTGATTCAGTCGCGGCAAGATACTGCCCTTGATGAGTTCCCCAAGATCCAGCATGCGCGTGGCGACCGCGTAACCGTGCAGATGGAAATCGTGGTCGGCGTGCGTTCCAAAATGGTCGCCGCTGAAGAGTACGCCTTTGGCGGCTTTCAGATCGGCGTCATTCATGACGTAGTCTTTCGTCCACTGGTACCACGCCTCAAAATATTTCTCTTGCGCTTCAAGGCTCCAGTCGTGGGCCTCAAAAAAGGCGTAGACCGAAACGCGGTTGGCCTTGCCGGAAAAAGGAAAGTGACCTGACATCGTACGACTCCTCCTGCATGCGGGTGTAAAAGCCTTCGGGGCATTGTAGCCGTTTATGGTCCCGGCGCAACGCAAAAGCTTTTTTAGAGGGAATAACGATCGCCAATGACCGGACAATCCACCTGCAAACCCCGAGCCCGCAGCACCTTGGCGATACCTTCCCGGCCGTTATCCTCACCATGGACGAGAACGGTGCGCGTCGGGC
>NZ_JABBDR010000142.1 GCF_018854495.1 Acidithiobacillus ferruginosus
TTCATATTGATGTTTTGATTGGTGGCCAGTTCGGGGTTGTAGAGGTATTCCACATTGCCCTGTTCCACCTGCTTGAGATAATCCTGGAAGTCGGCCTTGGCCTTGTCCCAGCTGATGCCCATCTTTTCCACCAGGTCTTCACAGGGCGAAGCATGCCACTGCAACTGCACGATCTTGAAGGGATCGGCGCCACAGGCCAGGGCCGCGAGCTGGACGTCGGCGA
>NZ_JABBDR010000143.1 GCF_018854495.1 Acidithiobacillus ferruginosus
TAAAAGACACCCTGCTCGCCGGCCACGCCCAGCCCCCAGCCACCAGCCACACCGCCCGCGAAGATCCCCAGAAACTGCATCAGCGAGTAAACACCACTGGCCGCCCCCCGCTGTTCCTGGGTGGTGCTGCGGCTCATCATCGAGGGCAGAATCGCCGAGGCCACGTTATAACCCGTGAAGAAAATCACCGCGCCCACCGCCACCGGCCAGAAGTGGCCAGCAAGCAACCCCATGAACAGCGCACCCACAGCGATGGCAAAACCACTGAAAACCAGCATCTGTCCGTGTTGTTTGTGCCTTTCGGCGTGGATCACCGGGTAGAGCATGCCCGCCACCGAGAGCAGCATCACCGGCAGATACACTTCCCAGACGGCGCTGCCCGGAATGTGCATGGCCCGGACCAGTTCCGGGGAGAGCACCACGAAACTGGCCCCCAGCACCATCTGCAGGATGAAGATGCCGACACTGGCGGTCAGCACCGGGGGGTGTCTGAACATCCTCAGGGCGTCACGCCAGTTCCCCATGCGCTGCTGCAGATTGCGGGGGATGGGGGGAATCACTTTCCATAGCGGTAACAGTGCGAGGACGCCAAGTGCGGCGGCTACCAGAAATACTCCGGTCAGCCCGGAGAGACCGTAAAAGACGGGTCCCATCGCCATCCCCAGCACATAGGCGATGGCGATGCTGCCGCCGATGGCGGCCATGGCCTTGGTGCGGTGCTGTTCACCGGTGAGGTCACCCGCGGTGGCCAGGAGCACCGAGGAGACGGCGCCCGCGCCCTGCAGCAGACGGGCGAGGATGATGCCCCAGATGTTGTGGGTGACCGCCCCCAGCAGGGAGCCCAGGACGAAGATCAGCAGACCAAAGACCAGTACCCGCTTGCGCCCGAAACGGTCGGAGGCAACCCCGAAGGGAAACTGCAGGGCGGCCTGGGCCAGTCCGTAGATACCAATGGCAAGGCCCAGCAGCACAGGGGTGCTGTAGCGAAGCTGGTCGTTGTCCAGGGCCAGTACCGGCATGAGCATGAACAGGCCGAGCATGCGCGCGACATAGATGAAGCTCAGTCCCGCCACCGCCCGCTTTTCGAACGGGCTCATGGGCGGGCCTTTGGCGGCCTCAGAAGAAGCCATAACCCATCACCAGTTTGCCCAGGATCAGGGCGGTAAAGAGCAAAAACAGGTAGGAGATGGAGTAGGCGAACATCCGCCGCGCGTAGCGGTTCATCTCCGGGCCTTCGGGCAGGCCTTTGAGACGCAGGGCCATGCCCACGAACCAGGCGCCGGAGAGCCAGGCGATGGCACCATATAACCAGTCGCCGGTGAGTAGCGCTGGCACCATGCTGACGATCCAGGTGAGAATGGCGTAGTTCAGCACTTCCCGGCGGGTGCGGTCGATACCATGGGTCACCGGTAGCATGGGAATGCAGGCCTTGGCGTAGTCTTCCCGACAACAGATGGCCAGGGGCCAGAAGTGCGCCGGGGTCCAGACGAATACCAGCAGGACCAGAACCAAAGGCAGCACGGCGAGACTGCCGGTGATGGCGGTCCAGCCGATCAGCGGCGGCAGGGCACCGGCAAGGCCGCCCCAGACGATGTTCCAGGGGGTGCTGGGTTTGAGGTAGAGGGTGTAGACGACACCGTAGCCGACGGTGCCCACCAGGGTCAGTACCAGGGTCAGAGGGTTGGTGCCCCAGGCGAGTACGGCAATGGCGGCACACATCAATGTCATGGCATAGGCAATGGCACCACCACGACTGATGCGGCCTTCGGCCAGCGGTCGGTGGAGGGTGCGTCGCATGTGCTGGTCGAGGGCGGGTTCGACAATCTGGTTGAGTACCCCCCCTGCCCCACCGGCCAGCGCGATGCCCGCCAAACCAGCCAGCGCCGACTCCCAGTGCAACAGGGCGTCGGGGGCGAGTATCTCGCCCACTGCAGCGGTAAATACCAGCAGCGAAACCACCCGCGCCTTGGCCAGAACCCAGAGGTCGCGAAGAAAAGACGGCCGTGCCCGGGGACCAG
>NZ_JABBDR010000144.1 GCF_018854495.1 Acidithiobacillus ferruginosus
TTGCAGGCGGGTCAGGGCGTAGTCCAGCACTTCCTTCTGGGTGCGCAACACCGCGTTCAGTCCGGCGCGCCCCGCCGAATAGGCGGCGAGCGTTGCGGAAAAGGCATTTCGTGCGTTGGGCAGCAGGCGTTGATCGGTGCGCTCCAACTCGGTCTTGAGGGCTGCGTAGCGGGCGAAGGTGGCGCGCGCCTGCTGGGTCAGGGCCAGATGCTGATCGTCGTAGCGATATTGCGCCTGCAGGGCCTTGGCCCTGGCGGCGGCAACGTCCTGGTCCTGGCGATCCCCCGGGAATATCGGCAGGCTCAGGTTAACCCCCGCTGACAGCCAGTTGGGGCTGCCGGGGTGGAAATCCTGGCCATAACCGACGCTGACCGTGACGTCCGGCCAATAGCCGGTTTTGGCTACCTGCACGCCCATTTGCGCGGCACGGGTTTGCGCCTGGGCGGCGCGCAGGAGGGGCTGGCCGGAGAGGCGGGCTTCCGCCTGAGCCAGGGTGTGCGGGGGTGGCAGATTCGGCCATTGATGCTCTATGGACGGCGGTTCCGGCAGATTCAGGATCTGCGCGATTTGTGCCAGATCGCTTGCCCGCTCCGCCTGCAATTTGCTGATATCATTGGCCAGGTTGTCGCGCGCCAGTTGGGCACGGAGTACCTCGGCCTGTGACCCTTGAGCGGAGCGGTAGAGCGCCAGTGCCGCTTGCA
>NZ_JABBDR010000145.1 GCF_018854495.1 Acidithiobacillus ferruginosus
CCCGCCAGTGGCGGGGCGCCTGGAAACCGGCGGGGCGGGTGATGCGGTGTTCGGCAACCCCTACGGCCATCCGTTGCGGCACACCATCCAGGCGCTGACCGCGTTCCACGCCGAGATGGGCGACGGCGACCATCGGTTGAGCAACCTTGCCCTCCAGGAGCAGCCGCTGATAGCGGATCATGCCCGTCAGACCCATGGTCAACCGGGCCAGGTCCTCCCGGTACAGGATATGCGCTTCCTGCAGTCCCGCGGCCCATCCCCGGGCGGCGGCTTGCACCCAGATCACGCGCTGTGCCGCAGTGTGGGGCAATAAGGCCGGCGGAATGTCCTGCAGGGAGGGTTGACGGAAGTGGCGCAGAAGATAAGAGCGCCAGGTGGGCGTGACGGAATGAAAGGAGGCGGGCCGGACGATCAGGTAGACGGCATCGGCGATGCGGATCACATTGGGCGCATAGTGCGCCTGCCGGCTGCCCTGGATGATGACGGGCGGCAGGATGCCGCCTTTTTCCACAAGTGGCGCGAAATTGAAGACCTGATCAAGGCGTTTGCTTTGGGCGTTCAGCACCTGGTTGATGACGTGCGTTTCCGCAGCGAGTCCGCCCTGCGCACCAAAGGTTTCCGCTTCCTGTGCCAGGGCCTTGCGCTCCAGGTGCAAGGGGGATGCGGTGTGCGCGGCTAGCGCGGTGGTCGGACGCAGGTGTTCCAGTTGCGGTAAGGTCCACATGCCTCAACTCCCCAGATAGCGCAGCATGACGGTTCGCGTGGTGGCGTTGACGGTGAGATCCGCGCGACTCCCAGCCTGGACGGCGGCTTCCCGGAAATCATCGAACAGGGTACGGTATCCCGAGAGATGGACGATGATATCCGCCGGTGGCGTCCTTCCCTGTATATGCAGACGATAACCGGCGAAGTTGGAGAGTTTGTGAACCAGTGGGGCGATCGGTCCGGTCCAGGCGATGGGCACGGTGCGGGACAACGCGGGAGGCAATGCCGGCGATCCGTCTAGCGGGGGATGCACGGCGGCGTTCTCGACCGCCAGCAGGTGCCAGGCATCCGCCACCTTGTCAGCGGCACGATCCAGGGTCGGATTGATGGGTGGTACGGGCATGGCAACCGTTTCGGCGGGATGTATGCGGGCGCAGCCGGTGAGGAGTAGCGCAGATATTTCCAGAGGCAGCATGACCCAAGGGAAAAAACGAGATCCAAGGTAGTTTTTCACAGAAAGCCTCATCGGTTTGCGTATCATGTCGGGGTTATAGCAGGCATTGCGGGAATCATACGAAACGGGTAGATTTACCCACGATAGGGCATCTAATATGCGGCTAACTGATGTCTATAAATACAAATAATAACAACATGTTACAAGCATGCCTCAAAAGGTGGTATTAGCAAGCAAATTGTAATAATGTGTAATGAAACCGTTATGGTATAGGATTTTGAATGGCCGAATGGGGTTCAGGTGGTCGGAGGTTCAAATCCTCTCGCCCCGACCAATAAATCAAGGGGTTAGGGTATTTTGTCCTGATTCCTTTTTCTCCAATCATCGCATTTTTCTACAATTCTGCTCAGCGGGGTGATCTGCTCCGCTTCCCTGGCTCTGATATATGCCTCGGCCATATCGCCGCTGGCATGGCCGGCTAGGGCTTGCGCGTATATCATGAAAATGGCAGTCATCCACCTCCGACTTGGCCAACAACCGGCGCCATGCGCTGTTCCATCCGCGGACGGTATAAGGTGTCCCATCCTGGGAGGCAAACAACGAGAGGGATCCTATCCTGCGCCGCGACCCTCGCGCCTTTGGAACCACTGCCCGCAAGGCCGGTGTCCAGGTATAAAGGACGCGAGCGCCCGTTTTTCTCCCGCAGCGCAGCGGCACGGCGTGCCCGGCCGCTGGTCCGTAGATTCCAGCCGCGCGAACGAGGTATGGATTCAGGGGTCCGGCGGGCA
This sequence comes from Acidithiobacillus ferruginosus, assembly GCF_018854495.1. Classification (GTDB taxonomy): domain Bacteria; phylum Pseudomonadota; class Gammaproteobacteria; order Acidithiobacillales; family Acidithiobacillaceae; genus Acidithiobacillus; species Acidithiobacillus ferruginosus. The sequence goes on from NZ_JABBDR010000145.1 coordinate 1,948, forward strand.
GACTCATGTGGTCGAGGCGGGAAGCTGGGCTGCTCGGGGAGCATATGGATCTGGGGGTTACACCAACCCACCTCTGTCGGAGCGGATCCAGTCTTGGCATAGCCCGGTGCAGGCCGCGCATTTTATATCATGGAAAGTGCGAAATTCTGAACAAAACAGTGCTTCGGGATTATAATACCATTGGTAAATGCTCGCTGAGCGCCATGCTGGTCTAACAGTTTCCAAATGACTTCGTATTACGGAGATAGAAAATGATTAAGCTAAAGTATATGGTATGTATACCAGCCTTAGTGTGTTCTTTCTACCCTATTTTGGCGAGTGCTCAGGATCGGCTGGTAACAGTTAAGAAGATCGAGATTCCTGGTGCCCCGGCGCGATTCGATTATTCTGCGATCGATCAGCAGAACGCGAGATTATACGTGAACCAGGAAGGAGCTAATCGTACTTTAGTATTCAGTACGCACAATTATCGTTTTCGTGGTGAAATTTCTGGAATTTCTCAGCCCACTGGCATTACAATAACACCGCGGGGTAATTTAGCCTTTATCAGTTCTCCTGGATATCCCTTGCTTGCTCCGCCGGACCGTCCTCATGTTTGGGGAAATGGGGTCGTCGATGTCGTCAACCTAATAAATTTGCGAGTTGTTCGGAAGCTGCCTGTTTCTATTTTTCCTGATGGAAGCGCGTGGGTTCCAAAAGAGTCGAGATTGTTTGTTTCCAATGAAAGAGCAGGGCGCGAGGTCGTAATTGGCGGTGATCCTATGCGAGTTCTTGCTAGTATACCTCTGGGTGGCCAAGCTGGAAATGTGGTTTATGATCCGCGAACGAAGAGAATCATTGTTAATATTCAGACGTTAAACCAAATAGCTGTTATTAACCCAAAGTCGCTAAAGATTACGCGACGCATTCCACTTCCCCAAGGTTGTGTTAATAACCACGGACTTTTGTTGGATACATCGAAAAATCTGGCATTTATCGCGTGTACGGGACATTTGCACCTTCCGCCGGGAGAGGTAAAAAATGACCAGTCGAAAATTCTTGTCATGCGATTGCCCGACTTCAAAGCGCTTCAATTCAACATTGTTGGCGAAAATCCGGATGTATTGTCACTTGATACTGTGAGGCAGCGCCTTTGGGTGGGAAGTGAGTCAGGTGTCGTGGCCGTCTTTAAAATTGGGTCGGAAGTCGCGAAGCCGATGAAAAATATTTGGTTTGGATGGGTTGGATCGGATGCACACAGTGTGGCTGTCGATCCAAAAACCGGCTTTGCGTGGTTTCCGTTGCTAGACGTTAACGGCCATTCGGAGATCAGGGTGGTAAAGTTAGAACAACTAGGTAGTGCCTGACAGAAATAGTGTTTTGTGCAAATGCCCTTAAGCGGTGGCATCAAGCACCCAGTCTTCCCGCCCCATTTTGCGCACTGCCTGCCGATGGGTGAAAAACACCCAGATAACCAGTACCAAGGGCATGCAAAGTCCCAAGAACCAAAGCATGAAACCGGTCGATGACTGCAGCAGCGCTAGCAGGCCGAGATTTACCAGAAGGTAGGCTAATCCGAATACCAGCGATTGGATGATCTTTTTTTGAGCAGCAATGCGCAAGCCAAACATATAGGCGAAGAAAAAGGCGTAGCTCAACCAGAGTGTCGTCGTAAATAGAAATGCCATGAGCGCCATGCCCTGTAGAATCTGTAACGACAGAAGCGAAGTTGATAGGGCGAGTATCGTCAGCGCAAGCACTCCGGCCAAGAAAATGCTCTGACGTGCATGATGGCGCATGGCTTGCTGGCAGAATCGCGTTTTGCTTCCCCATAGCCCGGTCAGGAAAACCGTTCGCCAGTCTGCGTCCTGCTGAATCCAATGACCGTTCGCCGTACTGACGAGCAAAACGGTTAATGTCCCACCCATACTCACACTCAGGATGGCAGCATGATGCATAAAAACGGCAGAGAGCGTGGGATGCGTCATTTGTTTGCTGATCACCGAAGTGAGTAATGTCACTAGCACCCCCGCCGTCCCTATCAGAAGGACGCTGGGAACCCCCATGGGGTACAAAACAAGCGGGTTTCTCCACGTCTGTGGTGTCCATCGGGCCAACGCCCGCCAATTCCGGGAGACAGACCAGCGTGTCTTGGCAGGCTGATCGTGCGTCCGCGCATCGAATCGTGCCTCCTGCATTTCAACCAAGGAGCGTAACCGCTCGGGCCGGAAGAACAGGGTGGCCATGATCGACGACCAAAGAACCACCGCTATGGGTAACGCCCAGAGCAGCGGTAACGTGCCAATATCCCAGTAGAACGATCCGCTGACCAGCAGCGGTATATAAAAAAGAAGCAACAATCCGTACAGGACGTATTGCAACCACCGCCGCTTTTTCCAGGGGACGCGAAGTCCGCCAAATCCTGTACCGAGGAGCGTAAAAAGACCCGTCAAAACCAAGGCTCCCGGCCATGGTGCATGGAAGCTAAGCAGTGCTAGGAAGGGCAACGTACTCGCACCCAAAATAAGCCATCGTGTCGTCTGGCGATGCAGGCGAATAAATCCCGGTACGGCCACTGCCAGAGGCTCCGTGACTTGGCGCCAGTAGTGGAGCAATAGTCCGCCATACAGATACACACAGAACATGATCAGGATGAAACGGAAACCATGCTGGGCCCAGGCATGTTGGGGATGGTGGGAATCCATAGTATGGGCAGGAAGTGCCAGCAGCACCGCAAAAGGGATGAGAAATAGCGCGCCAATGGCAGCCAAAGGGTTGTCGCGAAACAGATGCATGCCGATATAGCTGCGCAGGCTCGGATTCTTATTCATGCTGCGGTACCTACCATAGCCAGGAATGCAGATTCGAGGGTTGCCGGAGCGGTAACCACAATTTCCGATGACTCCTGGTTGGCGAGACGGGATGCCCAAGCGCTATTCCAATTAGCGACTAACACGGCGTACTGATCCCCGCCGGTAGCCAGTACCTGCAGCCCCTCAGGTAGCGGCTGAGACCATGGTTCAGCATCATCGCGCCGGATCCAGCGCGTCTGTTCCCGGAATTGAACCATGGACAGCTGCGCATGCATCGCGCCATTGAGCATGATCACCGTCTGCGTGGCGACCGGTTCCAGATCTGAAAGAATATGGGATGAAATCAGTGCCGTGGCTTGTCGATCGCGAAGGTAGTCGCGCAGCAGTTGGAGAAAGTCACGCCGTCCAACGGGATCGAGGCTGGCGACCGGCTCATCCAGAATGAGGAGGTCCGGCTGATGGCGCAGCGCAAGCAGGATAGACAGGCGTTGTCGCTGACCACCAGAGAGATTTTTGATGCGCGCCTTAGGATCCAGGTCAGCCCACGCGTGCAACGTGGGTGACAGAGCGCGCCTAGCCTTGGGATAGAATTGTCCCAGATACTCAATCAATTCTTGTACCCGCAGCCAAGAGAATCCTTGAAAACTCTGCGGGACATACCCCATTCTGGAGCGATCTTCTTCCGAAAGTTCGGTCGCGGGCTTGCCAAAAACCAGGGCCTGCCCTGTGCTGGGTTCCAGCAGTCCGATAAGGCAGCCTATCAATGTTGATTTACCTGCGCCATTGGGTCCCAATAGGGCCACAATCTCGCCTGGTTCTGCCGTTAACTGAATATCACGAAGCACTTCTTTATTAGCAAAGCATTTGCCCAGGTGATTGCAGTATAGGAGGTGATCCTGAGCATGAACTGCCATATTAGACTGGATTCCAGCAGACATTGTTTTGCCCTCATGCTATGCATCCACACCATAAATCAGTCGCAGAGCGCCGCGTCGTCTCGTGTTCACGCAGGCAGGGTTCACTGCCTGTAAAAATGCGGGCGGTATTCTCGGTCCACAGGGCATAATTTTTATGTACCAAGGCCGTCATCGTCTGGTTGAACTGTTGCTGACCATTCTCTGGTCGGTTACCACACAGTGGCTCCCGGTAGCCGCCGTAGCCGAGTGAGGTGCCCATGTCGTCTCCTTGCCGTTAGCTTTCAGCAATCCCTAAGCATACAGACGGAATATGACAGTACGATGAAGGTGGCATGTCATATATATGACAATTTGCGGTCATGGGGAAGTCGTCGGCGACGGTTTCAGCGAGGAGTCGCACCATGGACCCGGCGATGCAACGGGTCTGCATCCAGCGGGCAAGGACGGTGCGCTTTGCTGCCAGAGGTTATGGATGCTTCACCAGCGCTTCGCTTCAGGTTATGGAGGATCAGTTTGATCTGCCAGCGGTTGCTTGTACCGGTCCCGGCAGCGGCAAAACGAAGACGTTGGTGCTCAAGCTTGCCCGCAATATCCATATGCGGCGTCATCGGCATGATCAGGCGATCTTTCAGACGCCGTTGCGCTATCACGACCGGCTTCACTCTCAGGTCGAGAATCTGCCCCAAGGGCATCCGCGCTGTTGCTACATCGGATGATCCGCAAAAATGAATATTTTTCAGGTAGTTCAAATGATCTGAAAATGGCAATACGTAAAGGCTTGCTTTTTCCCTGCCGGGGTACGGTGTATCACGTGATTATGGGAAATAAGCGTAAATAATGTCCCAAACTCAGAACGCAATTGTTCAGGGCTATAACGGCACACTGGAAGTTCACTGCATTGGGTAGGCCCGTCTTCTGCGAAGGTGGATATGATGACATGGCCACCTGGCTTTAAGGCTTCGCTCAATACCTGAACGTAGCGTTGGCGCTGTTTTTTGTCCGTCAGGAAATGAAAAACTGCGCGGTCATGCCATAAAGAGAAGGTTGCCTGCGGCAGGGGCGTTTCCAGCACATCCCCGACGATCCACTTCACGGTGCCCGGATACTTCCCAAGACGTTGTTGGGTCACCGCCAGTGCGGCAGCGGAGAGATCAAGTATGGAGATTCTGGAAAATCCGCGCCCAATCAAGTCATCGACCCATGTGGATGCGCCACCACCGACATCGATAATCGCGTCTTGTGGCTTCAAATCCATTTCATCCAGCAGTTGTAACGATGTCTCATCATGATCACAGTACCAGCTTACCGTGGTCGATGCCCTCTCGGTGTAAATCTTATCCCAATGTATATTATTCATTATTAGCTTTCATCAATCACGACTCGTTATGTGGGTCCGTCTCGTAATCTCAATAACATGCTGTCTGCCAATGATTAATATATGCAACAACCTGGCATTTTTGATTGGTGATTCAGCTATTCGTGATTGGCCAGACATTTTTGCGTCGAAAAGTCTGCTGACTCCTGATTGGTCCCAGCCTGATATCTGAATTTCCCTAAGTTTTCGTTTGCCCGATGGGCGCCATTACAGGTTCTGCCTCATTTCTAGCCCTTGCCAAAGTATCAGCAAACATTTCAGAAATGGAGCGACTCAAGCCTGGCGAGTCCTTGAATAACCGATTAAGTTATAACGTTGATTGTCCATGGTCGTCAACCATTCGCCTCCCGCGTGCTTTGACTGTCGTTGTCACCATTCATGGCGCTGGCGGATACCCCTGCTTTCGACTTCCTCCGGGGCTACAAAAAAAGCTCCCGGAAGATCAGGGAGCTACAAGCTGGGCGAGTAGAACGCTTTAAAAAAGGAATGGTTGAGGTGGGGCCTCAGTGTTTGAGTCGGCAGGATCGGAAGTGTTTGCCGAGGAGCATGAGGAACTGGATGGTTTGCTGGGTTTCC
>NZ_JABBDR010000146.1 GCF_018854495.1 Acidithiobacillus ferruginosus
GCCTTGCCGGCAGCCGCTTTGTGGTATTGCGTGGCCTCGGTGCCCGCCTCGAGCGCGCCCTGACGCAATTCATGCTGGATTTGCATACGACGGAACACGGTTACACGGAAATCGCGCCGCCTTTTCTCGCCAACGCCGATTCCTTGTATGGTACCGGGCAACTCCCCAAATTCGAAGAAGACCTCTTCGCCTTACGAGATGACCCCTATTACCTGATCCCCACCGCCGAAGTGCCGCTCACCAACCTGTTGCGCGGCGAGATTGTTACCAGCCTGCCGCAGCGTTTCTGCGCCTACACTCCCTGTTTTCGCCGGGAAGCGGGAGCCTATGGGCGTGATACCCGCGGCATGATTCGCCAGCATCAGTTCGACAAGGTGGAACTGGTGCAGATCGTCCGCCCTGAAGATTCCGCCCAGGCCCACGAAACACTCACCGCCCATGCCGAAAAGGTCTTGCAACTGCTGGAACTGCCCTATCGCGTGACGGCTCTCTGCGCCGGCGATCTGGGCTTCAGCGCCGCCAAAACCTATGATCTCGAAGTCTGGCTGCCGGGCCAGAATCAGTACCGGGAAATCAGCTCCTGCAGCAACTTCGAAAGCTTTCAGGCGCGTCGCCTGCAATTGCGCTATCGCGCCGAAGACGGCAAGCCGCAACTCGCCCATACCCTCAATGGCTCCGGACTCGCCGTCGGCCGCACCCTGGTTGCGCTTCTGGAAAACCATCAACAGGCCGATGGCCGTATTCGTATTCCCGCCGCCCTGCGTCCCTACCTCGGCGGGATGACCGTCATTCAGGCGTGATTCGTGCCTTCGGCCTACAAACCCATAAGTTGCGCACTGCACAGCGCTTTAGAGCTCGCCGCGATGCGGCGTCGTCCAATGCGTTTACACATGGCGGATGGTTCATGGCAGGATGGCATTATTCTCGACGTCTGGACCGCGCAGGGCAGGGAGTGGTTGCGTCTGCGCCGGCCCGAGGGTGACGTCGAAATTGACCTTGCTCACATTCAACAAGTCCAGGAAAATACTGCATCATGAAATCCCTTCTTATCCCAAGTCTCCTTGCCGGTTGTGCGATCCTGTTTTCCAGCACTACCCTTGCCGCAGAGTTTTCCCTGCCCGCACCCGGCAGCAACATGGTCGGCCAGCTGCAGGTGGTCATCGCCAGGCATCAGGATACCCTGCTCGATATCGCCCGCCACTATGATATCGGCTATAACGAAATCCGTGCGGCCAATCCTGGCGTGGATCCCTGGCTTCCCGGCGCCGGAACTCGGGTGCTGGTGCCCACCCAGTATATTCTTCCCCCCAAGCCCTGGACGGGGATCATCATCAATGTCCCGGAGCGACGTCTGTTTTATTTCCCCCCGGGTCAGAATGTGGTTTACACCTATCCGGTAGGCATTTTCCGCCCAAAATGGCCGAATCCGCTGGGCAGTACCCGCATCATTGCCAAAGTGAAAAGTCCTACCTGGACAGTGCCCAAAAATATACAGGAGGAGCACGCCAAAGTGGGAGACCCCATACCTGCGTTCTTCCCCGCCGGTCCTGACAACCCCATGGGTGAACTGGCCCTGGAAACGGGCTGGTCGCAGATTTTCATTCACGGCACCAATAAGCCCTGGGGTGTCGGCATGCGGGTGAGTCATGGCTGCTTCCACGTCTATCCCGAAAACGAGGTCCAGCTCTTCAAAATGGTCAAGGTGGGTACACCGGTGACGACCATCGACCAACCCTACGTTGTCGGGACAAACGGCGACGGCCAGCTCTATCTGCAAAGTTTCAAGCCGGTTGAAGCCTATACCAAGGGCGGCAACGCCCAGCAGCGTGCGGTAGACGCCATCAGTCACTTTGAAAAACAGACCGGGCAAAACTGGACGATCAACTGGCAGCAGGTCATCGATCTGGTGGCAAAGCCCAACACCATACCCACAGGTATCAACATCAATGCCCCAGCTCTGTCCACGGTGGTCGCCAGGTTGCCGGCCCAACCCTATGACTTTGCTCCCTATGGTGACGATGCCAATACGGCGACCCCGCCGCCTCAGCCAGCCCCCCTCTCCAGCTCCGCGTCCTGAACGCGCGCCATGTCCCGGGGGGTGGAAAAGGGGCAGGAAAAAGCGCTTGCACGCCCCCATACCCCCGTGTATAGTTCGTCCTCTCGGCGGGGCAGCGATCCCAAAGAGAGCAGCAAATGCATCAGGTGTTGACAGTAAAGTGCTTCTCCTGATAAAGTTGTTGACCCTGTTGCGGGGTGGAGCAGCCAGGCAGCTCGTCGGGCTCATAACCCGAAGGTCGTAGGTTCAAATCCTACCCCCGCTACCAAGATTCGTAGCATGCGGTATTGTTCTTTCCCAGCCGAGTGGAGATGTGTGGGGTTTAGGCCCAGGGGGATTATGGTGCGCGTAAGTGCGGATAATCTCCTGAGCAGTATTGTTTTAATGGATTGAACTTAAGAGTTTGATCCTGGCTCAGATTGAACGCTGG
>NZ_JABBDR010000147.1 GCF_018854495.1 Acidithiobacillus ferruginosus
CTCGGGCCGTATGTGGAGGCTATATGAGCGATGTGCAAAGAAGTTCTGGAAATAAACATTTTCTAAAGTGGGTTGCGGCTGTTCGCAGGGGCGCGGGGCCACTCTCCCTTCCCGCCATGCTGATGATGGCGTTCAGCCCTTATGCCAGTGCCAGTGCCGCCCCATTGAGCCTGCAGAACGCGGAAGCAATTGCCCTGCGGCAAAATCCCGGGCTCGGCGCCCTGACCCAAAAGATTGCGGAATTACGGCACAAAGCCGTGGCCGTTGCCCAGTTGCCCGATCCGCATCTTGATCTCGGTGCCCTGAACCTGCCCCTCAACAGCTTCTCCATGAACCAGCAGCAG
>NZ_JABBDR010000148.1 GCF_018854495.1 Acidithiobacillus ferruginosus
GAGGAAGGTTTGCGTTTCGCGGTACGTGAAGGCGGCCGTACCGTTGGCGCCGGCGTCGTCTCCAAGGTGGTCGAATAAGCTTTCATGTTGTAGTGTTGAACGGCGGCACTGTCCGCCGTTCGCCGTCTGCAGGGCAGTAGCTCAATTGGTAGAGCAGCGGTCTCCAAAACCGCAGGTTGGGGGTTCGAGCCCCTCCTGCCCTGCCATTATTAAAAAGGTGCGGTGTTCATGTCGGAAAAAGTGAAGCTCTATTTTGCGGCAGGATTCGCTGCCCTCGGGGTATTCGCCTATTTCCTCATCCCCATCCACCTCGGTACGTATTACCCTGGTGTGGCGCTGATTCTGGCTTTGTTGATTGCCGCAGGTCTTTTCGCTTCCAGCAACAACGGCAAGGCACTCCTGATCTTTTTTCGGGAGGCATACGTGGAGTTGCTGAAGGTGGTTTGGCCGACGCGTCCCGAGGTCTTGCGCAGTACGGCCATCATTATTGGTTTGATCGCGGTAATTGCCATCTTCCTTTGGCTGGTGGATATGGCACTCCTTGGGATTGTGCGCCTGCTACTCGGAGGAGTCGCGTAAATGTCTATGCGTTGGTATGTGGTTCATGCGTTCTCGGGCTTCGAGAAAAAGGTGCAGGGCGAGATCCGCGAGCGTGCCAATCGGGAAGGGCTTGCCGATAAGTTTGGTGAGATCCTCGTTCCCGTCGAAGAAGTCGTGGAAATGCGAAATGGCCAAAAAACGAGCTCGCAACGAATGTTTTACCCCGGCTATGTCTTGGTGCAGATGGAAATGGACGACGTGACTTGGCACCTCGTCAAGAGCACACCACGGGTCACCGGATTTGTCGGTGGCTCTGTAGGGCGCCCACACCCGCTGAGTGATGCGGAGACCAACGCCATTATGGACCGCATCAAGGAAGGCGTTGAGAAACCGCGTCCGAAATTCAGTTTTGACGCGGGTGAGCAGGTGCGTGTCGTAGATGGCCCGTTCAAGGATTTCAATGGCGTCGTCGAGGAAGTCAATTTCGAAAAGAGCAAGTTACGGGTCTCGGTGACCATCTTTGGTCGCTCCACGCCCGTAGAATTGGATTTTGGCCAGGTCGAGAAGGCCTGATCGTTTTCAACAGAGGGAGCCTGATGGCGTTCGCACCTCGCAGGAGTTATAAATTATGGCAAAGAAAATAACCGGATATATCAAGCTGCAGGTAAAGGCTGCGCAAGCCAATCCAAGCCCGCCTATCGGCCCGGCTTTGGGTCAGCGTGGGTTGAACATCATGGAGTTCTGCAAGGCGTTCAATGCCCAGACCCAGGGTGTTGAACCGGGTTTGCCGTTACCCGTGGTTATTACTGTTTTTGCAGATAAAAGTTTCACTTTCGAAGTAAAAACGCCACCAGCAGCGGTGTTGCTGATGAAGGCTGCGGGCCTGCCAAAGGGCAGCGGGCGTCCCAATACGGTAAAGGTTGGTAAGGTTTCGGAAGCGCAGATCGAAGATATCGCCAAAACGAAAATGCCGGATCTCAATACGCAGGATATTGAGTCGGCAAAGCGCAGCGTGCGTGGTACTGCCCGCAGTATGGGCCTGACGGTGGAGGGCTGAAATATGGCGACGAAATCCAAGCGCACACTTGCCATCAGGGCGATGGTGGATCGGAATAACCGTTACGCGATCGAGGAAGCCCTCGAACTCGTCAAGAAGATGGCCACGACCAAGTTCGACGAGTCGGTGGATGTGGCGGTGGGTCTGGGTATTGATCCGCGCAAATCGGACCA
>NZ_JABBDR010000149.1 GCF_018854495.1 Acidithiobacillus ferruginosus
TGACGATCTTGCTCATCCCCAGGATTTGGGGACTAACGCCATCACTACGTAATGCGGTGACGTGTGCGTAGCGTCGGTAGGGAGTAGCTGCCGATTCCGTATCCCAGGATACCTGAACGCGACCGCCCAGTGTGTCCACGACCATGGCTTTTACTGCTGCGAATGGGCTTTTGCGGCCGATTTTCATCATCACCCACAGGGTGAGCCTCTATTACAGGGGAAAAACCAATCCTATCAAAGGAATCCTGCCAAATCAGCAGCGGTAACTGCCGAATTTAGGTTGATTCAGAGCCCGTCCTTTTGGAAACGGCTCTGGCTCTTTCTCATTCTCATCGGGCCAGGAATTCTCGTTATGATC
>NZ_JABBDR010000015.1 GCF_018854495.1 Acidithiobacillus ferruginosus
CTGCTGCTGGTTCATGGAGAAGCTGTTGAGGGGCAGGTTCAGGGCACCGAGATCAAGATGCGGATCGGGCAACTGGGCCACCGCCACGGCTTTGTGCCGCAATTCCGCAATCTTTTGGGTCAGGGCGCCGAGCCCGGGATTTTGCCGCAGGGCAATCGCTTCCGCGCTCTGCAGGCTCAATGGGGCGGCACTGGCACTGGCATAAGGGCTGAACACCATCATCAGCATGACGGGAAGGGAGAGTGGCCCGGAGCCCCTGCGAATAACCGCAACCCACTTTAGAAAATGTTTATTTCCAGAACTTCTTTGCACATCGCTCATATAGCCTCCACATACGGCCCGAG
>NZ_JABBDR010000150.1 GCF_018854495.1 Acidithiobacillus ferruginosus
ATCTTACATCTGGTTCGAATATTTTTACATGCGGCAAATTGTCGCACCCCCACCGTTTTGCAATGCCTCGTTAGGCGATGGGGTGGTTGCATTGTCAGGACAATTGATGCCATTTTGTCTTGTGCCATCTGCCCAGCAGAGGTTGGAACAGCTGATTTTTCCGGGTTCATGGTAATGTTATGGGACGCTGGACTTGGCTCCCCGCAGGTTTTTGAGAGAGTACGCCAGCTATGTGCGTCAAGAGCAGCAATCAACGACCATAATTCCGCGATTATGTCCCGATCCCTCATAGGCCAC
>NZ_JABBDR010000151.1 GCF_018854495.1 Acidithiobacillus ferruginosus
TTCCCGTTATTTTGGCTGCTGAAAGTTAAAGGTGAGGAATGAATACATGCTTAATCCTAAAAACAGCAGTTCCCGTTCGCTGAAATCAGGAGATTCACCTGATAGGATGGAGTTTTTCGTTGTGAAGATGGTCATCCAACGGCTGACCACTTGGCGGTTTGCTTCTCATGGTCTTTGGGGGTGGAAACACACTTGGACGGGCACGGACTGCTT
>NZ_JABBDR010000152.1 GCF_018854495.1 Acidithiobacillus ferruginosus
GCCGGTTTCCCGATGGAACAAACGAATATCCACACCGCCATCGGCACCGAGCCCTGTGGTGGTGCTTCGCAGACCGCACTCACGGTGGTATTCATTGCAAAGGTCTTCAAAGCGTTTCCATTCGAGGTCTCTGAGTAGAGACAAGGACCATCCGTTGGGCTGCTCATGATCGGGGTTGGCGTACGGTGATGGATTGTCATTCTGGGGTTTTTGAGAGGGCTTTGGTGGTTGATACGCGGGCTTGTACGTTGTGGATGGCGTCACCGGCACTGTATCGCGGGCCAGAAACAGCATGAACGCCATGAGTCCGAAGATCAGCGCCAAGATGCTGCCGATCATCTCAAAAAGTGGCGTCAGTATCTTCAGGATGGGGTTAATCTGAAAAACGGCGGGTAGGATCAGCCAGGATGAAAAC
>NZ_JABBDR010000153.1 GCF_018854495.1 Acidithiobacillus ferruginosus
CGGCAACTCGCCGAACAGACCGAATTAACGGCCTGCACTTAAACCAAATGGCCTCCACGAAACCCGGGGCGGTTCAATACAGGCCCAGATAGATTTCGTAGGACGGATCGATCTTACGGTTCTTAATTTTCGTCATGACTGAGCCGAAGGGCTTGAAGTCGTTGACGAGGGTCTGGTCGACGAGGATGTTCCTGTCCGCCAGGAACAGGATGCGCGTGACCTCGCCTGCTTTCCACAAGCGCCAGATAATTTGAAATGTCGTGTAGGTCTTGCCTGTGCCCGTAGCCATGACGAGCAGCACGCGTTTCTTGCCACTGGCCACGGCTTCGATGGCGCGATTGATCGCCTCCACTTGGTAGTAGCGCGGCTCCTTGCCCGAAACATCCAGGTGGTAAGGCTGAACGACCAGCTTTTCTGCATCGTCTTTGATGCCGCGATAGGTCTTGTAGCGCTGCCACAAGTCCTGAGGTGTATAGAAGGATTCGAGCGGAAATTCTGTCTCGATTTCTGCTCCTGTGGCGGGAGCTTTGTTATGAGAAGCAAAGGCGTCGCCGTTTGAACTGAAGGCGCTCGGCACATCGAGGATTTCCGCATAGCCGAGCGCCTGCTGGATGCCGTGGCTGACTGTGTGATTATTGTCCTTGGCCTCAACCACGGCGATGGGTACGCCCGGCTCCCAGGACAGAACGTAATCGGCGAACTTTTTTTTCTTCTTATTGCGCGAGGACATATTGCCGCGCACGACGACAGGGCCGGGGGTGAGCGTCACCTCACGCCGAATCTGTGTCATCGGGTCCCAGCCGGCTTTGTTGATGGCAGGCGTGATGAACAGGTCACAGATGTCGGACTCGCTGAGTTTTTTCTTCTCTTTGCTATCCATCACGAACACTTCCTATCAAATGGACACTCAATTGCAGCCCTGCCCTTGGCGAAGATCAGCGTCTTGGGCACCTCACGGCGGCCGGGGAAGATTTCGCCGAACAGTTGGTCGCGGAAGGTGGGCACAATGGTGCGGATCTGGTCGGGGGTAACGACGTCGCGGTCGAGCTGGTTGGGGTCGTAGGCGGCGAAGACCGGTCGCGCGCGCGGCTCTGGGTCCAGACCATTGGTAAAACGGCCCGAGAGGGTCACGCCCTGCCGCTTGGCCTCGATGACACCGGCGGCCTTACCGTCCACGTACAGCAAATAATCAGCAAAACCATGGCCAGGCTTGAGTGGAAACTCTCGCACCACCACCCCGCGCGCGGCGCGGATATTGGCCGCATCCGCATCACAAATATGCCAGCCCGCAGCACCCAGAAGCTGATCGATGGTCTGGCGGGCTTCCTGCTCGGGATTGGACATGGATAGCGACTCCGGGGCGGCTGTTTTTATAGAATGTTCGCCAGATTAGGACAAAAACCGCCGGCTGGGAAGCGGAAAGGACCCCGCGGTCGCGACAGGGGCGACCTCATCCGCACCGCCTCCCTATCGCGCACTTCGCGGGCGCGCTACAGTGCAGTCTGGATGTTGCGGCATCAAAAACGCATGGGGGGTGAAGATCACCATGGCTATTGGCTTGGCTCTTGGCAGTGGCGCGGCCCGCGGATGGGCGCATATAGGGATAATAAGCGCGCTGAATGATCAAGGAATCGTACCGGATATCGTCTGTGGCACGTCCATAGGCGCGCTGGTCGGCGCATCCTATGTTTCCAACAATCTTGAGAAGCTGGAGAAATGGGTTTGTTCACTGACAAAGCTTGAAACAGCCAAATTTTTTGCCATCAATATGTCGTTGAATGGTTTTGTCAATAAAGAGCGGCTACATTATTTCCTCAATAAATATGTGGCAGATGATGACTCAAAAATAGAGGGTATAGTCAGCAAAAAATATGCCTCGGTAGCAACAGACTTGCAAACCGGCAGCGAGATCTGGTTGACGGACGGTTCAATTTTGGATGCCGTCTTTTCGTCCATATCCATGCCCGGCCTCTTTCCGGCAGTCAAGAACAACGGCAGGTGGCTCATAGATGGCGGGTTGGTGAATCCCGTCCCCGTTTCGGTTTGTCGGGCCCTTGGCGCCGATGTTGTTATTGCCATAACGTTGAATGATGATATCGTTGGAAAACACCTTCAAAATAACAAAGCCATAAAAACACAGGATACCGGCGTTACCGGAAAAATATCAGACCTGGTCACGGCATATACAGCCTCGATATTTCCGGCGACAGGCGATGAGGAGCAACCACCCAGCCTCTTTGATGCCATCGCCGGCTCGGTGAATATCATGCAGGACAGGATCACCAGGAGTCGCATGGCCGGAGATCCTCCGGATATCCTGCTTTCTCCAAGGCTATCCCACATTGGCTTACTGGAGTTTTATCGCGCCGGTGAAGCCATCACGGAGGGGAAAAAATGCGTACAGAGCATGTTACCGGAAATACGGCATGTGTTGGGTATATCCTGACGCAGGCACCCGCGGACTATTCCGTGCCCTGAATCCAGCCTCCGCCCAGCAGGCGCTCACCCTGATAGCAGACGGCGGCCTGACCGGGGGTAACGGCGCGTTGCGGCTCGGGAAAGCGGAGTTCGGCCTGGGCATCGGAGAGCAGGTGCAGCGTGGCCGACGCGGCGCGGGAGCGGTAACGCAGTTTTACGGTCACGGCATGGGTTTCGCCGGGGGATAAATCCGCCAGCCAGTTGCACTCGGCCAGGCTGACCACACAGCGGTAGAGCTCATCCTCACCGCCGACGACCACTCTGTTCCGGGTTGAGTCCAGCGCAAGGACATAGCGCGGCTGGTCACTGCCGCCACCCAGTCCTTTGCGCTGCCCTACGGTGAAGTTGAGCGTACCCGGATGATGGCCCAGCACCTGCCCGCTGCTGTCGACCATCTCTCCCTCCTGCGCCATGTCCAGCCCGGCGTAATCCTCCAGAAAGCGGCGGTAGTCGCCGTCCGGGACAAAGCAGATATCCTGTGAGTCCTGCTTGGCGGCCACGGGCAGGCCATGCTTACGGGCCATGGCGCGCACCTCGTCCTTGTTCATGCCACCCACGGGAAAGCGCAGGCGGGGCAATATCCCCGCACCAATGGCGAAAAGAAAATAGGATTGATCTTTGGCATCGTCACGGCCACGCAGCAGAGCGGTACCCGAAGGGGTTTCCGCCAGACGCGCATAATGGCCCGTCGCCAGCATCGTGGCGCCCAACTTTTCGCCTTCCGCCAGCAAGGCATCGAACTTGAGGAACTGATTGCAGCGCGCACAGGGATTGGGCGTACGCCCCGCCTGATATTCGGCGACAAACACGTCGACCACCTGACGCCGGAACGCCTCGCGATAATCCAACACTGTGTAGGGAATCTCCAGACGGGCGCAGATCTCGGCGGCGTCTTCGATATCTTTTTCATCGCAGCAGCGGCTCCTGGGCCACAGGCGCATGGTCACGCCGGTGAGTTCGTAGCCCTGCTCCTGCATGAGCAGGGCCGCTACGGCAGAATCCACTCCTCCCGAGAGGGCGATGAGGGCTTTTTTATCGGCCATGGCGCGGTCCGGCTTAGTCCTTCTCCGCCAACCAGGCCATCTGGATGGCTTCGAGGATGCCTTCGCTGGACTTTTCGGGTTCTCCTTCAAAATCGGGCAGTTCTAATATCCAGCGGTGCAGGTCGGTGAAACGCAGATGGGCCACATCGGCGTCCGGGTGGGCTTCATCCAGGGCGATAGCAAGCTCCAAGGTGTCGGTCCAGCGCATCAGTGCCGCTCCTTTTCCAGATTGATGGTGTATTTGGGGATTTCGATGACCAGTTCGGTATCCGTCACTTTCGCCTGGCAACTGAGGCGGGAGGTCGGCTCCAGGCCCCAGGCCTTATCGAGCAAATCCTCTTCTTTTTCTTCCGCAGGGACGAGACTGTCAAAACCCGCGCGCAGAATCACATGACAGGTAGTGCAGGCGCAGGACATCTCGCAGGCATGCTCGATGTGAATATCATTGCGCAGTGCCGCGGCGATGATGGTCTCCCCCGGCTCGGCGTCGAACTCCGCCCCCTCGGGACAGATTTCCGGGTTCGGCAGGACGCGTATTTTTGTCATTCAATCTCCCAGATCGTCAATGGAACGGCCGGTGATGGCGCGGCGCAGGGCACTGTCCATACGCCGCTGCACCAGCGGTTCCGCAGCGGTTTCCACCGCCTCCGCGGCGGCAGTGATCACGCCGGCGTCGTCACCCGACAAGGCGTTGATCAACGCGGTACCGGCCTTGTCCAGAACTTCCCGCTCCGCCGGATCCAGCAGGTCGGCATCGGCGGCCAAAGCCGTACGCAAGGCTTCGTGCACACGCTCACCCTCCACTTTGGCTTCTGACAGGCGTCGTCTGACCACATCTTCGGCGCCATGGGTGAACGAGTCCTGCAACATCCTGGCGATTTCTTCATCATTCAGACCATAAGACGGTTTGACGACGACTTCCGAACGCACCCCCGTACTGGTTTCCTCTGCACGCACCGCCAGCAGGCCATCGGCGTCCACCTGAAAAGTCACGCGAATCCTTGCGGCACCGGCCACCATGGGGGGAATGCCGCGCAGACTGAAGCGCGCCAGCGAACGACAGTCCTGCACCAGATCGCGCTCCCCCTGCACGACGTGAATACTCATGGCCGTCTGACCATCCTTGAAGGTGGTGAATTCCTGCGCCCGTGCCACCGGAATAGGGGTGTTGCGGGGAATGATTTTCTCCACCAGTCCGCCCATGGTCTCCAGACCAAGAGACAGCGGCAGCACGTCCATGAGCAGCAAATCTTCACGCTGATTGCCTACCAGGGCATCGGCCTGAATGGCGGCACCCAGGACCACCACCTGATCGGGGTCGATGTCCGTCAACGGCCTCTGCTGAAAGAACGCCTCCACCATCGCGCGCACGGCGGGGACACGGGTGGCGCCGCCCACCAGCACCACGCCGTCAATGTCAGTCAGTTTTAACCCGGCATCCCGCAGCGCCCGCCGACAAGCCGGGAGGGACCGCTGGATCACCGGCTGAATCAGTGACTCCAACTGGGCACGCGACAGCTTTATCTCGCGGGCCGCACGACCGAAAGGCGTCAGCGCTATCATCGTTTCGTCAACGGCACTGAGCGCCTCCTTGGCGGTACGCGCCTGCTGCAGCACCTGCCGCCGCCAGAGGGGATCGGACGCATCACCGCCCTCCTCCCGCATCAGCCATTCGGCCAGCGCATGATCCATATCGTCACCGCCCAGAGCGGAATCACCGGCGGTCGCCAGCACCTCAAAGACTCCGGCCTGCAGGCGCAATATGGAAATATCGAAGGTTCCACCGCCCAGATCGTAGATGGCAAAAATGCCTTCACTGCCCTTGTCCAAGCCATAGGCCACCGCCGCCGCGGTCGGCTCGGCCAGTAGGCGCAGCACGTTCAGCCCCGCCAGACGGGCCGCATCTTTGGTGGCCTGACGCTGGGCCTCGTCGAAATAAGCGGGCACCGTGATCACCGCGCCCTCCGGTTCGCCACCCAGGGTTTCCACCGCCCGCTCTTTGAGCACCCGCAATATTTCGGCAGACACCTCCACGGGGGATTTTTCACCCGCCACTGTACGCAGGCGCACCATACCCTCTCCAGGAACAAGGTCGTAAGGTAGGTGCCCGGCGAGGGTCTGCACATCGCCGTGGCCGCGCCCCATCAGGCGTTTCACCGAGGCGATGGTATTGTGCGGGTCCTGCCCGGCGGCAGCGACCGCGGGGTAGCCTACATGAATACCGCCGCCACCGAGGTAGCGCACCACCGAAGGCAGCAGATAGTTACCGTCATGATCGCGCATGACGGTGGGCACCGCCGACAATACGGAGGCCACCAGCGAATGGGTGGTTCCCAGGTCGATACCGATAGCCAGCCGCCGCCGATGGGGATCAGCGGCCGTGCCCGGTTCTGCAATTTGCATTAACGCCATGATATATCGCCCTGATTGTAGAGGTTCCGCCGCTCAGGCATTCTGCAAATGCTCTTCGCTGCGGTCGATCTCGCCGAGAAGCTTATCGAGAAACTGTAACTCACGCAGCGCCGCACCTGCCGCTTCCGGCTCAACACAGGGTAAAACACCCAATAATCCCCTGAGACGTTGCACCACTCCGGTCACTGCCGTATCCACTTCCTGACGCAAGGCCTCCATGCCCGATAGGTCGCGTGCCGCCGCCAGATCTTCCAGACGTTCGCGATAGGTCATCTGGGTCATCAGCAGTTCCGGGTCAGCGACCTTCACGCGCTCATCCAGCGCGTCCACACCTTGCCGCTGCAGGAGATAATCGGCACGCCGCAGGGGGTCCCGCAATATGGCCAAGGCCTCATTGAGGCGGGTGCTCCACTCCAGGGAATAGCGTCTTGCCGCCGGTTCTGCGTTGGCGAAGCGGTCCGGATGCAGGCCTTTTTGCAGCGCCAACACTTGCGTGCGCAGCGTCTGCACGTCCAGGTCATAAGTTTCGGGCAGGCCCGCCACCGCATACAGGGACAGATCCGCGCGGAAGGGCTGCACCGCCCCGCAAGAAGCACAAAGCGCGGGCGGAGCACCCAACTCCGCCCCGCACCGGAAACAGGAGTCCACCATCAGGTCGTAAAGCTCTCACCGCAGCCGCAGGCATCTTTCACGTTGGGATTGTTAAAACGGAATCCCTCGTTCAAGCCTTCGCGGGTGAAGTCCAGTTCGGTGCCATCCAGATAAATGAGACTTTTGGGGTCCACGAAAAGACTCACGTCATCATGGGGAAACACCAGATCTTCCGGGTTGGGGACATCCACAAACTCCATGACATACGACAACCCCGAGCAGCCGCTGGTTTTCACACCGATGCGGATACCCAGACCCTTGCCGCGTTTGGCAATACTCTTGCGTACCTGCCGCGCCGCACTTTCCGATAAGGTCAAAGCCATGACGGTATCCTAGTGTGCCGCCTGGGCACCGGCCATTTCCGGTTGCGCCGCCACCGGCGCGCCACCCTGCTTTTTGCGGTAATCCTCCACCGCCGCCTTGATGGCGTCTTCGGCCAGCACGGAGCAGTGAATCTTGACCGGAGGCAGCTCCAGCTCTTCGGCGATCTGGCTGTTCTTGATGGCCATCGCTTCATCGAGGGTTTTGCCCTTGACCCACTCCGTCACCAGCGAGCTGGACGCAATGGCCGAACCGCAGCCATAGGTTTTAAATTTGGCATCTTCGATAATGCCCTGCCCGTTCACCCTGATCTGCAAACGCATCACATCGCCGCAGGCCGGTGCACCCACCATACCGGTGCCAACGCCGCTGTCATCCTTGTCCAGTGCCCCCACGTTGCGGGGATGTTCATAATGATCGATCACCTTTTCACTGTATGCCATGATGGTTCTCCTCTTGTAAGGACCTTAGTGCGCGGCCCACTGAATGCTGTTGATATCAATGCCTTCCTGATGCATCTCCCAGAGGGGAGACAACTCCCGTAACTTGTCCACCTTCGCAGCGATCAGTCCGATAGTAGCGTCAATTTCCTCTTCCGTCGTGTAGCGACCGATGCCAAAGCGGATGGAACTGTGCGCCAGTTCATCGGACTTACCCAAGGCACGGAGCACATAAGAAGGCTCCAGGCTGGCCGAGGTACAGGCCGATCCGCTGGATACGGCGATTTCCTTCAGCGCCATGATCAGCGACTCGCCTTCCACAAAGGCAAAGCTGATATTGAGGTTGTGCGGCACCCGGTGTTCCATGTTGCCATTGATATAGGTTTCTTCCACCCGTTCCTGAATGCCCTTGAGCAGACGGTCACGCAACTGGCGGATACGCTTGCCATCGCTTTCCATGGACCGCACAGCCAGTTCGGCTGCCGCGCCCATACCGACGATCTGGTGCGTAGGCAAAGTTCCGGAACGCATGCCGCGCTCGTGGCCTCCACCATGCACCTGTGCCTCCACCCGCACCCGGGGCTTACGCCGCACGTAGAGGGCACCAATGCCCTTGGGTCCGTAAATCTTATGTCCGGATAGACTCATCATGTCCGCCTGGACGGCTTCCACATCCACCGGGATCTTGCCCAGGGCCTGCACCGCATCCACATGGAACAATATCTTGTGGGCGCGCAGTATCCTGCCGATTTCTTCCATGGGCTGGATGACGCCGATTTCGTTGTTCACATACAGCACGGAAGCCATGATGGTGTCTGGACGGAGGGCCGCTTCAAAGGCCTGGAGGTCGACCAGACCGTCTTCCTGTACTTCCAGATAGGTCACTTCAAAGCCTTCGCGCTCCAGTTGGCGACAAGTGTCCAGAGTCGCCTTGTGCTCGGTACGCAGGGTGACGAGATGCCTGCCCTTGCCGGAGTAGAAATGCGCCGCGCCCTTGAGGGCCAGATTGGTCGCTTCCGTCGCGCCCGAAGTCCAGACGATTTCACGGGGGTCGGCATGGATGGTATCAGCAACCTGCTGACGCGCCTTCTCCACCGCCTTCTCCGCCGTCCAGCCGTAGGGATGGGAACGGCTGGCCGCATTACCAAAGTCATGGGTCAGAAAGGGCAGCATCTGTTCCAGAACGATCGGGTCGACGGGGGTCGTCGCCTGATAGTCCAGATAAATAGGACGATCCGGATCGATCCACAAAGGCTGCCCGACATTCAGTTCAATGATTTTGGGTTGATCCATTTTCTATACCTCTCGGTTTTAAGCGGTGTTATGCGTCTGGCGCAGTGGTGTTTTATCCGTCATCGCGATCGGAGCTGCCTGCATCAACTCCTTGTGCAACTGCTTCTGTACCAGTTGACCAAGGGTAATCCCCCCGAGAAACTCGGCGATACGATCTCCCAATTCTTCCCACAGGTCGTGAGTAAGGCACTGTTGCCCATCCCCCTTACAACACAGATGCGGGTCCCCACCGCACTGGGTCGTACTGATGGACTCATTGACGGCCTCCACAATCCGCGTCAACGGAATCTCCGAGTCCGGCATGGCCAGTCGGTAACCTCCGCCCGGCCCGCGTACGCTTTCCACCAGACCAAAACGGCGCAGCCGCCCAAAGAGCTGCTCCAGGTAAGCCACAGAAATCTGCTGACGCTGCGAGATATCGGCTACTGTTACCACTCCACCACGCTGATGGAGTGCCAGATCCAGCATGGCGGTCACCGCGTAGCGTCCTTTTGTCGTCAGTTTCATGTCCGGTGCCCCCTTTGCACGATATCCTACTATCTATACCAAATTAGTCAAGTATTACCCGCGCGCGTTCCCTTGTTTTCCGGCACGTCATCGTCGTCCTCGATGGCGCAGACGATCTCCTCCACAGGCATCATGCCCTCCTGCGGCTGCAGGTGCTGCAAACCGTCCCGCAGTTGCGCAATCTCCGCATCCTGGCGATGCATGTGCTCCAACATGCATTCCACGGCCCGCGCCACCGGATCGGGCATCTGTCCGGTCAGGCCATAGGCCTCAAAGTTATCCGTATGCTCCCCCTTGCTGACCACCCGCCCAGGGATGCCCACCACGGTGGCACCCTCCGGCACCGACTTGACCACCACCGCATTGGAGCCGATCCGCGCATCATCTCCAATAACGACCGGTCCCAGCACCTTGGCGCCAGCGCCGACGATGACACCACGCCCCAGAGTCGGATGGCGTTTGCCCGGCTTCCAGGAGGTTCCGCCCAGGGTCACGCCATGATAGAGGGTACAATCGTCGCCGATCTCCGCCGTCTCACCGATCACCACCCCCATTCCATGATCGATGAAGAAACCCTTGCCGATCTGCGCCCCCGGATGAATCTCGATACCGGTCCAGAAACGCGAAAAGGCCGCCAGACTGCGCGCCAACAGGCGCCAGCGGTGACGCCACAGGGCATGAGCGATCCGATGCAGGAACAGGGCGTGAACGCCGGGATAGGTGAGCAGCACCTCCAGACGGGTACGCGCCGCGGGATCGCGCGCAAAAACTGCGTCGAGGTCACTCCGCCAGCGTCCACCCATAGCCACACTCCCCTATATTTGCCCCGGCCACTACCAAGCCCCGCATTAAAGACTATCCTGATCCTTTCTGTCCACTTTAGACGCCCAGCGCTCGATTTCGGTAAGGATACCGCGCAGGATGTTCACCTCGTTCTGACTCGGCCTGGCGCGGTCGAAAAGACGACGCAAGCGACGCATCATGCGGGTAGCGCGAACCTCCTGTAGAAAACCACTGCGGCGCAGCACGCGCTGCAAGTGACCGTAAAAACCTTCCATATCCTGGATGGGGGCGGGTTGTTCGGGCACCGCTTCCGTAGGTACGTCCTGCGCTGGCAAGGCCGTCAGGGCGGCCATGTGGAGCTCATAGGCGAGCACCTGCACCGCCTGCCCCAGATTCAGGGAATGGTATTCATCCGCCGTAGGGATATGCACCAGCACCTGACAACGATCCATCTCCGCATTGGTCAGCCCCGTCCGCTCCCGGCCGAAGAGCAGAGCACAATCTCCCGTGTCCAGATCCGCGAGCATCTCACTCGCCGCCTCCCGCGCGTTGCTGGCGGGCCACTGGATACGACGACCGCGGGCGCTGGTGCCATAGACTTTGTGGCAACCCTGCAGGGCCGTATCCAGATTGGTACAGACCTGCGCCGATTCCAGAATATCTTCGGCACCAGAGGCGAGAGCCGTGGCCTCCGGATCGGGGAAAAAACGCGGATTAACCAGCACCAGATGGCGCAACCCCATCACCTTCATGGCCCGTGCCGCCGCCCCGATATTGCCGGGGTGACTGGGTTCAACAAGGACAATACGCAAGCCCTGCAAAGACGTCCCGATCATGCCCGCAG
>NZ_JABBDR010000154.1 GCF_018854495.1 Acidithiobacillus ferruginosus
CGTCCGGATCAAGCGGTGACTCCCTTCTGAAGCACCCCGCTGCCGGTCCTGTAGGGGGAGGCATCCATTACATCTCTGGAGGAGCTTGGCGTTGATGGCGACGATCACCGTGGAAACGGACATCAGGGCCGCCCCCACCGCCGGGGAAAGCACCAGGCCAACGCTGTAAGCAACCCCGGCAGCAAGAGGGATCGCCACGATATTGTAGCCGGCACCCCACCACAGGTTCTGGATCATCTTGCGATAGGTCGCCCGGGAAAGTTCCAGGATGGCCACCACGTCTCGGGGATCGGAGCGGACCAGCACGATGTCCGCCGACTCGATGGCGACGTCCGTGCCCGCCCCGATGGCGATCCCGACGTCCGCCTCCACCAGGGCGGGCGCGTCGTTGACACCGTCGCCGACCATGGCCACGCGCAATCCCCGCGCCTTTACCTCCTTGATCTTCTCCGCCTTTTGTCCAGGGAGCACTTCGGCGAAATAGTCGTCCAGCCCCATTTCCTGGGCCACCCAGCGGGCCACCGCTTCCGAGTCGCCGGTCAGCATCATCACCTGCACGCCCATCCCCTTCAGCCGTGCTAGGGCTTCCCGCGACTCCGCTCGAATGATGTCGGCCAGCGCGACAGCCCCCGCTGGTTTTTCGTCGACGAGCAGATATATCACCGTTTTGCCCTGGGATGCCAAGGCCGCGATCCGCTCATCGCTGACATCAAGGCCATGCTCCTTGAGATAGCCGGGGTTTACAACTTTCACATTGCGGCCATTTACAACGGCTTGTGCGCCCTTGCCGGGGATGGCCTTGAATTCCTTGGGAGGCTCGAAGCCGATGTCCTTCGCTTTGGCATATGCCACGATGCCGGCGGCGATGGGGTGCTCCGACTGGCTTTCGAGGGCCGCGGCAAGCCGTACGACCTGATCTTCGGCGTATCCGCCCAGCACGACCACATCCGTGACGCCAAACCGTCCCTCCGTCAAGGTCCCGGTCTTGTCGAACACTACCGCCTGCAGTTGGCGCGCCCGCTCAAAAGCAGACCGGTCCCGGATAAGCAGCCCATGCTGCGCCGCCATGGCGGTGGACACGGCAACGACCAGCGGAATCGCCAGGCCCAGGGCATGGGGACAGGCAATCACCATGACGGTCACCATGCGGGCCAGGGCAAACTCGAAGTGCTGGCCAAGGATCAGCCAAATGGCAAGGGTAAGCCCCCCGACGCTCAACGCGGTAAGGGTCAGCACCAGGGCCGCGCGGTCGGCCAGGTCCTGAGTCCGGGAGCGAGACTCCTGCGCCCGGCGCACCATCTCGATGACCTGTGCAAGATAGGTTTCACTGCCGGTCTTGTGGACCTCGACGGTGATACTCGACTCGCCGTTAACCGAACCGCCGATAACTTCGTCGCCGTCCCCCTTCTCCACGGGCTGGCTTTCGCCGGTGAGCATGGCCTGATTGACGGTGGTTCGCCCTTCGACGATACGCCCGTCCGTAGGAATTTTTTCGCCGGGCTTCACCAGCACCCGGTCACCGCGCTGCAGATTGGCGACCGGCACGTCTTTCATGCCCTCCGGGGTGACGAGATGGGCCTCGGATGGCATCATTTGCACCAGTTTTTCCAGTGCGCCGGAAGCCCCCATGACCGATTTCATCTCGATCCAGTGGCCGAGCAGCATCACATCGATCAGCGTGGCAAGTTCCCAGAAGAACACTTCACCCTGAACCCCGAACACGACGGCACTCGAGTAAAAATAGGCCACGCTGATGGCTAGGGCGATCAGCGTCATCATGGCTGGCTTGCGGGTTTCGAGCTCGGCAAACAGGCCCTTCAGGAAGGGCCAACCGCCGTAGAAATACACCCCGCTCGATAGCGCGAAAAGCACATAGGACGACCCCGTAAAGGCGAGAGCAGCCTCCAGCCCCAGCAGATGCTGGATAAGCGGCGACAAAAGGAGGATAGGGATCGTCAGCACCAGCGATACCCAGAACCGCCGCCGAAAATCGGCGATCATGGCACCATGGTCATGACCGCCATGCATCCCGGCGTGGCCAAGAGCGGCGGGGTGCATATGGGCGTGGAAATCGGGGTGGGCGGTTTCTATCTCGTGTTCCTGATGTCCTGAATGGTCCA
>NZ_JABBDR010000155.1 GCF_018854495.1 Acidithiobacillus ferruginosus
AAACCATCCGTCACTGCATGTGATGGCAATTGGGTCAAGAGTGAGAGCGACTGAACCTATGACAATTGAAAAGGACGCCGTCATGAATAAGCTCCTCATCGCGTTGTGCGTAATAATCGCTCTTGCAGGGTGTTCGCGTTCCGATGGCCTGGATGATAGCCATACCGTGAAATGGTACATGGCACACGATGCCGCAGCTAACCCCTCTTTTCTTGTTGGCTTTTTTGGATCGGCGAATTCGGGTAATAAACGCACTCCCTGCGCGGCCAGGGAGACTGAAGCGCAAAAGGCCCCGTAGGATATCGCCCCATTATTCGGGGATGATAGCGGTGACAGAATGAAAGAATAAACGAGTGACCGCTTTCGCTGCTTATGTGTCATTGGGGGTAGCGCAAGCACAAGGGATGCCCGTAGGCGCCAGGATGAAACTTTATTGTCCACCATCACCGGGTCGGCAAAGGCGGTGGGGATACTCAGGATGATACTTTTTTGTCCGTTAACAGGGCGTGGGCCTTTTGTTTAGTGGACCCGGTGATACCAATATTTCATGGTAAGCCCGAAAGGGGTTCTGATGAGAAAACGTACCGCGGGACGGATAAGGTAAAACGGTAAGATGAGCAGAGCTATAGCCAGCAGCCAGGTCTGGGACACGGGCAGACCCAAGTTGGCAACCAGGTAGCCTATACCCCAGTCGATCACAAAGAGCCCAAGAAAGATCGGTGTGTCAGCCAGAAGGAGAACAGGCACCTTGGAGATCGGGGTACGCTGTTCACGGCGAATGCGGGCGCGGTGCTGTTGCCGGCCCAACACGCAGTCGAGAAAATAGTACATGCGGCTCCAACGGCCTGAATGCTTCTTGGTCTTTTGTAGCAAGATACGCAGGCCTTCGGTTTCGTCATGTAATAAGCCGTAGAAATCACCTATTTGTTTTGGGGACATGCCTTTTAATGAATTGGGCGATGCCCCGGAACATCCGATGACGTTGACCGCAACCAGAGCGTTAAGCACCCAAATCTCTTGCGGAAGTTTGGGGAGTGGTCTGTTGCCTATAAAACCAATCCTTTGCTCGGCGTAGGTGTACGTTAATCCCAAAGCGAGGAGTCCCGGGAGGAGTCCAGGATAAACCTCGTGGTTGTTCCATGGTTTCTGTTGTGTTGATGGCATTATGAAAGACCTAAAGCCTGCAGCCCAGAATAAATATGAGAGTAAGTGGTATCAAAATGAAAATCAGTTACCACCACTATACTTCCCTTGACGATAACTAAAATTCGTCGTCAATACCCATGTCCATGTTGTTGTAACCGATAAGGTTACTAGAAAAAGGCCACCCCAACGCGTTATTGTCGTTTTCAAAATTGTCATTATTGGCATCATCATCAACCGATGATTTTCCGAAAAATGACCTAACGAACCCCCAAAGGGTGGGCAATTCCTCATCCTCTGTGGTGCTTCCAGGACGCTCCGCCGAACGATCAACATAAGCTGATCTTTTGTCCATATCCCACCTATCGGGAAGGCCGATGAAGAAATTGCGAATGTCTCCCCACAAGGTAGGGAGCGGCGGATCCTCAAGAATCAGTGGATCCTGAATTTTATCTAGTTCCATGTTGGATTCCTCTTTCCAATGGATATGAGGGATGTGATACCACAATGGAAGCGGAAACGCAAGATTGCGCCTATATTATTCCTCTTAGGAATCATGATGGTAAGGCGTTTTATGGTGCGCCCCCCTGAATCTCATCGGCCTCTGGCACATTGTTTGTGGCCGCAACCGCTGCCTTGTCAAAATCTCTCTGTGCAATCTTGGCGGCGTGATCTGTCAAGGTTCCGGTTATGCTTATTGCCGCATCCGTAGTGTCCGCAACTTGATTCACTGGACCCGGATGTCTGGCCTCCCCATCCGCGAGGTTGTTGACGGCTGTGGGCGCGGAAACAGCTTTTACCACGGTGCCCACAATCGGGCTGTTCAGAACAGGCGTGTGAAATCCCTTATTGTTAGCGTTATAAAACCGTGCGCCGGTTCCAGGGGCGTAATCCTGCCCACCAGACGTGCCTCCATAGAACGCATCAGTGGCACCCCGATCCGCATCAGCTTTCGCTGATGCTGTTCCAGGAGTCGGTCCGCCTGGAGATGTTCCTGTGGCACTATCTACGCCAGCATTGAAGGCCGGAATGCTGGCTATAGCAGCATTATTCCCTGCGGCATTGGTACTATGAGAGATTGCACCAATCTGCTGTTGTGCCTGCTCGGCAATGCTTGCAGTCTTACCGCCAAATGCCATGTTTCCGGTTATGGCATGGATGAAACTGTCAGCATTACCCCATTTTCCGTCCGCGCCGGCTCGCCGGTAAGTGTACATGGCGGCGTATGCGGATAGTGCAGATTCGCTGGTATCGCCAGACTTGTGTGCAAGCTCTAAGCCCTTACTAAAAAGGCCACCCAGACCGTTGGCATCTGCCATGGCTTCCGTAAAGGGTATCGCCGGATGACCAGCAGCTCTGTTCTGAATAGCAGCACCGAGTGTTGCGGTATCATACTTCTGGGCCGCACCCTGACCTGACTCATTTTTTGCGGCGGCGGCAAGTGATTGCGCTTGTTGTTGAGCCGTTTTAGCCTGTGCTGCATCCGCCCAGGTTTTCCGGGCCATCTGACCAAGACTGGCCTTTGTTCCTTGGCCGGCTTTATTGTCCAATCCGGAATCAACACCGTTAAAATGATCCAGATTCCTGCTGCTGGTGAGTGAGTTCAAAGCTGCCATGTTTGCGGTAGTATTCAGCTTATCGGCTATTTTTGATGCTTCTGCGCCACTTACGGTCATCCCTACTTCTGCCATTGCTGACGCAACCTTGGTGGCGGGGATCTTACCGTTGAGCTTGCCGCCCATATCCGTTTTTAACTGTGCTGAAAACTCTGCGGACCTATCTTCCGCGAGGCCAGTTGCATTGCTTACAGAATGCTGTGCGCTTTGCATCTTAGCATAGGCCTGCTTTGCACCATTATTTTCTTTTAGATAACTGCTGAGTGCTGTGCTTTTGTCATTTAAAAGCGCGGACGTGGCCTCTCCGAGTTGTGTTGCGCTGGCAGAGGCTTCGTTTGCTTTAGCAATAGAGGATGTTCGGGCCGCTGTTGCGGCGCTACTCGTGTTAGTTGCGCTGGATATACTAGAGGCATTCAATGACGATTCCATGTCCATCACCCGCCCATTACCAGGGCTGGCAAACGTCCTTTCAGACGCATTGCCCGCCAGGGTGCTGGCCCCTGCTGTCGGGGTGGACTCGCTCATGTTCTTGTCCATCACGCTGTCACCACGGATGGCGGTTCCTAGCTGGGAGAAGCCGTAATAGGACCCTGACAGGATGGCGAATGTCAGTACGGGCGTCAGGCCCATCATGAGGTTCGCCATGGAAAGATTGCGCTGCGCATGATCCAGAATCATTCCGATGTTCGACGGGCTGGTCATGGGGACGCCGTGCATGTGGGCCTCCATTTTCTTGAACGATTCTCCGATGATCTCCTGCGAGTAGTCATTGATCAACGCGGCGACAGGCATCCAACTCTCGGTCCAGGCGCCGAAAAGCAGGAACTTCCCGAAATTACTCAATCCCGCCATCCCCTGCATCATGACAACACCAATCACTATAGGGGTCATGGCAAAGAACAGGAATTGGAGAATTGCCATAAGAGGCAGCATGTTCATGCCGAATAATGATGCGGTACCGGCATTCATGGCCGCCTGGCGCCCGAATGCGGTAGCCTTGGTGACGCAATACGGGTCTAAGGCGGTCGGCATATTGGGGTCATAAACGGACAATCCGACGTGTTCTCCACTCTGGAAGGCGCAATTCAGGATCATGTTGTTCATGTAGTCGTAGCCGGTATTGGCCGTACCCTGGAGCATGGTGCCGACCATCATACTGGCCGACGCTGGTGTCTGCCCGTTCAGACTGGATCCGGTCGTCTTTTCCTGTAGCAAATCATTAAAATTCGGGACACCGGCACTGGTGGTGCCATTCTGGAAGTCAGACCAGGCACTTGCCAAAGTCTGTGATGCGGTACTGCAGGGTACGGTGTACCCAGGTTTGGGTTGATCTGCGCTGTTCACATACAGCGTGGCTTCGGCATTAGCCAGAGGGAGCTGTTGACCAGTTGTACAATTCAGGCCAAAGAAAGCGCAGGTCAGGCTTCCCGCCGTGCCTATTTCCCCTTGTGAAACATCGCTGGTAGGTTCGATACAGGAAGCTACAAAGCTGCTTACTGAATTGCTCATCGGTGCTTGTTTCATGGAAAACAGACTGTACAAACCGCGCAACTTATAAGTCAGTGCCAATGGCCCATCGAACCCGTAGACACCACCATTACCGTTAGAGCCGGTAAACAGGCTGGTGTCGGTATTGTTTGCCTGCTGAAAGGCCTGGCCGATTTCCTTGCTGGCCTCATAGGAAACCGTGGAGAAGATCGACGCGGTGTAGGCAACCCCTATGGGTACCCCATCGACGATACTGGAATCTCCGTTATACATATTTTCCAGGTTGACCGGGGTTTTGACAGCGAACATGACGGCGAAGAACACCGCCAGGAGGAGGACCTGGTGCATCTCGAATCGCTGTTTGAGCATGGATGTGACAAAAAGAATGATGAGAGTAATCACGAGTCCCATAGCAATCAGAGCACCGCCACCGAATGCTCCGTTATTCCCGGCCCAAAGGGTGTTGTTTGCCGGATTAAAAAGCATCTGCAGCGCGGTCAGCGCCGAAAAAAAACTGTTCAGATTGCCTACGACATAGATATTTGGAACCACGTCAAAACCCTCTTTTGCCGGATATTACTGGCTATTTGCTCCATTTTCCGCCAAGGATGCGCGATAGTTGCGCACCATGGTGGTTAGCGTATTCATCACGTTTTCGTGGATCGCTTCCCGTTCGGAATACGCATTTATCTCTCCGGCCATGTTGGACATCGCGGAGTAATACTCTTTGGGAATAACCACATGCGAGTTTCCGTTGTAGATGTTCGATTCCGTGGTCATGAGGGCGGTACCCAGCTTGACGGCATAGGCATCGACCAGAATGGGGGCCACGTCCTGTCCGATGGTGTGTATGAGGTTCACATTGGGTTGCGCCTCGTGCATCAGCGAGGTGATACCGGCGGGAATGGTCGAGACGAAAGCTGTCTGGTTAGCGGAAAGCGCTTGTCCGGTGCTGAGATAGTTCACCAGCCCGAGGTGGTTGCCTGGACCGCCGCCATACATCATGTGCTTGATGTGCCTGGCGATACCCTCATATCCCATGGCACCCAGCGTCGTTCCCCCAGAATCCACCAGTTCGCATCCCATGTTGGGTGAGAAGGGTTGATAGGTGTGATTGTTTGACGACACCCATGGCTGACAAGTCAATACCGGGGCACCCTTGGTACCATCCACCAACTCGGAAAGCAGCAGACTTGGACCCACGACCTCGGTGTTTTTGGAGTAGGGTGCATTAGGGGTGTTGGATGTGCTCTGGCTCTGCATGGCTGATTGCGTTGTGTTGCCCTGGGCGCTTGCGGCTGGTCGCAAAATCTCTGTGCCCACCAGAGACATCAGGATTTCCTTGGTACAGGCATTGCTTCCTGCCGTGGCGCAGGCCTGACCATTGAGCGTGCCTGTGGCACCTGCGTCGATATTGGTGAGCAGGTTGTAGGCCGGTTGGTTGTTGATGGCCTTCCAGAACATATTGCCCTCGGGTGTAAAGGCCGATTGGGGGACTTTCCGGGTGGTAGTCTGACCGTTGAAAGATTGGGTAATATTGTTGTAAAAGGTGTTGGCGATATGTGATGCGATGCCGGCGGCGCTGGCTGAATTACTCGCGGTGAAGAAGTCGGTTACATCGCCGGTGGCAGCCGACATGGTGTGGAGTGCTTCCGTGCCGACCTGTGCGAAGCCATTAGCCACCTGAGTAGCGGGGAATACGCCTTGGGCCAGTTGGCAGGTGTTGTGCAGGGCGTTGTTCATGGCAGTGATGGCTTTCTGGATGGATGCCAATAGCGCACCGCACTGGTGACACATGGCGTCAATGGCGAGCTGGAAAGCATATCCCAGCGCCTGCTGGCCGATGGTGCGAAGTAGCGCCAGAAATTGCTGTCCATTGATGAAGTGAAAAGATCCCATATACAAATTGATCCCCCCGCATCCTGCAGAGATGTCGGGTGGGCTGAAAGACAGGATGTTGACGCCGCTGAGAGGGGTGCGGATCTCGGAGTAGCCGCCGGAAAGGGTGTAGCCGTTGCCGGTATTCGCCAGGGTCGGCGCGGAAGTCGCCGAGAACATGCCTTGCACGAAGCTCTGCATCCCCAGGCCATAGGCCATCTGTTCGTGCAGGACCATGGTCGTGACCATGGAAGATCCCACCGCCAGCAAAACCCCTTTGGCGATGGTGCGGAATGTGGGGGCGTCCTGGTTTAACATGGGCAATTCCTACCAGTTGTGAATGCGGGAAGTGGTCTGGTTTTCTACATACTGTGCAATCTGTGTCGGCGTGGAGACGTTTTGCGCATCGGCGGCATGAATCTGTTTCGTGGTCAGCACGCCGCGCTCATACGGGCTGGTGGACCAGTTGGCGAGATGTTTGGGCAGTAAATGAACATAGCCTGCGTCGGTCACAATGTTCTGCATCAGTG
This sequence comes from Acidithiobacillus ferruginosus, assembly GCF_018854495.1. Taxonomy (GTDB): domain Bacteria; phylum Pseudomonadota; class Gammaproteobacteria; order Acidithiobacillales; family Acidithiobacillaceae; genus Acidithiobacillus; species Acidithiobacillus ferruginosus. The sequence continues at coordinate 6,656 of NZ_JABBDR010000155.1, forward strand.
TCCCTGCCACCTGATAGCCTTGGGTCACGACGGCAAAATTATCGGGTGCCCAGACCATGACGATGGCGGGTGTCTCGACCAGGTGCAGCATTTTGGCTTGCCCGTGATCCTGCACAAAAACGGCGTTCTTCGGGACGCCAGAGATCGAGCCGCGATTCACGTCGATATAGACCGTGCGGAAGTGGGCGAGCTGTAGCAGATGACGATACTGGCCGAGCTGCATGTTGCAGAATGGGCAGTCGTGTTTGACGAAGACCCACATACCGACCTTCTTGGTGAGGTACTGGAGTGCTTTCTGGCGGTTCTGGGCAATATAGCTGTTGAATGCGCTGTTACCCGCGTTGGAGCGTGGCACCAGGTTGGAGTAGTTCAGCGCCGGGTTCGTATTCGCCACCTGCACGAACTTCTCGGCGAAGTTCTGGGCCTTGTCGAACATCACCTTTTGAAGCGATAGGTAATTGGTGACGTTTTTCGTATTGGGATTGTTGATGGCAGCATTGCGGTACTTCTTGAGATGCACGCGGATCCATTTTACCGAAAGAACCTGTGTTTTTTTGGGTTTGGGCTTGGGCTTTTCCACTGGCTTTGGAGCCATGATGGGCTTTGGCAGCAGCTTGGGCTTCGGTGGCGGTGGTGGCGGAAGCTGATACCAGAACCAGCCGTGCGCGTTACTACTGTCGAGCGGGCCTGCGAATGCGCCCGGCATGGCCGTGAGCATCGCGGCGGCCATGCCGATGGCTGTCAGTGCGCGTGCCCGCCCGTTCAATTCCTCTGTCCTTTGAGGACCACGAGACCTGCCGGTATCGCTTGCTGAGTGGGTGCGGGAGCGTTTGGAATCTGTAGTCCCAGGTGCGCCGCGAATCGCGCCACATAGCCGTTCTGCCAGGCTATCGGCATTCCATTCATGCCTGCGTTATAGCAGGCCGCGGCATCGAGGAGATTGCCCGTCTGGGCCAGGCATTGGGCAAACACCCAGGTGCCCGCCATGACGTTAGCACAGGCGTTGTACTTCAGTGTTTGATAGCTGTATCCGAAACGGCGCAGGAGAGGCAGGTGGCAGGTGTTGACCTGCATCGGGCCGAGATCCGTGGTGCCGTTGCTGTCGTGTGCCGCGATGCCGGGGGCTGCGCCCTCGTTCTGCATCAAAGCGACGATGTCCCGCTTCGGGACACCATATTGCTTGGACGCCGCAGCAATGCAGGAGATCGGTGCGCCGTGAAAATCGGCTTGGTGTGTCCAGGCAGGCGTGATGACAAACAAGGCATTAAACCCCAATTCTGCGGCTACATATTTTCATAGTGTATTTTATAAAACCCTAGATAGGAAGTGGCCGCTGCGCGGTACATAGAAACTGTCCGGTATCCATGGTCAGTATGAATCGGCGGAGGAACCTTATGTTTAACAAGATGTATGGGTTGGCAAAAAGTCTGAACCGACAGGCCAAGGAGCACTTGATCAAGGTGTTAAAGATAGGGAGCCGTGGCGTCATCGTGCTGATGGCCCCAGTCCCGATCTACGCAGTAAAAGAAATTTTGGCGAAGTTTGGGCCAGATGGGGTGTCTGTGTCTTACGTCCTGTTGCTGCTTGTATCTGTTTTTACCATAATGGTGACGTATGGCGCTTTTCAATTAGCCATCATCGTCGTTCTCGATACCATGGACGACTAGGAAAGGAGATATATATGGAAACCTTGGTTGCCCTTGTTGTGGGCCAACTAATCATCGCGGCGCTTGTAGTCTCGATTGCCCTGTTCATTGCAAAAGCCGTTTGGGAAGGACACAAAGAAAAGTTAGAGGAAAAGCAGCAAAGAGAAGCCGAAAAGCAAGGCAGCCCTCATTTGCCGCTGGCATCCTGATCCACCCCCAACCCTCCCGCTCCGGCTTGAGGGTTTTCTATGCCCGTGTCCAGCCACGATTCCTGAGTGCTACGGCCCTGGTGAGTCCCTTAGCCGACCCGTCGCCGCCAGCGATCCAGCGGCGCAGGGTGCGTTCGGATACGCCCATGCGCTCCGCAAGCTCGGTTCTGAGGGTGATCTCTGTCACATGCAGGACCGCTTCCGCGCTGCGGAGAAGTTCGTCCCAGCCGGTATCCGAGTAGTCTCCCGTCGTTTTTTCCGCAGCGCGAATACGGTCCATCTGGTAATCGGGGATAAGCGTGCGCCCGTAGACATAGTTATACACTATGTCTACGGAGACACCGAGATACTCCGCCATCTGCCGCTGGCTCCAGTGCAATTGTCGAATGACCCCCCGCAACTCCATAGCGGGGCCGATGGGGGCCATTTCCCGTTCTCTGGCAGGTGTCTCGGGCGGTGTGGGCAAACTCCCGATAAATGGTGCGACTCGCTTCATAGCCTCTTCCCGCCGTTGTTCCATCAGTGCCATGCTTTCCTCGTCCATGATGGATTCCAGAGGATCGCCGATCCGTCCTTCGGTCATACTGTCCATCCAGTCGTGACCGTCCTCGGATTGAGCAGACAGCGCATAGCGGTTTTCTGATCGAAAGATCCGGGTCATGGCAAACTGGGCAGTGGTCCAGACCCACAAGCTTGCTGGGAGTTCACTGGTGAAGCCTTCTTTTTGGTCCCGTCGTTTGAGTAATGCTATCCATATCCGCTGAAGAATCTCATCCTGAAGTTCCTCATCCAGCGGGATACCCGTCTTCCGGCACATCCTGCCGGCGACACCGCGCACGATGCGCCGGAAGGCGGGCAGAAGTTGCCGGAACAGGCGTTCCTCATTCGGGTTGTCGCCTCGGATCCAGGTGGATAACGCCTGGTTGATTTCGGTCGCGGACAGCAGGCGCTCTTCCATTCAGGCGGCAGACTGGTCGTGCGGCAACTGAACGGGTGCCGAGAGCGTGCCGTTTTCAAGGTCGATGCTCCCGTCCGCAAGCGTTCTGATTTCCAGCAGGGTTCTCATCTCGGGGATAAGCACCCGTCCGGTGCCGAGCTTCTCAAGAGCTTTCAGAACCAGTTTCCCTGTGTCGTCTTTCACGGGGAAGCTGAACAGGTCGTTCAGGCTGACCTTCTGGATAGCATTGGGGTCATCCGCTCCGGTCATTTGCGCACGATCCCTGCGGGTCTGGTCCATCCAGATCAGCGCGAAGAGCACGGACTTGCGGGCAGCGGTATCCAGGTGCAGGTCTCTGCCAGGTATTTCCGTGAGAATGCCAGGATACTGGGTCCAATAGTAGCGCACACGCTCGATGAGCTTCTGATTCTTCTCTTTTGGGGTCTCCATTTCTCTCCTGATGATGTGGGGGCTCTCTCTGTTCATACTGGCGCGGTCCCGGACGCGCAGTAGTTGGCGCAGCTTTTCTTCGCGGCTCCGAATGGTTGTCTGATTTTCCGCTGCGGATTCCGCGGGCAGCGTATCCCCAGTGGATTCGGCAACGGGCGCGGGCGGCGTATCAGGGAGGTTGCCTCGCGTTTCCTCCGAAGGGATATCTCTTGAAGAAGGTTCTCCTGAAGAAGGTTCTCCCGAAGGGGCCGGTGGCACACTGGGTACATTGAAGGGGTCGTCATCGTCCTCTTCTGATGCGCATTCTGGCGCGTCGTGGGGGACCGCTTCATGCAGGTCCGGCGGTATGTCGCGGTCGTCATCGTCCGCGTCGCCTTTGTCTTCTTCATCTCCCGTCCGGGCCTGTTGCGCGGGGGGCGTTGGGGCCGACGCTGCGGTAGCCTCCGGGGCCTGCAAGAGCTCCGTGTCTGCTGCGGCTTCCTTCGGTTTGGAGAACCACTGTGGCCATGTGGCGGCCTTGGGCGTGATGGTCGCCGGGTAGTCCTCCATGTTCATATATTTGGCGAACGGATTGTTCTCATCCTCGGTGATGCGCACGATGTAGTGGGGCAGACGCAATTCCGTTTCGGATGATTCTCCATCCTTGTTGGTTCCGTCTATTTGCAGATAGAAACCGGCACCCTCCGGTTTCTTGCAGACCGTCCCCTGAAAATCTTTCTTGATCAGCCCCTGGGCATCGAGCCGATGGGCGATGACGCTGATGAGTTTGCCCGGATTGCCATTGTTGTTGCCGGTGTAGTCGGCGCGGGTCAAAGACAGGTGATCGCAGATCAGCGTGCGCAACTTGTTCTCTATGATGTAGAGCACGCGCCCCTTCTTGTAGGCGATGCGCTTTTGCGGGGACTTGCTGTTGATGAGGGATTCATCGTCCATGAGGTGCAGGAAGGTTTCCCATATCTGCTGGTTCAGATCGAGTTCGGGCAACTCGTCTTCGTCCCGGTAGTCGGCCATGACTTCGCTGCTGCGCCCCTCTATGGCTCCTGCTACGAGATCGGCATCATGAATCGTCTCCATGAGGGCGGCAACGGCGCCGTCGGTATGAATGAGGGATCGCTTGTATCCGGAGCCGGGATAGGCACTGGGATGGTGATAATAGCGGATGGATTGGGTGAGGAGACGCTGGATGTAGTCATCATGCACGCCCTGGTCATCCACGATTTCCCAGAACTCGGGCAGACTGGCCAGTATCCTGCTGCCCACCATGTCGTGCAGGCCAATCACCGTGATGGTTCCGTCCGATCCGCGCTTAAAGCAGCGCACCTTGCCGATGTCATGGGCGATGCCTGCGAGGATCGCGGTTGGCAGATCGTAGGGGCGGCTTTGCGCGGGCTTATTCACGTTCGTCGGCATGACAGGTGCGGTCGCAGTTTCCCAGAGCTTCGCCATGGCCGCCGATACCCGCAGGCTATGGCTGATCAGGAGTGCGTCCCCGTGGGATCCCCGCACGGGCGAGGCCGGGAGTTGTGACGCATCCAGTATGGAAAATACGGCCCAGAAGAGGTCCGCCATCGGGGTTTTGGATGCGGCGAGATCAAGTAGTGCCGCAGTATTGAGCCGGGGGTCGTGTTTGTCGGGTGAGATTACCGCCAGCAAGGCTTGCAGGCGTAGCACCTGCTGCTTACGAGAAATGGTCAGGCGGGCCGGGAGAATGGGTGACGGCAGAATGCCAATGCTGGTGACGGCACCCCGGTACGCCATGGGCCGCAATCCCATCGTCACCCGGAAGATGTGGTAGGCGTCCACAGCAAGGGCCAGCGCCGCCGCAAAGAAGAGCACGATAGCGATCCACGACAGTCTCCACGGAATCTCCGGAATCCGGGAGAGCATCATCGGCAGGTTGGTCCAGGCGGCCACGGCGAGGCCCACAAGTACCCAGAACGTCAGCACCGTGAGGGTGGACTTGGCGATGCGACGATGTGGAGCTGCGGCCATGAGAGACTGCTACCAGGTCCAGGCGGCAGCGGAGCCCGCCGGCGGATGGGGTATGGCTTTGCGCATTCCGGCAACCGCATCCAGACGCTCTTCGAGATCATCGTCGATCTGACAGCGCGTGTCGTGGCGACGCTGGGCTTGTTGAATACGCCGCTGTAGCGACTGGTCGCTGATTCGGTCGAGCGGCTCCAGCGGGGCGGAAAGGATTCCCCGGAGGCTCTTCAACTCGCGTAATGCTTCTTCGCCCGACGCGAAGGTCTTGCGCAGTCCGTCATGGAAACGGACGGCTACCAGAACATCGCCACCGTCGCGCACCACGCGCACAATGACCCCGCCGCCGAAGCGCGGGTGTGAGACCATCAAGCCGGTCCAAGCCTGCTCGTAATGCGCGAATGTGTAAGCTCCCATCAATACCTCCTTCAGACCGTTTTCCAAAAGCTGGCCCAGCTCACCGGGATCGGTTGCCCGTAGCGGTTCAGCGGGCTGTGTCCAACGCAGTACCAGTACAACCCGTCGAATCCCGATACGATGATTCCTGACTGTTCCAGATGCTCCAGGGCGTGCCGTAGCGCCAAGGGTGCCGGTGCGCCGACGATCCGGCATAATGCCTCATGGCTCGCGCCTGGCCACTCCCAGAGGCGCCTGGCCACCCATATTCCGTCCTCACCGGATGCGCCGAAGGCCTCTTCCACGATGCGGGCGGGCAGTGGCGTGACCAGCGCGGGGATGGCTGTCGTAAAGCGCATGTCCCGAAACCAGAACTGGAGCTGCACCCGCAACCGCACGATCCACGGACGCGCTTCCAGCACATCGCAACAGTCGGCAAAGTCGATGTCTTCCCGTGACTCCGCGCCAAATATCCAGAGCACCGCCGACTCCCGGCGTGCCGGTGTCACCCGTTTCGTCGTGGCCAGGGCGATCCGGCTTTGCAGATGGTAGAAAACGAGCCGCCTGTCCGGCGTCAGCTCATCGACATACTCCCGGATGACGCGAGTTACTTTCTCTTCGGATCTTCCAGGGTGGGATGTATGTCCTTGTGAGAAGAGAACAGATTCCGAAACAAAATCAGATGGGCATCCACTATCGTCCGCCCCGTCTTCACCGTCCAGTGAAAGATCGCCAGGAATATGGCCGAAAACACCGGCATCAACAGCGTCCCAAAAATCCCCTTCAATATCTCCCGCGTTACCGGCATCCACAGCAACAGCAGCAGCAAGACCACGGTCGCCACGATCAGGAAGTCCGTCCCCGGCGTGAAGAAGTGGGCCAGCATCCCGGCATGTGCCGATGTGGAGTGTGTCGCCGCCACGGGGCGGGTCCCCGTCATTGGGGACGTAATGGACTGACTCATGATTCAGCTCCTTTCTACTCAACATCGCGTGCCAGCTTTTTGATGGCGGTTTCGATGGCAATACGCTTCGTCCACCCGGTTTTCCGGACGATCTGCTCCAGATCGGCAGCGGCCTCGGGCTCGATATACACCTGCAATCTGGTCAACTGCGGACCATCGGATTCCTTCAGGGTACGTTCCCGCCACCGCTTTTGCCGTTCCCGATTCGATTCTGCGCTCATACACCCACCCGTTAGGCTGTAACGTGTGTTAGAGCCTAACGCTCTCGTGTCGGCCTTGTCAAGCGCCTCCGATCTAAGCATCGGCCTGTTTCCTGGTGTCGGCCTTCTTCTCCTGCTTCGCCGGGAACTGCGCTTTGATGTAGTCCTGATCGGCCTTGATGACCGTCTCAAGGCGCTCGAAAATACCGTAATCCGTCCGATACGGACGCGGACGCCTGGGATTCTCGGGAGCATACACTTTGGGTTTTTCCGCCCACTGCTTGAACTCGTCGCTGAAGGAAACCATGGGCACTTTGACGTGGAAGAACCTGCTTCCGCCCCAGGAGAGAATGCACTCGCCCTTGCCCAGTGCTTTGAGGTCATCCGGGGAGACCTTGTACATCTCCTGTTCACGTTCGCCTTCCGTGGTTCCCGCTCCTGCTCCGGCGGCGCCACTGCCTACCACATCCGTTGAGGATTCGCTGGCGGAATCCGAACTGCTTTCCGAGAGTGTTTTCAACACGCCCAACCGCATCCCGATGTAATCCCCGGCAAACTCCGCCGTCTCCTGAGCACCGAGCTGGAAGAAGGTCTTCGTGGCACAGTTGCCCGCCACCTTGTCGAACAGGGTTTCTGATACGCCATCGAGGTTGGCTTTGGTCTGCGGGCTGAGCATGAGTCGCTGGCGGGCGGAGCGGGCCTGCTCGAAGAGGCGATCCCAGGTGTCCGACAGGTAAGAACCTGGTTCATCCAGGAAGACCAGAGTGGATGGATTGGGCCGCATCCGCTCTGGAAGATTTTGAATCCAGGAGACGGCGGTGCGATAGTCTCCAATGAACATTTTGGCGAAGTCGGAGGCCGTC